>JBFFZG010000001.1:0-68582 GCA_041568735.1 Promineifilaceae bacterium (SeqCode)
CTCCGGCAGCCAGCACGGCGGCCATCAGGGTATTTTCGGTGGCGGTGACGCTCTGCTCAGGCTGGAGCAGATAGCCGGCTCCCTGCAAGGACCGGCCGCGGATCCGCAGCCGGGTGCCGTTGATAAAATCCGCTTCGGCGCCGAGCAGGCGCAGCCCGCGCACGTGCGTGTCGAGCGGCCGCCCCCCGATCCGATCCCCGCCGGGAAGTGGGAGGATGATCTCCCCCATGCGGGCCAGGAGCGGGCCGGACAATACAAAAGAGGCACGGATCTGACCGGCCAGCTGGCCGTCGAGCTCCGTCTTCCGAATTTCGGCCGCGTGGAGCTGCCAGCTGCCGTCTCCCAGCGATCTGACCTCCACCCCAAGATCGCGGAGGATCTCGAGCATGACCCGGACATCCTGGATATCGGGGACATTGTGCAGGGTGACGGCCTCACCGGTCAGCAGGCAGGCCGGGATGAGCTTCAGGGCGGCGTTCTTGTTCCCGCTGGCGCGAATCGTACCTTCGAGGCGGCGGCCGCCTTCGATAATAAATTGATCCATCATTGATTCTCCATGATTCCGAGAAGTAGCCGATTCTAGCGGGAGTAAAACGGGAGGACAACGGCGCTAATCCCCCGATTACCCGACGACATCGCTCACCGGACCGGCCGGACGGCGGCCGCGCTCCTTGTTTTTCAATTTCAATTTCATTTCAAAGGAACGGGCATGGAAGCCGCCTTCAGCAGGCGGCCTGGTCTCCGGGAAGGGTTGGAGACAAATCGCCGAACGCCGCTGGAAGCGGCGTGCCCACCTGTTATACTTCGGATATGCCTTTCGTGGAAATCGATCGACAGAAAATTTACTTCTCGCGCCATGGGGAGCCGGGGAGAGACAGCCTCCTGCTGCTCCACGGGGCCGGCTGCGATCACCGCGATTGGCCTGAAGCGCTGCGCCACCTGCCGGGCCGCCAGGTAGTGGCGATCGATCTGCCCGGTCACGGCCGGTCGGATGGGCCGGCGCCCACAACCATCGAGTCAACCGCCGGCCTCCTGGCGCGCCTGGTCGTGCAGCTCGACCAGGGCCCCTTCGTCGCGGCCGGCCACTCGATGGGGGGAGCGATCGTCCAGCAGCTCGCCCTGGAGGAGCCCCCCTGGCTGACCGGTCTCATTTTGATCGGCACCGGGAGCGAAATGCCGGTCAATCCCCAGATCTTTACCTGGCTGGACCGGGATCTGGCGGCTTACGCCGATTTTTTCGCCCGCTATGCCTGGGCCAGGGGGACCGATCCGGCGCTGATTATGGCCCACCGGCAGAAAATTCTCAACCAGGAACCGGCCGTCCTGACGGCCGATTACACGGCCTGCAGCCGTTTTTCGACCACCGGACGTCTCACGAAGATCGCCCTGCCCTGCCTGGTGATTGGGGGCGAAATCGACAAGTTCATGCCAGCGGCCATGAGCGAAGCGCTGGCGGCCGAAATCCCGGGAGCCGCCCTCCACCTGCTGCCCGGCGCCGGCCATATGATGCAGCTCGAACAGCCCGAGCAGATCAGCGGGCTCGTTCTCAATTTTCTTGAAACCACTGCCTCAGCCAGGGGGTGAGGGCGGCGATGGCCCGGCCGCGGTGGCTGATCTGGTGCTTGATCGCCGGCGGCAGTTCGGCCATCGTCCTGCCGCCCTGCCCATCCGGCTCGAATACCGGATCATAACCGAAGCCAAAATTGCCCCGGGGGGCGAGGGCGATCCGGCCGTGACAGACTCCTTCCACCGTCGTTAGAATCTCCCCCTGGCCGTCGGCCAGGGCGATGACCGCGCGAAAGCGGGCCGTTCGCCGGCTCTCTTCTACTCCCTCCATGTTCCTGAGCAGGAATCGATACCGCCCTTCATGGGACAGATCCTCCCCACCGTAGCGGGCGGTGTAGACGCCGGGCGCCCCGGCGAGCGCGTCAACCTCCAGGCCGGAGTCGTCGGCCAGGGTCAGAATACCGGCCGCCCGCCCATAAGCCGCCGCTTTCAGGCAGGCGTTGGCCGAAAAAGTCGTGCCGGTCTCCTCGACCTCCAGGTCAATTCCCAGCTGATCCAGGCTCAACCATTCGATGTCGAGATCGCCCATCATGTCGGCGAATTCCCTTATTTTTCCCTTGTTCCGCGTGGCGATTAATATGGCAGTCGTCATGGGCAGATGTCCAGGCCAGGAGCAGCTCAGCCGCCGGCCCCATCCAGCTGCCGGGACAAGGGATGCCGGGCGAACAGCCGCTTCGCTCAATATTTGGGCGAAACTATACCACGAATCCAAAGGGGTGGGCTGGAAATCAGCCGGCAGTCGCATATAATTTGAACCGACCGGCGATTCCCCCGCGCCGGGCCGGCCGCGGACCACCTGCAGTGCCGAAAAAACCATGGGGAACCAGAGGAACATCGGCTATGGAACCCGTCATCATCGTTCACGGAGGAGCCGGCGCCTGGGATCTGACCTCAGCCCGGCTCCAGGCCGGCATTGAAGCGTGCCGGGCGGCGGCAGCCGCCGGGCAAAAAATCCTGCGGGACGGCGGCTCCGCCCTGGACGCCGTCGAGGCGGCCGTGCGCGTGCTCGAAGACGCCCCGGTGCTCGATGCCGGGGTTGGCAGCTACCTCAATACCGACGGCATCGTCGAAGTGGATGCGCTCATCATGGACGGCCGGACGCTCGACCTGGGCGCCGTGGCCGCCGTGCAGCGGGTGCAGAATCCGATCAGCCTGGCCCGCCGGGTGATGACGGATACGGAACACACCCTGCTTGTCGGGGAGGGGGCCGGCCGCTTCGCCGACCAGATCGGCTTCCCCCGGGTGAGCAATGAAGCGCTGGTGACCGAGGAAGAGCGGGAGAACCTGGCAGCCCTGCTGGAACAGGCCGGATACGAAACGCATGAAATTTTTACGGTGCCTGGGGCCATGGGAGACACGGTCGGGGCGGTCGCCATCGATCACCAGGGCCACCTGGCCGCGGCGACCTCAACCGGCGGCACCCGCCATAAGCTGCCGAGCCGTGTGGGGGACAGCCCCCTCGTCGGATCCGGCGGCTACGCCGATGATCTGACCGGTGCTGTCAGCGCCACCGGGCACGGCGAATCCCTGATGAAAGTGGTCATCAGCAAACAGGTCTGCGATTTCATGGGCGGCGGCACGGAACCGGAGGCGGCCTGCCGGGAAGCGCTGGAGCGGCTGGCCAGCCGGCTGGGGGAGAAAGGGCGCGGGGGATTGATCGCCATCGACCGCCGCGGACGGGCGGGCTGGTTTTACAATACGGACGCGATGCCCTATGCCCTGGCCAGGGGGGACGATCCGGTCGAGAGCGGCCGCTGAGAACCGGCCGGGCCGGCCGGACCTTTCAGACGGGGGGATCCCACCGGGCGGCTGATTTGTCAGGGGTGATTGAATGGGTTACATTTCCGCGATGAAGGTCTATTACTACGACCACTGGACGTTTCCCCTGCCGCCCCATCATCGCTTTCCCACGGATAAATACCGCCTGCTCCGCGAGCGGCTGCTCGAGCATGATCCGGCCGGGGTCGAGCTGATCCCCGCCCCGGCAGCAGCCGCCGGCCAGCTGCTGCTGGCCCACAGCGAGACCTATGTCACCCAGATTGAAACGGGAACCCTCCCACCGGCGCTGGAGCGGGAGCTCGGCCTGCCTCTTTCTCCCGAACTCGCCCGGCGCGTCCGCCATACGGTCGGCGCCACGATCGCAGCCGGCCGCGCGGCCAGAACAGAGGGCATCGCCGCCACCACCGGCGGCGGCACCCATCACGCCCAGTGGGATCGGCCGCAGGGGTATTGTATTTTCAACGATGCCGTGGTTGCGGTGCGGGTTCTGCAGCGAGAAAAAGCCATCCGGCGGGCCCTGATCATCGATTGTGATGTGCACCAGGGAAACGGGACGGCCGCCCTGACGGCAGATGATCCCACGATCTTCACCTTTTCCATCCACTGCCGCCAGAATTTTCCGGCGCGGAAAATCCCCGGCGACCTGGATATCGACTTGAATGCCGGGGTCGGTGACGCCATTTATCTGGAGGCGCTTCGCTCCGGCCTGGCCGTCGCCTTTGAACGGGCCCATGCCGATTTTGTCGTCTACCTGGCCGGCGCCGATCCCTTCGAGGGGGATCGCCTCGGCCGGTTAAACCTGAGCAAAAAAGGGCTGGCCGACCGGGATCGCCTGGTGCTCGAGGGCTGCGCCCGCCGTGGGCTGCCCGTCGTGGTTACCATGGCCGGGGGATACGGCCGCGATATCCACGATACGGTCGATATTTATCACCAGACGATTCGGCTGGCCGCCGGCACAGCACCGGCCTACTCGAATTACCTGCCAGCCGATCGGCCGGCGGCCGGTGCCGCTTGAAACGGTCGATCCCGAGAGAGCGTCCCACCCACTGACCAGACCCCTGTGGAGGTTTCATGAGCAACCAACCTGACTTTCAAATGGCCTACATGGACACCTGCGGCCCCCAGACGATGTTGATGATCCACGGTTTTCCCTTCAACAACCTGATGTGGGTGCCCCAGTATGATGATCTGTACGACATGGCCCGCATCATCGCGCCGGATCTGCCCGGTCACGGGTCGTCGGACCCCATGAAGGGAACCGTCACCATGGGTTTGATGGCCCAGCAGTGCGCTGACCTGCTGGAAAGCCTGGAAATCGATGAACCGATCGTCGTCTGCGGCCTATCGATGGGGGGCTACGTCGCCATGGAATTGGTACGCCAGTTTCCCCGGCGCATAAGCGGGCTGATTTTAACCGCAACCCGGGCCGCGCCCGACAGCGAAGAAGCCCGCTCCGGCCGCAATGCGGCGATTTCGAAGATCAAGCAAAAAGGGCTCGATGTTTTCGTCGACGAAATGCTGCCCAACCTTTTCGCCCCCCAAAATTTCGACCCGGAGAGCGAAATTGTGGCTTATGTACGGGAGATGATGATGCAGACGTCGCCTGAGGGGGCGATTGCCGCTCTGCGGGGGATGAAAGAACGGGCGGATTCCCGGCCGCTCCTTTCGTCGATCGAGGTTCCCACCATCATTATTCACGGCGAGGACGACCAGATTGTTCCCCTGGCCGAAGCGCAGGAAATGTACGCCGCCATGCCCGACTCCAATCTCTTTATCGTCGAAAATGCCGGCCACCTGCCGCCGATGGAGCAGCCGGATGTTTTTAACGGCATCGTCGCCGAATTTTTAGGCGATCTGATTTAAACGATGCGGGCGGTTCGTTCGAGACCCTCATGCTGATCCACATCGTCCTCTTCAAGTTGAAAAACCCCACCGCCGCCAATCGCTCCGCCCTGACCGGGCGGCTGCGCGCCCTGGGAGGAGCCATCCCTTTCCTGCGGAAGATCGAGGTCGGCGAGGATGTTTCCCATTCCGATCGATCGTTTGACGTTGCCCTCATCACGCGGTTTGACGATCTGGATGGACTGGCCCTTTACCAGCAGCATCCCCGCCACCAGGAGGTACTCGCCTGGATTGCCGAAATGGTGAGCGAAACGCGTACAGTCGATTTTTTCGATGGGTGATCGCCGCTGAATCCGACCGCGCGGAGGGGAAATGGGCGGGGCGGGGCCCCCGGAGGCGACTCCTTTCAGAATTCCAGGGAATAGGATATATTTTGCTCTAACCAATCCCGGGTCATGCACGACAACACGGCTACCACCCTGTGATTTATGAGTTATAGAAGCCGCATTCTCATCGTCGACGATCAGGCCCTCATGCGCAATCACATGCACCGCCTCCTGGCGGATGAGGGCTACGAGCTCGAATTTGCCGAGGACGGCCGCAAGGCGCTCGACAAGATCGAGTCCTTTCGCCCCGATCTCATCCTGCTCGATGTACGCATGCCGGTCATGGACGGGTTTAAAGTCTGCCGCCGGGTACGCGAAAATCCGGCCACAGCCGAGATCCCCATTATCATGATTACGGCCTTTGATGATCGGCACGCCCGCATGGAGGGGATCCAGGCCGGGGCTGACGACTTCATCCCTAAACCCTACGACAGTCTCGAACTGCGGGCCCGCGTGCGCACCATCACCCGCCTCAATCGCTTTCGCCGCCTGATGGATGAAAAGGCCAAGTTTCAGCTGGTGGCCGAGCTGTCGGAAAACGGCTACCTGCTGATCAACGATTCGGACCAGGTGGTGTTCGCCAACCACCAGGCGCGGCTCTATCTCAACCTGCCGGTTGAGATGGACACCCCGATCGACCAGACGTTTACCGAACTCGTTCAGGGGCGCTACCAGCGGGAATCGGCCCAGAGCTGGGACCCCTGGCCGGGCTGGAACGAAAACAAGGAGGCCCGCTATCTCGTCCGGCCGGAGACGGTGCACGCCCCGGCTCTCTGGCTCCAGGTCGACACCCTCGACCACCTCCTCTCCGGCAGCCAGATGGTCTGGGTGGTCAGCCTGCGCGACGTCACCAACCAGATGACCGTCCGTCAGGATATGTGGAAATTCCAGCGGGCTATCCACCACAAAATGCGTACGCCCCTGATCGGCATGTACAGCGGCATTCAATTTCTGGCCAACTACGTGTCGGAATTATCGGCGGAGGATGTGCAGGCGCTCCTGGCGACGGCACTGGAGCACGGGGAGCGGCTCCGGGGAGCGGTGGAGGATGTTCTCCGCTACCTGGACACGCCGAATTTCGCCCATGTCGGCAATCAAATCACCCTGCGCATGGTCGCCGAGGCGGCCCGAGAAATGGGTGAGGCGCTCGAGCTCAAGTCCTGCACCGTCGAGCTCGACGAGGCGATCGCTGAGGAAGCACTCGTGCTCTCGCAGGAGTCGATGGAAGTGATTCTGTGGGAGCTGCTCGAAAATGCCAAGAAATTCCACCCCGACCACAGTCCGGACGTCCTGGTAAATCTCGAAGCGGCCGCCGAGAAAGGATCGGCCGCCGTCCTCATACTCGACAACGGCACCTCCCTGACGCCCGAACAGCTGCAGCATATCTGGCAGCCTTACTACCAGTCGGAAAAGAGTTTCACCGGTGAAATCGAGGGCATGGGGCTCGGCCTGCCCACGGTCGCTTCCGTTCTCTGGGGAGTCGGGGGCAAATGCCAGCTCCTCAACCGGCCGGACGGGCCCGGAGTCGAAGCGCAGCTGATTATTCCCTTTATCTCACAAAATGACCTGCTGAACCGCGAAAAAGAGTTCGAAGAAGTAGAAGATTAGCGGACGATCAGCCAGCCACCGATCAAGAGGAGAGCCATCCCCATCAGGCGGGCCAGATCGAGCGGCCGAACCGCCGAATCCAGCCAGCCGTAGTGATCGAAGAGGGCCGAAAGGGCATACTGGGTCACCGCTACGATGGCAAACGTCGCCACGAAACCCAACCGGGGGACCGCGTAGCCGATCACACCGACGATGATTAATCCGGTCAGCCCGGCCAGGTAGGCATACCAGGGTGCCTGGTGCCAGCCCCCCAGATTTCCTCCGCGCAGCAGGAGCATGATCAGTCCGATGATCACCCCACCGCCGAAATAGGTGATGAATACACTTTCCACGGTGCCAAAAACGGTGTCCAGCGTCCCCATAAAACGCGCCTGCAGGACGACGGCGATACCACCCAGAACCGGAATTCCAATTAACAGCAGCTGGTTCATCTTTCACTCTCACCCTGTAAATGTTTTGGGAGACCCGGCCTTTACCCCCACCCAAACAAATCGGAGGATTCATCGGCCCCTGCTGGTCTTACCCGTTTCACGATGGTAGTATCCATGGAACCGGGCCCGGCTCTCCGGCCGCCATCGCTGGCCCGACGAGCAGGGAAAATCACCCGGCCGCCCGGATCGCAATCAGACCAGAGGTACTTTTGCCAGGCAGTCGCTTTATGAGCACCCAGGACCGCATGCCCCGCATTCTCGTCACGGAAGAAATGCCCGACGAGGCCATCTCACTGCTCGAGCAGGTCGGCGAGGTCGACCGGCAACCCGGCCTGTCACGCCCCGCCCTCATGGAACGATTGCCCCATTATGAAGCGTTTATCACCGGTGGGCAACGAATTATCGACGCCGAACTGATCCACAAGGCGGCCAACTGCCGGGTCATCGGCCGGATCGGCGCTGGCCTGGAGAATATCGACGTGGTAGCCGCCCGCGAACGGCACATCCAGGTCGTCAACACCCCCGGCGTCCAGACCCTCGCCGTCGCCGAGCACACATTCGGCCTCATGCTGGCCATCGCCCGGCAGCTTCCCCAGGCGCAGAAGGCCCTCCAGGCGGGATCCCGGCCGGCGAGCAGCCTGACCGGCACCGGCCTGGCCGGAAAAACGCTCGGGATTATCGGCTACGGCCGGATTGGTCGGGAGGTCGCCCTCAGAGCGCGCGCCTTTGGCATGCGGCTGCTCGTCAATCAGCGGCGGCCGACCCCGGAGCTCGACATGGAGGGCATTGAATCGGTCGACCTGCGGGATCTCCTTCAGCGCGCCGATTTTGTCACCATCCATGTCCCGCACCGGCCGGAAACGATCGGTTTACTCGGCCCCAATGAAATCCAGCAGATGAAAAAAGGGGCCTTTTTAATCAATACCGCCCGCACCGAAATCGTCGACGAAGCCGCCTTACTCGATGCCCTGAATCGTGGGCAGATCGCCGGCGCTGCGCTCGACGTCCATGGGGAAGAAACGGCCGTCAATCCGGCTTTAATCAAACACGAGCGGGTCATCGCCACTCCCCACATCGGCGCGCGGACGGCCGATGCGCAGCGCGAGGCGGCCATCAGCACCGCCGAACAGGTCGCCGAAATCCTCCAGCAGATCAGCATCGAAAATATTCTCCCGCTCAAGGTCGTCCCCATGGACAAGATCTTCCCCCACGAAAGCATCGACCAAAAACGGGTCGATCGACTGGCGGCCCGGCTGGAAGCGGAAGGGGTTCTGGGCAACCCGCCAATTGTCACCCAGGTAGACGACAAGTACATGGTGCTCGACGGCGCCACCCGCACCGCGGCCATGAAAAAACTCGGCTTTCCCCACGCCATTGTCCAGGTCAGCTCGTCGGAAGATGGGCTCGACCTGCACACCTGGTACCACGTCGTCCGCAAAATTGATCTGGCGCGGCTCCTGGCCATCCTGGAGGCGATGCCGGATATTTTCCTGGTGCCGGTCGACCCGGAAAAAGCGGCCGATGATATGTTCGCTTACGGCGCGATGTGCTACCTGCACACGGTGGACGACCGGGCCTACCTGGTGCAGCCGGCGGCCGGAGTGAACCGGCTCGACGCCCTCAACCACCTCACCGAAACCTACATTGAAGCGGCCACGGTCGATCGAACATTGGACCGCGACATCCACCTGCTGCGAGCCGAGTACCCCGACCTGACCACCCTCGTCGTTTTTCCGGCTTATTCGGTCGCCCAGGTCATGCAGGTCACCATTTCCGGCCGTTATTTTCCGGCCGGCATTACCCGGTTTGTCATCCCCGGGCGCATTCTGCGCCTCAACGCCGATCTGTCCGTGCTGCGCTCGGATAAGCCGCTGCACGAAAAAAATCGGTGGCTGAACCAGCTCCTCGAGGAAAAACTTCGCCAGAACGCGATCCGGTTTTACCGGGAGCCGGTTTATCTGCTCGATGAATAAGATAGACGGATTCAGGACCGACTTTTTGGCCAGGTTGCCCAATGACCGGGCGGCCCATTCCGATTAAACTGCAGCAGACATGGATAATTTCGAAGCCTTTATTGATCACGTCCCCCTTTTTAAGGGTTTGACCCGCCGGCAGCGCCGGCGCCTGGCCGGGATGGGTGTGCGCCGCAGCTACGAGGCCGGTCAGCGCATCGTCACCCAGGACAGTCTGGGGGTCGGCATGTACGTGGTGCTTTCCGGCCGGGCAGAGGCGATTCGGGAGCGGCTCGACGGCACAGCCGTGGTCGTCAACGAGTTTGGGCCGACCGATTTTTTTGGGGAGCTGGCCCTCCTGGCCGAAGGACCGCGGACGGCGACGGTCTTGGCCGTGGAGCCGACCGACTGCCTGATCCTCATGCGTACCGATTTCCTCGAACTGCTGCAGAGCGACGCCCAGATGGCGGTCACCGTGGCGACAGCGCTCGCCGAACGCTTCCGCCGCGCACTCGAAGCCCTCTAAATCGACCTCCGGCGACCGCGGCCGATTTCACCGCGGCCGGAGCACCAGGCCTATGATCCAGTGTCCAACCTGTGGGTTTGCCAGCCACCCCGACCTCAATTTTTGCGGCCGCTGCGGCCGCCCCCTGAAGGCCCCCGGCGCCGGTCCCCAGCCGCAGCCGCCGGCGCCAGGCGAAATGCGGCTGGTGACCGTGCTCATGGCCGACATCAGCGGCTCCACCGAGCTCCTGGAAAAATTGGGCACGGAACAATGGGTCACGCTGATGAAAAACCTGCTGCAAAAGCTCGGCGCCGAGGTCTACCGCTTCGGCGGTCGGGTCGATCAATTTCGCGGCGACGGCCTGGTCGCTTTTTTTGGTTCGGTGGGAGCCCACGAGGACGACAGCGAACGGGCTGTTCTCGCGGCCCTGGCCATGCAGGAAATGTGTGAGCTCGACCGCTCGCTAAATGTTGAGCTGGATGGCTTCAGCGGGCCGCTCCGCCTGCGCATCGGCATCCATACCGGGGAGGTGGTGGTCGGCAAAGTCGGAGATGAGCGCCTGCACCAGGAAGACACGGCCATGGGGCGGGCGATCGCCCTGGCATCGCGCCTCGAAAATCAGGCCGCCCCGGGAGCGATCTGGGTGAGTCAGGCTACTTACGAGACGATCAGCGGCCGGTTCGATTGGCGGGAAATCGGGTCGGTTCGGCTGCGTGGTTTTTCCGAACTGATGCCGGTCTATCAGCCACTCGCCCCCCGGCTCGAAGAGAGCCGGAGCCCGGTTTTTTTTGGCGGTGATCTGCTGGCCCGTCCACGGGAGGTCCACCAGGTCCTGCAAAAAATCGAGGAGCTCCGGCAGTTCCGCCAGGGAGGGGTCATCACGCTGTCCGGAGCCCGCGGCATGGGTAAATCCCAGCTCATGGAACAGGTTCGGCGTGCCCTCAACGCGAAAAGAGCCACCTCTCCGCAGATCACCTGGCTGCACGGCCGCTGCCGCTCCTATGAACAATCGATCCCCTTCGCCTTGTGGCGCTCCCTCCTGTTTCGCTATTTCGGCATTCGTGAGGGGGAAGATTCCCAGGCCATCCGCCGGCAAATCGAGGCCCAGACCCGGGCCCTCGACCCCGCCCTTGCCTCTGAATTTTTACCGTGGCTGCTCCGCTTTTTCGGGATGGACGGCCGGCCGGCCGCCCGCGCCGCGGCCGCCAATCTGACGGACGAGACGGCCTACGATCGCTTCCTGGAAGCCGAAGACATGCCCCGCAGCGCCCTCGAAAGGACCCATGGGGAATTGGAGCGGCAGACGCTCTTTCATCAGGCCAATGGCTACCTGCGGGCGATTTCCCGGTTGGCACCGGTCGTGATTCTTTTCGAAAATCTACAGTGGGCAGATGAAACCTCGCTGGCATGTCTGAATTACTGCCTGCCGGCCCTCCGGCATTATCCGATCCTGTTCGTCCTGAGCACCCGGCCCGAGCTGCCCCTGTCGCGGAGTGGCGCCAGATCCCTCCTCGAGAAAATCGAAGAGCGTTTTCCCGGCCGTCACCAGCATATCCAACTCGACCCCCTGGGAGCGACGGAAAGTCATGCCCTGATCGGCGAGGCGGTCGGCCGGCATACTCTCCCCGATGACCTGCAGGCGCTGCTGGTGACCCGGGCCGAGGGCAATCCCTACTTTCTAGAACAGCTCCTCCAATCGCTGATGCGCCAGGGAGCCCTCGTGCAGATGCCGCAGACCGGCCGCTGGCAGCTGGTCCAACAGATTGATTCCCTCGAACTGCCCTCGAGCCTGCAGTCCCTGCTCCAGGCCCGGCTCGACCTGCTGCCGCCGGATGCCCGGAAACTGCTCCAACAGGCGGCCGTCGCCGGGGCTCACTTCTGGACAGAGGTCCTCGAAAATCTGCCCCACCCGATTCCAATAAAAGAGCCGCTCGCGCTGCTTGAGCGAGAAGGCATTGTCGCACGGGTCCAGCCTACCCCCCACCTCGGCTGGGAGTTCCGCTTCCATTCCATTCTCCTGCGCGACGTGGTTTATCAGAGTTTGCTCACCGAGCAGCGGCGGGATCTGCACCGGCAGACCGGGCTGGCCCTCGAAAAGCTCCTGGGCGAGGATACCCGCTTCCAGGCGAGTCTCCTCGTCCACCACTTTCACCGGGCGGGGGATCAGACCCGGGAACTTCGCTACCTGCTGCTGGCGGCCGAAACGGCCGAACAGGCCCATGCCGACGAGGAAAGCGTCGCTCTCCTGGACCAGGCGGACGGCATTCTCACCGCCCTGTTGGAGCAGAAGCCCGGAAAACAGGGGGAAAATGCCTACCTGGACCAGCGTTTCTCCGTCCTCTCCCGGCGGCTGGCGATTGGACAGCGGCTTCGGGATGGCCCTTCAGCGCAGCGGGACGCCGCCGCCCTGCTGCAGCTGGCCGGCCGGCTCAAAAAACGTTCCCGGCTGATCGATGCCATCTTGCTGCAGCCGGCCGTTTCCTCCTGGCGCGAGGAGGCGGATCTGATCCGCGGCCTTGAATTCGCCAACCAGGCGCATCAGCTGGCCGTCCAGGCCAAGGATCGACTCCGCGAAATGAGAAGCTTGATGGCTCTGGCCCGCCTCGGCCGCTTCCGTGGGAATCCGGAGGCGGTTGCCCAGGCCGAACGGGCGCTGTTCATCGCCCGAGAAATCGGGGATCGGCAGGCGGAGGTTTACCTCCTGATCTGGCTGGGGACCACGTTTGACTGGATTGACGAGCCGGAAAGAGCCCAGCCTTATTTCGATCAGGCCTACCCCCTGACCCGGGAATTAAATGACAAGGAAGCCGAAATCGAGCTTCTGAAACAGACCGGTCTCCGGGCCGAACGGGCCGGGGACTACTACCGATCCCTGACCGACTATCACGAGCGGCGGCGGCAGCTCGCCCGGCGAACGGGCAACCGGCTGGCCGAGGCGCAGGCCGCCATGCTGCAGGGAATGGTCCGGGGGATTTACCTGGGGGATCTGCAGGCCGGGTTAGAAGAGCTGATCAGCGGACGGCGGCTCTGGCAGGGCACCGGCGTCGAAGCAATCGCCCTCGTCTACATCGCCCATATTCTCATCCTTCAGGGAGCGTTTGAAGCGGCCGGGCAGGCACTCGACCATCCCGTCGAACAAACCGGCTCCTTAAATAATGACATTGTGCGGACCGCCCGCGCCCTCGTTCGCGCTATGTGGCACAACGAACAGGGAGGGCTCACGCACTGGCACAGCGCCCTCGGGGAAGCCGCAGCCGTCCTGGTGCTGACCCGGGAGCGCCCCCTGCTCAGCCGGCAGTTCAGCATGGCGGCGGCCGTGCAGGCCACCATCGCCCATCTCGGCCTGGGGTCGACCATGCCCGAAGACCAGGTTTATCATCTCGAGCGCGCCCTCGACTTCGCCAGCGAAGGTCTGAAAATCTACCGCCAAACCGGCTTCACCCAAATTACCGAATGTGTTGGCGAGAGCGTCCTCTACTGGCACGGCCGCGCCCTGGCGGCGGTTGGCCGGCAGGCGGCGGCGTTGGCCAGCTACCGCGAAGCCTATGGAGAAATGCGGCGCAAATGGCGGCTCATTCCGGAAGACTCCCACTTCCGCCAGACGTACATCGACCAGCTGCCCATCCACCAGCTCATCGTCAAAGAGGCTGAAACCCACCGGTTTCTCGAGGAAGATTAGAGCTCTGAACGGTTCCGGCGGCTCACCCAGATCAGGCCGATCCCCAGGATGGCCAGCAGGGCCGCGCCCGATCCGAGCAGGGTCAGGCCGGCCGCATTGCCGGTAATTTCGGCCGCCGGGCTTCCCTCCCGGGTGGCCGGCGGTGTCGCCGTCGGGCCGGCTGCCCGGCTCACAGCGATGCCATCCTGCGGCTCGGCAGCGGCCGCCTGCCCAGGAGTTTCCGGGGTCCTGATTGGGGTCGGTGTGATCGGCGCCGGTGTGAAGGTGGGCGGAAAAGGAGTCGGCTCCAGCCGCCGGATGCGCAGCTCCTGCCCGGGCTGGAGCAGATCGGTTTCCGACAGCTGGTTCAAAGCCAGAAGCTCTTCCAGGGCCAGATTGTACCGGATCGCGATGGCCCAGAAGGTATCCCCTTCCTCCACGACATAGGTCAGCTGCGGGGTCGGGGTCGGCGGCGGCAGCTGCCCTTCCCGCAGCCGGATGACCAGCTCCTGTCCCGGCTGAATGAAAGCGCCTTCGGAGAGCCCATTAAAATACAGGAGGTCGGATAATTTCAGATTGTAGATCGCGGCGATCGTCCAGAGGGTCTGCCCTTTTCTGACCATGTGGGTGAAGGGAGGCGTTGGAGTCGGCGGCGGCGCCTGCCCTTCGGCCAGTCGAATCGTGATTTCATCCCCGGGCTGCAGGAAGCTGTCCTCTGTCAGGTTGTTGAACAGGAGGAGGTCCGAAAGGGGCACATCGTAGTAGGCGGCCAGAGACCAGAGCGCCTGGCCGACGCCGACCGTGTGAACGATTGACCCGTCTTCTCTCGGCGAGGCCAGGATAATCGGTTCGATCCGTAGCGGGGCCGGCTGGGCTTCTCGACGCGCCCCGGAGCCGCCGGCCTGCGTGTCAGCCGGTCGGCCGACCACGAGCGTATAGCGGTGCTGCCCATTGCCGAAAGCATAACCGACTCCCGCCTCGACATGGCGGGAGGAGACCAGTGTGTTGTAATGAACCGGGCTGTTGATCCACCAGGTCAGCCCCTGTTTGGCGGTCATGCTGGTCCCACCAACGATATTTTCGACGACGAAACCCTGGTAGCCGAGGCCTGTGGCCCGGTCCTGGGGGGAAGTACCGCCGGATCCGGTGTGGGAATAGATATTGGCATTGGCCAGATAGCTGGCCTGCTGCTGGGCCGCCGCCGCCAGGGTGGCATTGTAGCGAAAAGGCGGCAGTCCCAGCTCCTGCCGGAAGCCGTTGATCAGCTGGAACATGTCTGAGGCGGAATCCTGCGCTGAGACGGTCAGAGCTCCACCAGGACCAAAGAAATAACCCGGCAGGAAGGCTGCCAGGAGAAAAACAAGCCATTTCCACGATCGCATCCCCGGAGTGTAGCACGTCCGGAAAGGGGGTCCAATGGCCTTTATTCTGATATTAACCGAAGGTAAAACGGGGGCAACGGTCGGCCGGAAAGGGATTATTCGAGGAAAATATGATCGATGGCCGAGGCCAGCTGGCCGAGATTTCTCACCAGGTAGACTTCGTCACAGGCGGCGGCGTAGTGGTTCATGTCGCTGTCTCCGCTTCCCCAGAGCTGCTGGTTTTCCGGCGTGAACCAGACCAGCTTCTTGGCCCGCCGCTGCAGCTCGCGAACGAGGTCGAGCCGGGGATCTTCGTAGTTGTTCCGGCCGTCCCCGATAATAATCACCGTGGAGCGGCTGTTGACGGCGGCCAGGTGACGGTCAAAAAACGTGTGCAGGCTGTAGCCGAGATTGGTGCGCCATAAATAGCCGGGAATACCCCTCTGGATCTGGGAAAAAACACCGGTCATTTCCCGGCGATCGGCCTGTTTGACAATCGCCGTCACTTCGCCCAGGTTGTCGTAGAAGGCGAATGTGCGCAGACGGGAGACCTGGTCCTGCATGGCCAGGACAAAATGGAGTAAAAATTCGATAACGGTCTGCATCGAGCGGGAGACATCAAAAATCAGGACGATATCCGGCTTGAGCTTCTTTTTCTTGTGCAGCAGCTCCAGTGGGACCCCTCCATAGCGCTGGCTCCGCCGGATGGTTGCCCGGGCGTCAAACCGGCCTCGAATCGCCTGCTTGCGCCGCAGAGCCGCCCGGGTTTTCAGCTGGTTGACGATGCGCTGAACTTCTTCGCGAAGCAGGGCCATTTCCTGGGCTGACAGGGCCTGGAACGACTTTTGCATGAGATCCGGCCCCTGGATATCGCGGGGCCGCTCCGCCTGGCGGCGCGAGATCTCGAGCCGGACCCGGCTGGCGACGTGATCCATCAGGATTTCCCGGTTGGCTTCGGCGATCCCGAGCAGCCGCTGAATCAAATCTCCGGACATACCCAGGTCGCGCAGCTCCTGGGCCAGCTGGGCCAGCTTTTCCTCGAGCTGGCCGAAGCCGAGCTGCTGCAGCATGCGGCGAGTCACCCAGATCGACGAACCCCTGGAGGTGGCCCAATCCAGCCCGGACTGGGCCAGTAAAGCCTCTAATTCCTCGGCGGAAGGGCCCTCGCCGGTCAGCAGCCACGAGAGAAGCCGGTTCAGCCGTTCATCGAAGGAAGCCAGCACCTGCTGCAGGCGCGATTGATCAGCCGCCGAGAGATCTTCGAGCGCATCCTGCAGGGCCAGATCGTGATGACTGAAATAGATGGGGAACAGCTCCTCAAAAACCGGAAAATCCCCCTTATTTTTGATCAGGGTCACGCGGAGAACGCTTTTGAAAATCTCGCGCCGATCGACCCCCAGAAGGCGCACCGCTTCGAAGGCGTCGATCTCCTCCGCCGTCGACACCGCCGCGCCAGCCGCCCGCAGTCCGCGCACAAATTCGACGATCCGATCATCCATGGCTCATTGTCCCGGGTAGGAGGGGTACGACCCTCCGCGGCCGGTTGGCCTCCGACGGCTCCTCTCCCCGCCGCGCCCGTTCATCCGTTGGCCAGGAGTTTATCGACGGCTGCCGACAGCTGGCGCAGATTGCGCACCGGGTAGATCGCGTCGCAGTATGGGGCATATTGATCCATATCGCTGTCGTCCTGGCGGTTCCATGGATCCTCGGTATTAAACCAGATCAACCGCTTGGAGCGGCGCTGGAGGTCCTGCAGGAGATCCGAACGCGGGGGATTGTAGCTGTTGCAGCCGTCCCCGACGACGATGACCGTCGCTCGCGTATTGACCGCCGCCAGGTAGCGGTCAAAAAAGATTTCGAGGCCGCGCCCGAGATTGGTTTTATAGGGGCCGCCGTGCACCGCCAGGCGGACCGGCGTGTAGATGTCATCGTCGTGCCGGGCGTTGACCCGATTCATGATATCGGTGATTTCGGCCAGGTCCTCGTAAAAAGCAAACGAGCGCACTTTGGAAACCTGATCCTGCAGCTCGTAGATGAGGCGCAGGGCGAAATCGACGGTGTCTTTCAGGGAGCCGGAAACGTCGAGGAGGAGAACCAGGCTCGGTTTTTGTTTTTGTTTTTTCCAATGGAGTTCAAACGGCACACCGCCGAATCGCTGATTGTGACGCACGGTCGTCTTGGCGTCGAACTTCCCCTTCTGTCCCCGCTTGCGGCGCAGGGCGGCGCGGGTTCGGAGCTGGTTGACCAGCCGTGAAAGCTCGCGGCGCAGCTCCAATTTTTCCTGATCGCTGAGTGAATCGAAGGCCTTCCCCATCAGGTCGGAATCATAGAGCTCATCCGGCCGTTCGGCTCGATCCTGGGCGATCTGCAGGCCGACCTGCTGGGCCATGTAGTCGGCGAGCATTTCGCGATTGGCTTCTACGATTCCCAGCAGCTTCTCGATGGCCTCCTGGCTCATCCCCATCGCCTGCAGCGCCTGGATCAATTCGGCCATTTTTTCCTGCAGCCGGTCGAACCCGAGCTCGCGCATCATCTCCCGCGTGATCCAGCGGGCATCTTCGGGTGTGCGGGCCCAGCGCCGGCCGGCCATCTCGGCCAGCTGTTCGAGCTCCTCTTTAGTCGGGCCGCTGCCGCTGGTCAGCCACTCGAGCAGTTGGTCGAGCCGGCCGCTCAGCGCCTGCAGCGCCGCGCGCAGCATCTCCTGGTCATCCGGAGACATGTCGTCGAAGGCGTTCTGGAACGGCGGCTCGCCGCCGCTGAAATACAGGGGGAAGAGCTGATCGAATGCCTCGTAGCTGTCCACTTCCTTGATGAGGGTGGCCCGCAGCGTTTCGCGGAACAGCTCCCGGTGTCCAATCCCGATCACCCGGGTCGCTTTCAGGGCATCCTGGCTTTCGGCGACCGAGACGCGGACGCCGGCCGCGCGCAGTCCTCGAATAAATTCAATGACCCGATCATCCATTCCAATTTGCTCCTGGACCGGTCACAGGCGGCCGTTCCCCCTTTCCAGAGGCCGGCTGCCAGGGATAGACCCGGGTTAGTGACCCATGCGCCGCTGTGCCTGCTGCACATCGGCCTCATATTTCAACAATACCGTCAGCGTATTTTCCAGTGTTTCTTTGTCGATCTGCTTGGCATTCAATGTCACCAGCGCCTTGGCCCAATCGAGGGTTTCGCTGATGCTGGGCATCTTGCGCAGGTTCATGCGGCGCAGCTCCTGGACGACGCTGACCGCCTGTTTGGCCAGCTCCTCGGCCAGCTGCGGGACTTTAAGCCGGACAATATTTAATTCATCCTGCAAGCTGGGATAGTCGACGAAAAGGAACAGGCAGCGCCGTTTCAGTGCTTCACTCAGCTCCCGGGTGTTGTTGCTGGTCAGCAGGACCATCGGCTGGTGTTTGGCGTGGATCGTGCCGAGCTCCGGGATACTGACCTGAAAATCACTCAGAACTTCGAGCAGGAAGGCCTCAAATTCGACATCAGCCCGATCGATTTCATCGATGAGCAGGACAACCGGCTCGTCCGACATCATGGCGGTGAGCAGGGGGCGGGGCAGAAGGAAATCTTCGGAAAAGAATACGTTGTCTTCTTTGGCCAGGCGATCGGCCGCCTCGCGCAGGCTGGTGGCATTTCCCAGAACATCCTTCAGGGTATCCCGGAGCAGCTGTGTGTAGAGCATCTGCTTGGCGTACTCCCATTCGTACAGAGCCTTGCTTTCATCCAGCCCTTCGTAGCACTGCAGGCGAATCAGCGGCCGGCCGGTCGAGGAGGCCCAGACTTTAGCCAGCTCCGTCTTCCCCACCCCGGCCGGTCCCTCGGCCAGGATCGGCTTGCACAGGGACTGCGCCAGGTAAACAACCGTCGCGATATTATCCGAGGCGATGTATTTCTGCTCTGAAAACCGCTCGCGGACATCTTTGGTGTCCTTAAACATGTATCTCTCCTTCACTTCAGCCTGCTGCGGCTTTTTTGGGGCCGGCAGTTCGGGTTGCTGCTCTGCCAGATCCGCCGGCGCGGCGGTCGGGTTGTTAATCTACGGGAAAAGTCGTTCGCTGCCTGAGGTGATTGTAATGGTGAAAAGTTAAAGCGCAAATAACGATGAGAATCGGGTTAAAGGTCGTTTGGCTCAGGGTCTCTCTGAAATCGGTTGACATAATCATCATAATCGACCAGCCGCCGATCATAACGGGCCCCCATCAGGGGCGAGGAGATGATGAAATCGGCTGTCGTGCGGTTCATGGCCACGGGGATATTCCAGACCACGGCCAGCCGCAGCAGCGCCTTGACATCTGGATCGTGCGGCTGGGCCGCCAGCGGATCCCAAAAGAAAATCAGGAAATCGATCGCCTGCTCGGCGATTTTAGCGCCGACCTGCTGGTCGCCCCCGAGAGGACCGCTCTGCAGCAGGTCGACTTCGAGACCCAGCTGCGCCACCAGGATCGAGCCGGTCGTCCCGGTCGCGTACAGGCGGTGCTGGCCCAGTGTGCCCCGGTTAAAGCGGGCCCATTCGAGCAGATCATCTTTTTTATTGTCGTGCGCCACCAGGGCGATCCGCTTGCGCGGTTCCATTGCGATCGTTTTGGTCATGCTGCCTCCTGCTACAGCTGCTCCTTCGGATTGTAGCAGAAATCAGGGGCTGCTGACTTTCCATTGGTTATCTTAGCAAACTTGAACCGGATCAGTGGGCCGACTATACTTTCTGGACAGTTGCGGATGAGAAAGCCCCCAACCTGATGCTGGTCAACTAAAAAGCAATATCGACGGACTCCCGATGGAATTTATGCTAAAAAAATCCACTTCAATGCGAGTCGGCGTTTTTGTCGACACGGCCAACATGTATCTGAACGGTGGACAGCGGATGCGCTATGATGTTCTCCGAGAATTTGCCACTCGAGACGGTGCCGAGCTTTTTCGCCTCAATGCCTACGTCACGTTTGACTCCGAGCGGGCCAGGAATGATTCCCTTTACGACAAAGGAGTGAAGCGCTTTTACGCCGTCCTCCGCGATTTCGGCTACAAGGTCATCGTCAAAGAAGTGCGCTGGTTCGAGGACGAATCGGGCAAGCGCTACGGGAAGGCAAATGCTGATCTCGACATGGCGGTCGATCTGCTGCAGCAGTCGGAAAATCTCGATCGCATCGTCCTGGCCACCGGCGACGGCGACTTCGCCCGCGTCGTCGAAGCGGTGCAGGCCAAGGGCTGCCGGGTCGAGGTTCTCGTCCTCGACAATGGATCGCGCCTGCTGCGGCAGGAGGCCGATCTGTTCATATCGGGATTCCTGATCCCTTCCCTGGTGCCGGCCGAAAATGGGGGGGCAGAGGCCGCCTGGGGTGAATTTGGCTCAACCGTGCGCGGTGTCTGCTATTTTCACAAAAATGATTATGGCTTTGTCCGCTTCCTGGGCGACATCAATCCCAATCTGTGGGTGACGGATACCAAACGGCCGGATTCTCCCTACCTGACCGCCTATTTCAACGACAGCCAGCTCCCCCGCGACTTCGATAAGAACCAGCTCCCCAGCTACAACCATATCTTTGAGTTCAAGATCGTGGAATCGGCCCACGGAGAAGGGAATCTCGAAGCCAGGGGAATCACCCTGAAGAGCTGGCTCCCAGGCTGATTTTTTTTGCAGGACACCGGTCAGGACTCCCAGATCGACGGCCGCTCAGGTCCGCTCGATCAGCTCCAACCGGTTGCCGAAGGGGTCGCGCAGCTCACAGCGCCGGTAGCCGGGGATTGGCAACTGGCTGCTCGTCGGATACCCGGCCGCGTCCAGACGATCCCGCAGGGCCGGCAGATCGCGGACCAGGTAGGCCAGATGGGCGCGAGAACGGCTCAGCAGGTTCCCGGTTTCGATCCCGAGATGGACCTCCCGATCGCCGACCTGCAGCCAGAGCCCGCCACGGGGCTGGAGAGCGGCCGGTTTTTCAATTTCCTGGAATCCCAATAAATCGCAGTAGAACGCCCTCGCCGCCGGTTCACTGCCGGGTGGAATGGTGATTTGTGCGTGGTGCAGGTCCAGGATCACGCCGATTTTCCAAGCGGGCCCCTAGCAGCAGAGACAGGCATGGAGGGGCGGTCCCTGGAGCGCCAGCTCGCCCAGCAGGGTCTGATAGAACTGAATCATTCGCTCGGCGATCCGGCTCCAATCGTACTGCCGCGCGTAGGCCTGGGCCTGGCGGCCGAGCGCCGCGCGCAGGACAGGATCGCTGAGAAGCAGACAGAGCCGGTCCGCCAGGGCTTCAGGATCCCGCGGGGGAATGTGGAAGCCGGTTTCCCCGTCTTTGATGAGATGGGCCAGCCCCCCGACTTCCGAGGCGACGACCGGGGTTCCCATGGCCATGGCTTCCAGGGCGACGAGTCCGAAGCTCTCGTAGTGAGAAGGCATCACAACGACTTCTGCCGCTGCGTAGTATTTCGGCAGGTCATTCTGATTTTTCGCGCCAATAAATCCGACCAGCTCGGTCACCCCCAGTTCCTCGCGCAATGCCTGCAAGCGGGCCATCTCCCGCTCCGGATTGAGCGCCCAGGGATCACCCCCGACGATGGAAAAACAGGTATTGGCCATGATTTCCGGCTGCTGATCGCGCAGGATCGCCGCCGCTTCAATCAGGGTATCGATCCCCTTCAGCGGCTCGATCCGGCCGACAAACATGATGTTTTTTCCGTCACAGGGCATGCCGAGGGCCTGCCTCGACTGCACCCGATCGAGCGGGTGGAAGCGGCTGAGGTCAACACCCGGGGGGATTATGACGATTCGGCCGGGATCGGCGCCGTACAGGGAGACGAGCTGGATTTCCTCGGCCGGCGTGGCCGCGATGACCGCGTCGGCCACGTGGTTGATGATATGGCGCTCGCCGTCGATCCGGGCCTGGGGGGCTTTTTCCTCCGGCCGCGGATAAATGAGATTTTTCATGTGGCCCAGTGTGTGGAACATCTGCACGATGGGCAGGTGGCGCCCATAGGTGGGCTCCCACCGGGCCCGCAGGCGTTCGGCTACCAGGCCGGAAAGCCAGTAGTGACTGTGGATGAGATCGTATTTCGCCTTTTCTTCCGCGGCAAATCGGAGAACCCCCTCGACAAATTCGTCGAGATAGTCGATGATCTCGGCCGGGAGAACCGGCACTTCCGGCCCGGCAGGAATATGAATCACCCGCGCGCCGTACCCAAGGTCGTGTTTGATACGAGGCTGGCAGTCGTCTTCAGATCGCGTAAAGACGTCGACCTGAATCCCCATCCGGCCCAGCTCGGCCGCCAGATCGCGCACATAGACATTCATACCCCCCGTCTTTTTGCCCCCCATCATGGCCAGGGGACAGGTATGGACGCTGAGCATGGCGATCCGTTTTATTCCGTACTGATTTACTTCGGTCAATCGATTCCTCATGGCTGCTCTCGGTTAGCCGGCTTTCGTGGCGGTTAAACGGAAAATCTCTGCATCCTGCGCGCCAAATCGGTATTTATAATCCTCGTTCCCCCGCAAAAAATCGAAATAGCGGCAGCCTTTGCCGATCGCCAGCTCGATGGCATGGGCCGTCAGGACAACCCCGAGACTGAACTGGCCGTAGCGGGTCGTGTCGATACCTGAATTGTAAACCCAGACGCGATCATCTGTACACAAATTAAACAATCCGGCGATGCGCTCGCCGTTCATCACCATGAACATGAGCAGCAGAGACCGCTCCCCCAGCGCGAACTCGGCGACATCGTGAAAGAGGGCGATCCGGCCGGGGTTGAGCCAGTCGTATTTCTCCGCCGTGCTCTTCTGCAGGAGATCGAGAAAATCGTCCACCGCCGCGTGGAGTTGGGCGGGATCCCGGATAATTTCCAGCTCGGCATCGGCTCCGAAAGCCCGCCGCATTTTCCGACGGATTTCATGCCGCTGTTTTTTGTCGAGCTGGGCCAGATAGTCCTCGAAATCGCCGGGAAGATCGATGATCGGGCAGACTTCCGCCCGGGTTTCGGCAAAAACAAAGCCTCGACTCTGGAGGAGTCGAGGCAGGACCTGTCGGGAGGGGGAAGCGGCCGGAATGTTATAACAGTCCAGCACCTGCCACGCGGGACAGCGCTCGCTCAAAAGACAATCGACCACCGCCGTCCAGACCGCCTCGGCCTCTTCCGGCCGGGCGATCAGGTCGAGATAATCCGTTTCTTCCTTGGTCGCGTTGAAAACCAGCCGATCCTCGCGCCGGTTAAAGCAGCCGATTCCGACCAGGTTCTGGCCGCTGTCGCGCACGGCCACCGAGATGAGCTCCCCGACACCGAGATGGCGCCACCAGGCCGCCTGGTAATCGTGGCGTTGAAAAGGGGTCAGGGTCATCCCCTGGGCTGCAAGCCCATTCCATTCTTCCCGTTGAATGACATCAAAAACGGTGGGACCGACAATCAGCTCAGGAGAGTACATGGCGAAAAGCATTCTAGCAGTTTCGTATCAATAAGTGGTTAATTTTCCGACTTTCCCCGATGAATGAACCCCTGGCCGGTGAGCCCATCCGCCGGATAGGCGGCCGCGACCAGCTCGTCGAGCATGCGCAGGGTCAATCCCCAGATCCGAAAGCCATTGTACCAGTAGCACGGCAGCGGAATCGATACCCCGCCGCGGCTCCAGGTCATCGTCTGCCGGTTGGCCCTATCGGCAAAAAAAGGGAGCGGAACCCAGACGATTTCGGCCACTTCAAGCGGGTCAAGCCGCCAGTCCGGGGCTCCCGTCAGGGAAAAGATAAACGGCGAAACGACCAGCGGCCGGCGGAGCGGCCGCCAGGGGCGAGCCGCCACGTCCGACAGCCGTCCGATGCAGTCCCCCAGACGCTCGATTTCCAGACCGGTTTCTTCCCACAGCTCCCGCAATGCCGTCCGGTAAATCGTGCCGTCTTCCGGGTCCATCCGGCCGCCGGGGAAGCTCATGTGCCCCGACCAGGGATCGCCGTCCCGCTCGGTTCGCCTGATCAGCAGGATTTCCGGCTGCCGGCTTTCCGGCGCGGGGCGTAAAATCGCCGACACGGCCGCCCGGCGGGTCCAGCGGCGAAACCAGATTTTGCGCGGCCGGTACTGGCGCAGCCGCCCGGTCACGCTGTTAGCCGGCTCCCAATCTGGAGTGGAAGGAAGCTTATCCACGAATGACCATCTCCGCCGCCTTTTCCGCCAGAGCCATCACCGGCAGCTGCGTGTTGCCGCGGGGAACGGTCGGCATGGCCGCCGCGTCGACCACCCGCAGCCCCTCGACTCCGACCACCGACAGGCTGGCATCGACGACAGACCAGGCTTCGCCGGCCGGACCCATTTTGCAGGTGCCCACCGGGTGGTATACCGTCTCGGCGGCAGTCCGAATAAAGTCGTCGAGCGCCTCGTCGGATGTGATTTCCGCTCCGGGAGCCAGCTCGCGCCCCATGACCTCCCGCAGGGGCGGCTCCTGAAACAGACGCCGGGCCAGCTTCACTCCCGCTCGCAGCGCGAGCAAGTCCACGTCTTCAGAGAGGTAGTTGGGATTGATCAGCGGCGCGTGGAGGGCATCGGTGCTGCGCAGGCGCACCGAACCCCGGCTCTGAGGATTGAGCAGCGCCGGGGAGATGCCGATTCCCTTGTGCCCCAACTTTTCGTGCAGTCCGGGGTGAAAAAAGAACTGAATATCGGGAGCCGGCAGGGTTTCCTGAGAGCGCCAGAAGCCGCCGGCCGGGACGCCGTTGGACGTCAGCGGCCCCCGGCGCAGCAGATACGGCAGGCGGTAGCGGCCGACCCGGTCCGCCTCCAGAATCGACTCCCCGTGAACTTCCCCGTAAACCTGCACCAGGAGATGGTCGTGAAGATTTTGGCCAACCCCGGGCCGGTCGGCCCGCACATGAATACCCAGGCGCCGCAGCTCGGCCGCCGGACCGATGCCGGAGAGGAGGAGAATCTGGGGACTGTGAAAAGCCCCCGCGCAGAGGATGACCTCGCGGGCCGCCTTCACCTCCCTCACTTCCTCATCCTGGTAGTAGCGCACGCCGACGACCCGCTGCTCCTGGAATAGCAGGTTCAGGACATGGGCGCCGGTGCGTACGGTCAGGTTGGGGCGGTAGAGCGCCGGCTGCAGGTAGGCGTCCACCGGGCTGAAGCGGCGTCCCTTCCGGATGGTCATCAGGTAGCGGCCAAACCCTTCCGGGCAACCGTAGCTGATCGTCTCTTCGCGCGGCAGACCCAGGCGGCCGGCCGCCTGCAGGAAGCGCTCCTCCACCGGCAGCCGGAACGGGGGCAGATCCGGCTCGAGCTGGTCGACCGCGCGGCGAAAGTAGGGCTGCAGATCGGCGTGGCTCCAGCCATCATTCCCCGCCAGCGCCCAGCCGTCGTAGTCTTCGGGGTGGCCGCTGGCGATGATCATGGCATTGATGGCAGCCGAACCGCCGATGACTTTACCGCGCGGCTGATCGACTACCCGGCCGTTCAAACCGGCCTGCGGCGTCGTCTTTTCCCCCCAGTCAACATCGCTGCCCCACAGGAACGACCAGCCAAGCGGCACCCGAATTTCTCGCCGCTTGTCGAACTCCCCGGCTTCGAGCAGCAAAACGCTGCGCCGGGAGTCTGCGGTCAGCCGGTTGGCCAGAACACAGCCGGCCGCTCCGGCGCCCACGATGACGACATCATACATCGTCAATCCCGCTGCTCGTAAACAAAGCGGCGCACCTTCTCGGCCACGGACGTCGGGTCGATCTCGGTGCGCGCTTCCCCGGCGGCGATCGCCTGGCGAACCACCGCCTCGGCTACGGCCGGTGCCACGGAAAAATGGGTGCTGGGCGGAATGATGTATTCCGGCCGCAGTTCCTTATCCTTAACCAGGCCGGCGATCGCGCGGGCGGCCTCGATTTTCATATCGTCGGTGATCTGCCGCACCCGGGCATCCAGGGCACCGCGAAAGATGCCCGGGAAGGCCAGGGAGTTGTTGACCTGGTTCGGCAGGTCGCTACGGCCGGTGGCGATGATGGCCGCCCCGGCTTCGAGCGCCTCATCCGGCATGATTTCCGGAATCGGATTGGCCAGGGCGAAGATAATCGGATCCGGGGCCATCGATCGCACCATCGACTGGGAAAGCGCCCCGGCTACGGAGACCCCGATGAAGACGTCCCGTCCCTTGATCACTTTCTTCAGGGGGCCGGCGATTTTATCCGGGTTGGTCAGTTTGGCCATGCGGGCTTTGATCCAGTTGAGATTCTTGTCTCCCTCCCGAATCGCCCCCTTGCTGTCGAGAATGACGATATCCTCGACCCCCATGCGCATCAGCAGCTTCGTGATGGCAATACCGGCCGCTCCGGCCCCATTGATCGCCACGCTCAGATCGGAGGGCTTTTTCCCGGTCAGCCGGCAGGCGTTCAGAATGCCGGCCAGCACCACGACGGCCGTTCCATGCTGGTCGTCATGAAACACCGGAATGCCCATGATCGCCTTGAGCTTCTCCTCGATTTCAAAGCAGCGTGGCGCGCTGATATCCTCGAGATTAATACCGCCAAATGTCGGTTCCAGCCGCTGGACGATTTCCACAATTTCGTCGACATCCTGGGTGTTCAGGCAGATCGGAAAGGCTTCGACCCCGGCAAAGGTGTGGAAGAGTATCGCCTTGCCTTCCATGACGGGCAGGGCGGCCCGGCTGCCGATATTCCCGAGGCCGAGCACGGCACTGCCGTCGGTCACCACGCCGACCAGGTTGCCGCGGGCGGTCACTTCGAAGGCCTGGCTCCGGTTGCGGGCGATGATCTCGGCCGCTTCCATCGCCTCCGGCATCAGGTAGAACTGCCGCAAAATGAATTCATCTTTGACGGGGATGTTGCTCTTGATTTCCAGCAGGCCGTTGAAGCGGTCGTGCAGTTCGAGCGATTCCTCCGCCAGGCTCATCTTGCGCTCGCTCTTTGGCGCCACCGGGAACTGCCCTTCATAGACAAAGCGCCGGGTGCGCTCCTCGATAATCTCCGGGGAGATGGCTGTCCGCTTGGCTTTGCCTTCAGCCAGGATCACCCGGGCCACGGCCGCGGCCACTGCCGGCGCGACCCGGTAGTCGATGACCCGCGGGTAGATGTAATAGGCATGGAGCTCGTCCTCGGTGATGATCCCGGCGACCGCCCGGGCCGCCGCGATCTGGGCCGACACGGGGAAGCTCTCCGCCCGCACGTCGAGCAGGCCGCGGAAAACGCCGGGCAGCACGGCCGTCACATCCATGTGATTGGGATAGGTTGAATGAGCGGTGGCCACGACGGCCGCCCCGGCCAGCTCGGCCTCCCGCGGGCTCATGCCCGTCGGTTCGCCAAACATGAACAGGATCGGCGAAGGAGCCATCGAGCGCACGTGGTCGGGGGTGATTTCGCCGCTCATGAACCCGACGAAGGCATCCGCCCCTTTCAGCATCTCCGTCAGCGTGCCGCTTTCCCCTTTTGGATTGCTGACCTTGGCGATTTCCCATTTACCCCAGTTCATGTTGTGGGGCCGGTAGAGATAGATGGCCCCCATCTGGTCGCAGACGATGATCTGGCGCAGGCCGAAGTGATAGAGCAGGTGGGCGGTGCCCAGGCCGGCCGCACCCGCTCCATTGATGATGACCCGCATATCGAGCAGATCTTTGCCGACCACCCTGGCGGCATTCATGAGGCCGGCCAGGACGCCAATGGCCACCCCTTCCATGTGATTGTTGATCACCGGAATATTCAAGGAATAAGCCAGCCGCCGGGTGATCGAAATGCTGCGGGGTGAGGAAACATCCTCCACGCTGACAGCGCCGAAGGTTGGACTCAGATTCAGGACGACATCGGTAAATTCAGTCGTATGCTCCGCCTGGATGGCGATCGGCAGGGCATCGACACCGGCGAAAGTCTTCAAAATGACCGCCTTGCTTTCCAGGATCGGCAAAATCGCCTCCGGACCGATATCGCCCAGCCCATAGGCGGCCGATCCGTTTGAGACAATCGCCACAAAATTCCCCCGGCAGGTGATATCGAAGGAGCGCGCCGGATGGCGGGCGATTTCCAGGCACGGTTCGGCCACCCCTGGGGTGTAGACGAGACTGAGGGCGGTGCTGTCACGCACCTGGACTTTACTGCGGACGCTGACAAGTCCCTGGTAGCGCCGGCGATAATGCATCGCCTCACTTTCCTGGGAGCCGGTCTCGCTTTTTTTGGATTTCAAGGTTGTTTCAGACATAAGCTTCTTTCAGGTTTGTCCTATCCGCGCCAGTTTGGGGGCTGCGCGGGTTAGCTGTTCAGGATTAGAACATAGATCGATGGGGATTACAACCGGCCGACGAGCTCCCGCTCATCGCCCACCCGGCGGGTGATTTTTTGCTGGTCGAGGTGTTCGAGGAAGGCGATCACGTATTTGCGGCTCGTCTGGAAAAGATCCCGCACCTGGGCTGCCGTGACCCGTCCCTGCCGGCGAAAGAGATCGATCAGCTCCTGGCGAAATTTCTGGTAATCTTCGGTTCGATAAAAGACATCCTCGCCGACGATCTGCAGCCGGCCGAGATCAACCAGGGCGTAAAATGGATCGTCGCCGACGGCCGCACGGGCTTCTTTGACGCTGGGTGAGTTGATGCCGGCCGCCGCCAGCTCCGCCATGAGCCGATCAATCCGCTTTTCTGTTTCCGGGTCGAAAGTCACTTCGTGGCCCGGCCGCTGCACCAGCGATCTGGCCTGGACCAGGCCGGCCGCCTCCAGAAGCGCTCCCATGACGGCCGTCGGCACGCCCAGCCGGCTGCGGACTTCCTCCAGGGAAATGCCGAGCCGGAGCGGATGGTCGCGATGATAGCTGTCGACGATCTCCCGCACCGCCTGCACCAATCGCCCCCAGCGGCGGGATGAGATGAGCTGGCTTTCAACCAGCCGGGCCTCGCCGTTTTCGAGGATTTCCCGCAGCGCGTCGTCAAAATCCCCTTCTTCCAGGCCGGACTGCCGCTTGAATTTGGCCAGCTGGATCGGTTCCATTCGCTCCAGCTTCTGCAGCAGGAGATCACCCGGAGTTCCTTCCTCCAGGGTGCGCATCCGCTCGAGCACGTTCGGTTTGAAGCGCCGGTGCTGCCGCCCGGGATGCGGGTCGAGGATGGAACCTCCGCCGATCGTCGCCGGCGGCGAAGGCCGGCGCAGGATGAAGCGATCCCCGCGCAGGGCGGCGACCGGCTGCTCGAGCACCAGCTGCAGCCAGCCGCTCTCGCCCGGAGGAATTTCCTGGCGGCCGAGCAGGCGGGTCCTGGCCTGGACTTCGGCCGACCCGATAAACAGCTTGACCGTCTTGTTGTGCTTCAGGCTGCCCCCGGCGTCGGGCAGCTGGCGGTAGGCGGTGTCGATGAGCACGGTTGGCCGCAGAACCCCCTCTCCGGCCAGCACGTCTCCACGCTGCAGGGCATCTTTATCGATCCCCGTTAAGTTGACCGCCACCCGGCTGCCCGGCTCGACGGAATCCCGCCTGGTTTTGTGGCTCTGCAGGCCGCGAATGCGCGCCGAGATACCCCTGGGATGAATGGTCACCGAATCGCCGGTGGCCAGCCGGCCATCGAGCAGGGTTCCAGTGACGATCGTGCCAAAGCCCGGCAGGGAGAAAACCCGGTCGATCGGCAGGCGGGGGCGGCCGTTGTCCGGCCGCTTGGACACCTGGCTCAAGCGGGCCGCCAGCCGCTCTTTCAGATCGTCCAGGCCGGCGCCTGTTCGGGCGGACACCGGCACGATCTCCGCTCCGTCCAGGACCGTCTCTTCCAGCGCCTCGGCCACTTCGAGCGTCACCAGCTCCAACCAGTCCGGATCGTCGATCATATCGGTCTTGGTCAGGGCCACCAGCCCTGACTTCACCGCCAGCAGATTCAGGATCGAGAGGTGCTCTCGGGTCTGCGGCATCACCCCTTCATCGGCCGCGATGACCAGCAGCGCCAGGTCAATCCCCCCCACCCCGGCCAGCATATTTTCGATGAAATCCCGGTGGCCGGGGACGTCCACCACCCCAATTTCGGCATCGACCCCCGGCAGGGTGAGCCAGGCGAACCCCAGGTCGATCGTCATTTCCCGCGCTTTTTCTTCCTGCAGGCGGTCGGGATCGATCCCGGTGAGGGCTCGAACGAGCGTCGATTTACCGTGGTCGACATGCCCGGCGGTTCCAATCACATACATCGGCAGCTGTTTCCCCTGTCAGGCGGCCGCTGGGGCCGGCGCGTCTATAAAAAGAGAGCGCGGTCGACAGCCGGCCAAAACGATCCAATCGGCCCTGCCTCACCGCGCTCCGCCGCCCACTCGCCTATCATCAGGGGGTGGGGGCCCCAGCTCATTTCATTAATAAATATCTTCGTCGACCTGGACCAGTGAGGGTTCTCGCCGCCGGTTTGGATCCCGGGCGCGGGCTTTCTCGACTTCCTCCAACCAGATGCGCGGCATCTGTTTGATGGCGTCGAGCTGGGCGCTCTGCACCCGCCAGAGGGCCTCCTTGTCGGCGATGAGATCCTTGACGATCTCCTCGAGTACGGCCGTCTGCTCCTCCATACCTTTATCCCGGCGCAGCCCTTCCGCGAGCCGCTGCTCGTTTTCCACCTCGAAGGCCCGCCACCGCTTTTCAATATCCACCAGGAAGTTGTCCCAGCGGACCTGCATCCGGTTGATTTCAACCCGGGAGAGGTTGGTGAGCTCTTTCTGCGTCTGCTCAAAAGACTTCTGCCAGTCGGTCAGCGACTGCATCAGCATGCGAGCTTCTTTATGCTGCTCGGTAAAACCGGCCCATTCCCGCTGGTACCGGTCCAGGATGGTCCTGAATTCTTCCAGGGATTCCCCCCATTTGGTGATGCGCTGGTTGCGTTCATATTCGCCGAGCTGGATCTGGTCGACCCAGCTTTTGACCATCTGCCGCAGCTCGTTATGGGTTTCGCCGATCGCCTGCATTTCCCCTTCGGCTTTCTGGACATTTTGGTAGAGCAGGTCGAGCCGGCCGTGGACCGGTTCCAGGCGGCGAGTTAGCTCGAGAATGTCCCCTTCGATCTGGGTCACCATCTTGGCCCGCTGCTGGTCGTTGGCGGTGATAAATGAAAGCTCGCGCTCCCAATTTTCCATGCGGTTTTCCAGATTGGGCAGCTTGGTCTGCAGCTTGCCAATCAGGTTGGCCAGGCGCGCTTCTTCCGCCTGGCGCAGCTCCATTTCGTCCCGGAGCCGGCCGAACTGGGGAATCTCTTTGCGCACGTCGGCCATCTCGCGCACCAGCGATTCGTGCTCGGCCCGGCGCAGGCGTTCGATTTCCTGAATGGCTCGGGTCTGCCGCTGCTCGTACTGCTCGATCAGGCGGACCAGTTCATCTTTAAACTGCTCAAGCGTGGCATCGAATTTAGTCGTCCGATTCAACTGCAGCGCGGCGTCCGCGAGCCGCGTCTCCAGGTCTTTGATTCGCTTTTCCCGGCTCACCAGAATCGTTTCCTGCTGGGCGACACGCTGTTCGAGCAGGCCGACCTCTTTATTGGCTTTGCGCCGCTCCTCGTCGAGGTACTCGACCCGCGCTAAAAGCTCTTCTAACTCCTGCCGCTGAACCGCGCCGGTTGAATTTTGTTTTGCCATGATGTCTTTCTCCGCTGGTCGCCGCCAGTTAGAAATTTGGATGCATTATAACGTGGGTTAAAATTGATGTCATCCCGGACTGAATTCGGGCTTTTTTTTCTCATAAACACGCCGGCTGGCGCCGGACGCCAACTGGCTCACGGCGGCCGGTCCAATCATGTCCCTCCGGACTGCCGGCAGGCGAATTTGGCGGGTTCTGTTATGCGTGAAATCGGTATCGACTGCCGCCTCCCGTTTTATCAGCGGGGCGGTATCAGCCAGTATATCCTCCAGCTCATCAAGGCCATCGGGCGCCAGAAGACGTCGGACCATTTCTCCCTCTTTCAGATGAGAAAAGACCCGGATAATCTCGCGGCGGCCGCCGGCAATCCCCCTTTTTCCCGGGTTGACGTCCTCACCCCCTGCCACCACCGGCTGGAGCCTTGGGCGCTCGGGCTGGAAATCATGGCCCACCGGCCGCCGGTCGACCTTTTTCACAGCCCGGATTTCATTCCCCCTCGCCTGCGGGGAGTAAAGCGGGTCATCACCGTCCACGATTTAAATTTCTGGTTTTTTCCCGAATTTCTGACCGCCGGCAGCCGGCGCTACTACCGGGATCAGATCGAATGGGCCGTCAGCACAGCTGATCACATCTCGGCCGACAGTGAGCAAACCCGGCAAGACCTGATCGAGCAGCTGGCCGTGCCGCCGGAGCGGGTGACGACGGTCTATCTGGCGGTCGACGATCTATACCGGCGGACCTACGAGGCGGCGGAAATCGCGGCGACGCTGGAAAAATATCGCCTGCAGGCCGGCTTTATTCTCGTCGTCGGAACGCTGGAGCCGAGAAAAAACCTGCCGATGCTGTTCGAAGCCTATCACCGGGCGCGGAAGAAAGAGGGTCTGGCCGTTCCGCTGGTTCTGGTCGGCCGCCGCGGCTGGCTCGATGAGGAGATCTTTGCCGCCATCCCGCGGCTGGAGCTCCAATCCGCTGTGCACCATCTGCCGCAGGTCACCAATCTCGAGCTGGCTCACCTCTACCAGGCGGCCGGCCTGCTGGCCACCCCTTCTCACTACGAGGGCTTTGGTCTGCCGGCGCTGGAGGCGATCACCGGCGGCTGCCCGGTCGTGGTCAGCGATCGCGGCTCCCTGCCGGAAATCGCCGGAGATGCCGGGCTGATCCTCCCCCCGGATGAGCCGCAGGCCTGGGCCGAGGCGCTCGTCCGGGTTCTCGTCGATAAATCACTACGCGAAAAGATGGTGGCCGCCGGCCGCCGCCACGCCGCCCGTTTTTCCTGGGAAAAAGCCGCCGCCCAAACCCTCGCCATCTACGACCAGCTCCTGGATACGCCAACGCCATGAACATCCTCCTCCTCACCCCGGCCATGCCCTACCCCCCCCAACAGGGAGCCAGCCTGCGCAACTACTATATCCTGCTCGGCCTGGCCAGCCACCATCAGGTGTCCCTCCTCTCTTTCGCCGAATCTGACCCGACGGCCGCCGCGATGGCCCATCTCAAAAGCCTCTGCGCCACCGTCGACTATGTGCCGAGCCCCGGGCGGAGCCAGGGCCAGCGGCTGAAAACCCTGCTGTTCAGCTCCCGGCCCGACATGGGGCACCGGCTGGCCAGCCCCCTCTTCGAGGCGCAGCTCCGCCGGCTGCTGACCCACGCCTATGATATCGTGCAAATCGAAGGGATTGAGCTGGCCGGCGTCATCCCCGTCATTCGCCAGGCCTCCCCTTCTTCCCGGATCGTCTTCGACAATCACAACGCCGAAACGGAGCTGCAGCGGCGGACCGCTTTGACTGATTTGAGACGCCCCGGCCGCTGGCCGGCCGCCGCCTACTCCCTGATCCAGGTCGGCAAACTCCACCGCTTTGAGCGGTGGGCCTGTGAGGCGGCCGATGCCGTGACGGCCGTCAGCGCCGCCGATGCCGCCCTGCTCGAACGGCTGGCCCCGGCCCGGCGGCGGCCGGTAACCGCCATTCCCAACACCATCGACGTCCTGGAATATCCAACCCCCGACCGGCCCCCGCCTCGGGGTTTTGACCTGGTTTTCACCGGCAAAATGGACTTTCGCCCTAACGTCGACGCCATGCGCTGGTTTCTGCGATCGGTCTGGCCCAGGATCCTCCGGGTGCGGCCGGCCACGACCCTGGGGATCGTCGGGCAGAAGCCCCATCCCTCCCTGCAGGCAGCTGCCCGCCAGGGCGGCGCTGGCGTGACCCTGACCGGCTTTGTCGAGTCGGTCGAACCGCACATCGCGGGGGCGGCCGTCTTCATCATGCCCCTGCGCATGGGCAGCGGGACTCGTCTGAAGCTGCTCGAAGCGCTGGCGGCCGGCAAGGCGGTCGTCAGCACGACTCTGGGAGCCGAGGGATATGACCTGAAGCCCGGGGAGCACCTGCTTCTGGCCGACACGCCGGCAGACTTCGCCGCGGCCGTCCTCGACCTTCTCGCCGATTCCGGTCGACGCGCCGCCCTCGGCCAGGCCGCTCGCGCATTCGCCGGCCGCTACGATTGGCGGCAGATCATCCCCCGTTTCGAAATCCTCTACCGCTCCCTCCAGCAGGAGAGCTGACCGAGGCGTTTGACCCGTGCTCAAACAAACAAAAAGAGCCGGATGTGCGGACACATCCGGCTCTCGTCTGTCGAGATCAGTCAGAAAGGAAGCCGCCTAATCGCTGGCCGGCTCTGCCCCCGTTTCGGTGCGGGCGATTTCTTCCATCTCCCGCCGTGCCTTGGCCTCAGCGGCCGCCTGCGCCAGCGCATCCAGGATGGCCGGGTCGGTATTGTCGTCAATCAGAACCTTGGTCGGGTCGAGGTTTTCCAGGTCGATGACTTCGACCTCCTCTTCGACTTCCTTCTCGGCCTGCGCCTGGAAGAAACCGGTGCCGGCCGGAATTAGCTTGCCGATGATGACATTTTCCTTCAAACCAACCAGCTCGTCTTCCTTGCCGGCGATGGCCGCCCCGGCCAGCACCTTGATCGTGTGCTGGAAGGAGCTGGCCGACAGGAAGCTGTCGGTCTCGAGCGACGCCTTGCTGATTCCCAGGAGGACCGAGCGGGCCGTGGCCGGCTGGCCGCCTTCCGCTTCGACTTCGGCGTTCATTTCCTCGAACACCTTGGCGTCCACGAGCTCACCGGGCAGCAGCTCGGTGTCGCCCGGAGCGGTCACCTGCACCCGGCTCAGCATTTTGCGGATGATGAGCTCGAAATGCTTGTCGTTGATGTTCTGACCCTGCGGCTGGTACACATTCTGCACCTCGCGCAGGAGGTACTGAGTGACGGCGTCGCGCCCCTGGATCTCCAGGATGCTGTGCGGGTTCTTCGACCCTTCGGTCAGCCGGTCCCCGGCCGCCACCCGATCGTTGTCGCTGACTACCAGGCGCATGCCGGCGGAAATTTCGTAGTCGTGCTCCTCGCGGCTTTCCCAGGTGACCTTGATCTGGCCGTCTTTGAGCAGCCTGACCTGGCCGCCATGGCGGGCGGTGATCACTTCTCCTTCCGTTTCGGCCAGGATATCGCCGACACCGACGGTATCGCCGTCGGCGGCCTTCACGTCCCACCCTTCTGGCAGGTCATAGAGGTCATCGATGAGCTGGGAATTGGTCACGACGACGTGGCGCACTCCATCTACCAGGCGCACCTCGACGGTCCCATCGATTTCCGAAATGACCGCCTCCCCTTTTGGTTTCTGGCGGGCCTCGAAAAGCTCCTCCACCCGGGGCAGACCCTGGGTGATGTCGCCGCTGGCCTGAGCGGTACCGCCGGTGTGGAAGGTCCGCAGTGTCAGCTGGGTGCCCGGTTCGCCAATCGACTGAGCGGCGATAATCCCGACCGCCACCCCCTGCTCGACCGGCCGGCCGTCGGCCAGGTCAATGCCGTAGCACTTGGCGCACACGCCGAGGCGAAGGTCGCAGGTCATGGGGGAGAAGACGTGAATATCCTCGAAGCCAGCCTCGTCGATGATTTCAGAGGCCTCGTCGGAGATCAGCTCCCCGGCTTCGACGATGATTTCCCCGGTTTCCGGATGGACGACGGCGTTCACCGCGGTCCGGCCGTAAACCCGGTCGGCCAGGGTCTGCTTGCCGAAGTTTTCTGAGCGGCGGATGATGATTCCGGTGGTGGCGCCGCAGTCTTCCAAAGAAATGATCAGATCCTGGGCCACGTCGACCAGGCGGCGGGTGAGGTACCCGGCGTCGGCCGTTCGCAGCGCCGTGTCGGCCAGACCTTTGCGCGAGCCGTGCGTGGAAATGAAGTACTCCAGCGCGGTCAGCCCCTGGCGGAAGTTGGAGGTGATCGGCACGGCGATGATCCGCCCCTGCGGGTCGGCCATCAGGCCGCGCATCCCGGCCAGCTGGGTGATCGGGCCGAAACCGCCCTTCGTCGACCCGGAAAGGGCCATCATGGCGATCGGACCCGACTTATCCATGGCGTCCCGGACGGCCCGTTCGACCTGGTCCTTGGCGCCATTCCACTGCTCGATCGTCCGCTGGTACTGCTCGTCCTCGGTCAGCAGACCGCGGCGGTACTGCCGGTCGATCTGCTCGACGCGTTCCCGGGCGGTGTCGAGAATCGACTCCCGCTCGTCCGGCACCTTCAGGTCGAAGAGGGCCATGGTCACCCCGGAATAGGTGGCGTACTGGAAGCCGACATCCTTGATTTTGTCGGCCGTCTTGACCGTCACCTTGTCCCCGAGCCGGCGGTAAATCCGGTCGAGGAGGGTGTTGACCTGGCCCTTGGCCAGGGATTCATTGGTAAAGCGGAATTCCCGCGGGAGCGCACGATTAAAGATCACCCGGCCGGCCGACGTCTCGATCACGCGGCGGCGCGCGCGGCCGTCGGCGTAGCGGATCCCTTTTTCGTCAAAATAAGTCGAGGTCAGCAGATTGATTTTGGTGTGAATGTCGATCATCCCGAGCTGGAAGGCCATTTCCACCTCGTCCAGGCTGCTGAAATTGCGCCCTTCCCCTTTGCGGCCGTCAAACATCTGGGTCAGGTAGTAGACGCCGAGAACCATGTCCTTCGATGGGCCGACGATCGTCGCCCCATCGGCCGGCTTCAACAGGTTGTTGGTCGCCAGCATGAGTTCTTTGGCTTCGGTAACCGCCTTTTCAGAAAGCGGCACGTGCACGGCCATCTGGTCCCCGTCGAAGTCGGCATTGAAGGCCGAGCAGACGAGCGGGTGGAGCTGAATGGCCTTGCCTTCCACCAGTTTGGGCATAAAGGCCTGGATCCCAAGCCGGTGCAGCGTCGGCGCCCGGTTGAGGAGGATCGGCCGTCCCTGGATGACTTCCTCCAGGACCTCCCAGACCTCCGGCGGCTGCCGTTCGATGACCCGCTTGGCCCCTTTTACATTGCTGGCGTAGCCGTAGTGAATGAGCCGGCTGATGACGAACGGCCGGAAAAGCTCGAGCGCCATGACTTTCGGCAGGCCGCATTCCCCCATGCGCAGCTTGGGACCGACGACGATGACCGAACGGCCGGAGTAGTCGACGCGCTTGCCCAGCAGATTGCGGCGGAAGCGCCCTTTCTTCCCTTTCAGCATGTCCGAGAGGGATTTCAGCTCACGGCGGCCGCGGCGACTGAGCGCCTTGCCCCGGTGGCTGTTGTCGATCAGACTGTCGACCGCTTCCTGGAGCATCCGCTTTTCGTTGCGGATGATGACGTCCGGCGCCCCGAGCTCGAGCAGCCGCTTGAGCCGGTTGTTGCGGTTGATGACGCGCCGGTAAAGGTCGTTGAGGTCGGAGGTGGCGAAGCGGCCGCCATCGAGCTGGACCATCGGCCGCAGATCGGGCGGGATAACCGGCAGCACAGTCAGGATCATCCATTCCGGCCGGTTGCCGCTCTTGCGCAGTGCTTCGACGACCATCAGGCGGCGGGTCGCCCGCTTGGCGGCCTGCTTGGAGCGGCTCGTCCGCACCTCGCGCCAGAGCTCCCGGGAGAGGGTCTCCAGATCCATCGAGCGCAGGATATCATGGAAGGCCTCGGCCCCCATGCCGGCTTTAAAAACGTTGCCGAATTTGCTCTTGTATTCGCGGTATTCCGTTTCATTAAGGAACTGCCCCTGGACCAGCCCCTCGAGCTGTTCCCGGGTCAGGATTCCCTGCTGGCGCAGCCGCTCCATATCGCCGGCCATCTGGTCCCGGTAGCGCATGGCGACGCCGGCCGCTTCTTCGCGCAGCTGGTTGATTTCACGCTCCAGGTCGGCCCCATGAGCCTGGCGCTCCGCCTCGTTTTCCTGCTGAATCTGGTTGAGCCGATCCGTCGTGATATCTTTGACCATGGCGGTGTGCTCGCGGCCAATTTTATCCCCTTCTTTGGCGATCACGACGTTGTTCAGGGAGATCTCTTCTTTGGTTTTTTTGTCTTTCAGATTGCCGAGGCGGGTTTCAATCGCCTTGGCTTCCTGGACAGCCTCGTCGGTGGCCGCGGCCAGCCGCTCATCAAAGGTTTCCTTCAGGCTGCTCATTTCGGCTTCCAGTTCGGCCAGCCGCTGATTCAGCTCCTGGTTTTCCTGGTCGACCTTGAGCTGCATCTCCTCGTCCATGCGCGCTTCGGCCTCTTCGAGCTCCTCCTGCAGGCGGGTCAGCGCCCGCTGGCGCGCATCTTCGTCGACGGAAATCACGACATACTGGGCGAAGTAGAGGACCCGGTCGAGGTTGCGCCGGGAGATATTGAGCAGAAGCCCCAGGTAGCTCGGCACCCGCCGGGTGTACCAGACATGGGCCACCGGAGCCGCCAGTTCGATATGCCCCAGCCGTTCGCGGCGGACGGAAGATCGGGTGACTTCCACGCCGCATTTGTCACAGACGATGCCACGATAGCGAATATTTTTGTATTTTCCGCAGTAGCACTGCCAGTCGCGCGTTGGTCCAAAAATCGCCTCGCAAAACAACCCATCTTTTTCCGGGCGGAGACGACGATAGTTGATCGTCTCCGGTTTTGTCACTTCACCATACGACCAGGAACGGATGTGATCGGGTGAAGCAAGGCTGATACGCAAAGAACGGAATTCGGTGTTTTCCACTGGGTGACCTCCCAAAGTCAACGATTATTCTAAGCTCCGACACCGCATTGAAATATCTTGAACGGAGTTTCGCTTGTGAGGCTGACCCCACAGAAACGGAGATGGACATGCAGACCCGGCTCGACACCTGTTAACCCCGGTCTCCATGCAGTTGAATTTGCTGCCATTTAAATTCGATTCGATGAAATGAAATTTTTAGGACGGGCGCAGGCCGCCATCGCCCACCTGCCAGCAGTTCCTAAACGCGCAAAAGAGCGTATGGCCAGAGGCCAACGCTCTCGGTTGCCTGAATTGGATTGCTATTATTCTTTCACCGCCAACGGTATCTATTATAGTTTCGGGGCGTTCGGTGTCAAACTTAGAAATATACATCTAATCTTCGAATTCCGCAACCCCCCAATTTTCACCGGATTTCCCGCAGGGCAGGTCGAGGCCGCCCGGGCCGCCCCCCGTTTTTCTCATCTGCCGCTCATACAGAACGGCCGGCCAGCAGGCGTGTCGCCGCGGATCGCAGCGCCTGGGCCAGGCGCCGGGTCCGGCTCGGCCGCGGCCGGAAGGGGCGCCTGAGGCGCTTCTCCCACCAGGGGCCCCCCCGATACTCGAGGAGCTGCCACCCCTGCCGGCGCAGATCGGTCACCAGGTCCTCGACCATCCCGTCGAGGGCGGGCAGGCGGCGGGTGGAAAAAATATCGACGCCCATAACCGTGCTGGCCATGGGAATCTCGCGGGAGGTCGCCGCGATGTAGGAGCCGTCTGGCCCGGAGGCGACGGCCCTGAAATAGGTCCAGGCCAGGGCTGGCATGCCGATTTGTCCCGCCGTGCCCAGATCATTGCGCAGCCGGATTTCGACCTGGCAGTACTCCCACTGCTCGCCGGCGGCGGTCATGTCCCGGCCGGCGGCCTGGTGGCCGTCACCGTCGACCCGCAAAAATCACAGACGACCCGGCTGACCCCCCGCGGCTGAATCGGAATGGCGGCGAAGCAGAAGGGACATTTTTCCGGCAGGGCAGCTGTGCTGGCGGCCGCCGTCTCCGCTTCTTCGACAAATGCCTCGGCCCGGTCCCGGTCGATTTCACCGGTCTGCACCCGCTTGATCATCGCCGCCCAGGCGGCCGATTCGTGCCCCAGGATGTGGAAACGGGCCCGCGACATGGGTGCGCTGGCGCTGAAAATGAGCTCCAGGATGTCGTCCTTGCGCATGCTGAGGAAGCCCCGCCCCTCTTTCGCATGGGCGACCTCCTGGATTTCGCGAACCGGCACGTCGATCAACAGTTTCTGGAGAACCTCTGAGTCGGTCGTGATGAACAGAAATTTCTTGGTGGCTACTTCTTCTTTTTGCTCGAAGAGCAGCCGCTGGTCGGTCAGGTAGAGGATGCCGTCCGGCCCGTCATCTTTGCCATCCTGCTCCCACTCCGCTTCCACGGCCAGGAGCGGCCCTTCGGCTGGATGCAGTTTAATTTCCGGCGACTGCTCGAGGTGCTGAATCATCCACTCCGCCCGGTGCACCGCGACCTGGACTTCGCCCAGGCCGGCCTGCGTTCCCTGGAAGAGCGAGCTGACACTCCCCCGAACCGAGGCCACCGCCTGGCGGGCGGACTGGAGCGCCGATTCGGCCTGGTCGAGCAGCGGCGCGCTCGGCCGTCCCATCTGGCCGATAAACTGCTGCACCGGGTGCAGCTGACGGTCGAGCTGGAAAATCCCCTCTCGCAGCTGGCGTTCGATCGTCGGGCGCACCCGGGTGTCCCATTCGTCGTCCAGCGACTCGAGCCGATCCTCCAGCTGCCCGGCGTGGACATACCCGCGCCGGCGGAGATCATCGAGCTGGGCCGGCAGGCGGGTAAACTGCTCCTCAATCCGGCCAAGCTCCTGGTAGATATCCTCGAGATTGGCCTCGCGATCGACCCGCAAAAATTCGTTTTCCAGAGACTGAAAGCGCACCAGCAGCGGATCGACCTCGGCCGCCGGCGCCTGCCGCCGCATAACCGGTGGAGGAACGGCCCGCGGCCCCGGTCGGGGCAGCGGGTTGGATGCCCGGGCGGCCGCCCGCACGGCCTGGTTTTTGCGCCGGTTGTTGAGCTGGCGCCGTCGAAAGACATCCTCGGCCGAGGGGCGAGCCGGACGCGAGGCGCCGGCGCGGGGTTTCGAGCCCTTCCCTTTTTGACCGCGTCCGAGAGACATGAGTTTGCTCCTTGTTGAAAGGGCAGCCAGGGCTGCCCGGTTGGGTTCGCTGCCTGTCAGCGAGGGCGACGCGGCGGCCTCCTCCCGCTGACCCTGTTAATTTTCCAGGACCGCCCCGTCGATCGCATCCTTGAGGTAGGCCTCCATGAATCCGTCCAGGTCGCCGTCGAGCACGGCCGATGGATTGCCCGTTTCGAACCGGGTGCGGTGATCCTTCACCATCTTGTACGGGTGGAGCACGTAGCTGCGAATCTGGCTGCCCCAGCCGGCGTCGACATCCTCCCCTTTGAGCTCGGCGATCTCCTCCTGCTGCTTCTGCTCGGCGAGAGCGTACAGCTGGGATTTCAAGATTTTGAGGGCTGTCTCCATATTCTGGGTCAGCGAGCGCTGATTCTGGCAGGAGACGACGAGCCCGGTCGGCAAGTGCTTGATCCGCACGGCCGTTTCGTTCTTCTGAACGTGCTGGCCGCCGGCCCCGCTCGCTTTGAATCGCTGAACTTCGAGATCTTTTTCGTTGATTTCGATGTCGATCTCTTCCGCGATGTCGGGCCAGATTTCGACCTTGGCGAACGAGGTATGGCGGCGAGAAGAGGCGTCGTATGGGGAGATGCGCACCAGGCGGTGAACCCCCCGCTCCGAGCGAAGCCGGCCATAAACGTACGCCCCCTTGATGCCGAGGGTGACGCTCTTGATGCCGGCCTCATCGCCCGGGCTTTCGTCGATCACTTCGACCTGGAAGCCGGTGGTTTCGGCCCAGCGGGTGTACATGCGCAGCAGCATCTGGGCCCAATCCTGGGCTTCGGTTCCCCCGGCCCCGGCGTGAATGGCCAGGATCGCGTCGCTGTCGTCATGCTCCCCGGAAAAGAGGGTTTCAAACTCGAGCCGGCCGACTTTTTTGCGCAGCTGGGCGACTTCTCCGGCCAGTTCGACCAGCAGATCTTCGTCGGCCAGCAGGAGCAGCTCGTGCGTGTCCTTCAGATGGGTGTGAACCGTCTCCCAGCTGTTGACCTGCTGGCGCAGCCGGGTGATTTCCCGCATGATTTTCTGGGCGTGATCCGGGTTGTCCCAGAACCCGGCCTGGGAGGCTTCCGCCTCCAGAGTTTCAATCTTTTGCACCTTTAGAGGGACGTCAAAGCCGCCTCCGCAGATTTTCAATCGTTTCCGTCAGCGCTTCGACTTCCTGCAGTAATTCTTCCATGAGATTTCTCCTGATAGGGCGGTTTTCTGGTCCACCCGGTTTAGACCGGCCGGCCGTTTATTCATTTTTGCCGAAGCGAAACCAGCCGCGCCGGCCGCTTTTTTCGCCGTTTTCCGGCGCTTCTTCCCGCTCAGCCGGACTGGCGTCGGATGCGGCTTCCGGCTCCGGAGCCGGTTCGACGGCCGGTGCCGGTGCCGGCCGCGCCATTTTGCTGCTGGCCGCCTGTGTCCCCTTGTCTTCGAAAAGGGCCGCTACAAATTCATCCGGATCAAAGGGAGCAATATCTTCCATCCGCTCTCCGGTGCCGATAAAGCGCACCGGCAGGCCGAGGTCGCGGTAAATGGAAAACACCATCCCCCCTTTGGCCGTCCCGTCCAGCTTGGTCAGGATGACACCCGTGACCCGGGTCGATTCCTTAAACTGGCGGGCCTGGGTCAGCGCGTTCTGACCGGTGGGGGCGTCGATGACGAGCAGAACCTCGTGGGGGGCGTTGTGCACGCTCTTGCGGCAGACGCCGTAGACTTTTTCCAGCTCCCGCATCAGGTTGTATTTGGTGTGCAGGCGGCCGGCGGTGTCGACAAAAATCAGGTCATATCCGCGGCCGCGCGCTGCCCGAATGCCGTCATAAGCCATGGCGGCTGGATCCTGGCCGGGCTGGCCGGCGATGATCGGCACCTCGGCCCGGTCGCTCCAGACTTTGAGCTGATCAATGGCCGCGGCGCGAAAGGTATCGGCGGCCACGACAGCGACCCGGCGCCCGCGCTGCCTGTAGTAGGCGGCCAGCTTGCCGATCGAAGTCGTCTTGCCGGAACCGTTGACGCCGACGACCATCACCACGGTTATTTCGCGGGGCTCTTCGAGTTCAAAGGTCTCCGGGCTGACCAGCAGGGCGCGGAGCTCCTGGCGCAGCGCCCCAATCAGCTGCTCCTTGCGGCTGATCCCTTCCTGGCTGACCCGCTCGCGCAGCATCTCGACCACGTGCAGCGTCGTGTCAACCCCGAGGTCGGCCTGAATCAGGAGCGCCTCGAGATCCTCCCAGGTTTCCTCGTCGATTTCGCCCATGCCCAGGGCGTTGACGATCTGCCCGAAAGTCGACTGCCGGGTCTTTTTTAATGAATCGCGAATCGATTGAAACATATGCTTGCGATCGGGGCGAACAGCCGCCGGATCCCTTCTGGTGCGGCCAGACTCATTCTTCCGGCTGATCCGTTAATTCGGCGATCTCCCCGTCCTCGGTTAAAAATTCTATCCGTAAAGCCGCCTGTTCGAGGTATTCCTGGCAATATCGAGCCAATTTCTGACCCCGTTCATATAAAGAGAGGGATTCTTCCAGGGTCAGATCCCCGGCTTCGAGCCGGGCCACCGCCTCTTCCAGCGCGCGCAGCGCCTCTTCAAATGTCAGTTCTTCTTCCACAGGTTCTCTCCAGCGCGACTGTGTTTCTTTATTTTACCAGGGATTGGCCGCCGCCGGCCGGAATGAGGCCCGATCAGCCGTCATCCGCCCGTATTTCGGCCGGCCTGGCCCCGTCGGACACCTGGATTTCCACCCGCCGGCCGGCGGTCAGCTCGGCCACCGAGCGCACAATGCGCCCCTGGTCGTCCCGCACGATGGCATAGCCGCGAGCCAGGGTTGCCAGGGGGCTGACGGCCGCCAGACGGCCGGCCAGCCCGTCGACCCGCCCCACAGCCCGCTCCAGGCGGCGGGAGAGGGCGTTTTCGAGCGTGGCTGCCAGGAGATCGAGGGATTGGCGGCCGCTGTTGAGCCGGCTGCGTGGGCTCAACAGGTGGAGCGCCCGGGCCAGGCCGGCCGTTTCCTGCCGGGCCGTTTCCAGGATATCCTCGAGACGACCTTTGAGCGACTGGCGAATGGCGTCGATCGCCCCGGCCAGGTCGGATAGGTCCGGCACGGCGATTTCGGCGGCCGCTGATGGGGTCGGGGCCCGCACGTCGGCTACAAAATCGGCAATGGTAAAGTCGATCTCATGACCAACTCCGCTGACGATCGGATGGCCGGCGGCGGCGATGGCCCGGGCCACCCCCTCGTCGTTGAAAGCCCAGAGGTCTTCAATCGAACCCCCGCCGCGGGCGATGATGATCAGATCGACATCTTCACGGCCGTCCAGCCACTGCAGCGCGCGCACGATGCGCGGCGGCGCTTCCCGCCCCTGGACCAGGGTCGGGGCGATGAGAACGCGGCCGATCGGATAGCGGCGGCGCAGGACATGGAGAATATCCCGCAGGGCAGCCGCGTCGAGGGAAGTGACGATGCCGATTTTTTGCGGCAGCGGCGGCAGCGGCTTTTTGCGCTCGGCGTCGAACAGCCCCTCGGCCGCCAGCTTCTGCTTGAGCTGCTCGAAGGCGAGGGCCAGATCTCCCTGCCCCAGCGGCTGCAGCCGGTCGGCGTAGAGCTGGTACACCCCGCCTGCTTCGTAGACCGACACGCGCCCCCGGGCGCGCACGGCGTCGCCATCCTGCGGATCGAAGCGCAGCCGCTCGGCTGACGAACGCCACATGACACATTTCAACTGCGAGCGGTCATCTTTGAGGGTGAAGTAGAGGTGGCCGGAGCGGGCGCGGGTATAATTGGATATTTCTCCCTCGACTTCGATCTCCTGCAGGCGAAAATCGACATCGAACAGCTCCCGAATGTATTGGTTGAGCTCGGAAACGGTCCAGATAGCCGGGTCTTCCGCCGGTGCGGCAAATAATCCCATGGGAAAATTTTAGGACTTCCCCGCCCCCAGCGCAAACGGCGAGAGAGAAAAAAGACCCGGGCCGTTCTCCCCTGAACGGCCCGGGTCCCGTTATTCGATCAGCCCCCGTTGATCTGGGCGATGATCGATCGAACCTGGTCGATGAGGAACTGCCCCTGGGCCGGGGTCAGGCGGCCCGACTGCACCAGAGCCTTGACCTGGTTGACAAACGCCAGCAGCTGATTGACGGCGACCCTCGGCTGGTTTTCACCCAGCTTTTTGATCGCCGCGTCCAGCTTCACCGTCAGTGAATTGCCCTCGCCGGCATTCGGGACGCCGCCGTCCACCAGGTCCTGGATGTCCCCGCGGATAAAGTCGAGCCGTTCTGTCGGGGTTGCCCGCTTGACGAAAACGGCCGCCGTCCGGCCAGGGACGACGATCGTACCGCCGGCCCCGTCGTAGCTGGTCGCCCGGACCAGCGGATCGACCGACTGCCGCTGCACCGGGTGGAGCATCAGGCCGCGGCCGACCAGGCTGGGGTCGCTGAAGGTCTGGGCGGCATCGTTGGCATTGATCACCACGACGATCTGCTCGTAGAGGCGATCGATGTCGACGGCCGTCTCGTCCGAGAGCACCATGACGATCAAACCCGGAATCTGGGTTGGGCCGGTGTTGAGAAAGACCAGGCGCTCCTGGATATCGGCCGCCGTCTCCAGGCGGAAGAGCTTGGAGCTGTAGCGGATGGCCAGCAGCTCGCGGAAGAGCGCCCCGCTCTGCATGATATCGGCCGGAGCCGGCTGCAGCGCCGGGTTGGCCAGGAACGGCTGCATGACCCCCCAGTTGTCCAGGTTCTTGCTCGCCACCGGCAGGCCGACGCCGAAGTTGCTGCTCTGGTAGGTGAAATCGAGCCGGTTGAACCAGTCGCCCGAGTTGAAGCTGTCCCGATCGAGCGATTTCGAGCGGAGGAGATCGGCCCCGGCATGGATGAAGGGAACCCCCTCCCCAAGCAGGACGGTAGCCAGCCCGAGGTTCTGAACCCGGACCCGATCGGCCATACTGACGCCAATCGGGAGCTTGTAGACGTTGTTGTCGTACAGGGTCTGGTTGTCGTGCTTGGAGATGTAGGTGATATCCTCCTGCGGATCGAGGGTGTACCCGGCCGGCTGGCCGTTGTAGTCGACCTGGGAGCCGGTGACGAGATTACCATTGCGATCGACGAAGGCGTAGCCGGCCAGGTTGCCGGCCATGCCGACCCGAATCTGGTCGGTCAGGAGGAGCAGCGTGCTGAGCTCACCCGACGAGCCGCTGTTCAGGCTGTTCGGGTCGTAGTAGAGCCCGTTGGCGAACCCCTGGCGGCGAATCAGATCATCGCCGCTGTCGAAGGGACCACCCCCGCGCACCGCATCCCGCAGCCGGTCGCTGAAGGTGCCGATCCCGGTGCCGCCCAGGTTGAGCTGGGTGGCGTTTTCACCGCGGGCGTTGTCGGCCACTTCACCGAAATTCCACCCCTCGCCATAGATGTAGATCGACTGCCCGTCGACCCCATTATCGGCCAGGGTCAGGCTGTCGAGGGCGGCCCGCACGGCCAGCATATTCCGCACCATGTGATGGCCCATCAGGTCGAAGCGGAAGGCGTCGACCTTGTAGGCTTTGGCCCAGACCAGCAGCGAGTCAATCATGAGTTTTTCCATCATGTTGTGCTCGGTAGCCGTGTTGGCGCAGCAGGTGCTGCTCTCGACCTGACCCCGGTCGTTCAGCCGGTGGTAGTAGCCCGGAACAATCCGATCGAGGACCGATTTCTCGTTCTGTCCGGAGGCGTTCGTGTGGTTGTAGACCACGTCGACCACGACCCGCAGCCCGACGTCCTGGTTCAGGGCCTGGACCATTTCGCGGAATTCCAAAATCCGGACCGGCCCATTCGGGTCGGTGCTGTAGCTGCCTTCGGGGGTCGTGTAGTGGAACGGATCGTACCCCCAGTTGAAGGCGTCGAGGTTTTCCGTGGCCGTGACGGCCGCCTGCTGCTGATCGGAGTCCGGTGGATAGGTCGCCAGGACGGCCGGATCGGGCGCCTGCCAGGTCGTCTTGTCTTCATTGATCGTGGCAATGTCGAAGACCGGCAGCAGATGCAGGTGGCTCAGCCCGGCATCGGCCAGGGCCTCGAGATGATTGATCCCGTAGGTGTTGTCCAAAGTGAACGCCTTGTAGGTCCCCTTGAGCTCGTCCGGCACCGAGGGATCATTGGCGCTGAAGTCGCGTACATGGATCTCGTAGATCGAGATGTCTTCCGGTGCGCCGAGGGCCGGTTTCGTCAGCGTGATCCAGCCCGAGGGGATCAGCGCCGGATCGTCCAGATCGACAATCTGCGTCCGCGCGCTGTTCATCGAAAGGCTGAAAGAGTACGGATCGGTGACCATATTCCGTTCAACCTGCGCGGTGCTGTTGACAAAGACCGCCACCTCGTAGAGGTAGTACTGCCACTCCCAGCCGGGTTCACCGGTCAGACTCCAGACCCCGGTCCCAGGGTCGAACGCCATCGGGTAGACCGCGGCCGCGGTGGCCGGATCGGCGTCGGCGAAGAGATGGAGGTTGACCGCCTGGGCCGTCGGCGCCCAGAGCTGGATGGTCGGCTCGCCGGCGGGCCCCCAGTTCACCCCCAGATCGCCGTCGTAGGTGTACAGGTCGTCGAGCACGCCCGGAATCTGAATCCCGGTGGCGTCGATCAGGTTGCCGTCCCCATCGAAGGCGGTCAGGGCGATCTGCCCTTTGAGGATGGCAGGAGCGGCCGCCGCGTCATCCGGATCGAGCTTGAGTACGGTCCGCCCGGCCAGGTGGGGAAAGCGCTCCAGAAGTTCGGCGCTCAGACCGGCCGGATCGACGGTCAGGTCGTAAGCCGTTCCCCCTTCGATGGCGGGACCGGCCAGTGCCAGCCCCCCGTCCGGAGCGCTGACCAGGGCATAACGAGCGGCCGATCCGGTCACCGGCGTCCAGGCCAGGGTGTCGGCCGCCAGCCAGTAGCCGCGCTGCTGCTTGAGGTTGCCGATCTGCGTCCCGGCGCAGACCCGCTCCGCCACGTTCATGGCCACAGCCAGGCTGGTGAACTGCTGTTCGGCGCTGATGAGGTTGGCGCCGCCGCCACCTTCGACGATCCAGATCTCGTACCCTTTCTGAGCCAGATCGAGGGATTGGTCGGGCGCGACATCCTTGTCATCCCCGCGATGGAGGATGTAATTCAGCGTATCCGCGCCTGGGAAGAGCGGAACTTCGAAGAAGATCCCGTAGTCATCGCTGCCGGCCGGCCGGCGCGGCGTCGTCCAGCCCGGATCGGTCGCCCCACCCCAGGTGTGGAGACCCCAGAAATCCCGGTAATCGCTGCTGGTCGCATCACCGTAATCGCCGAGACAGCGGCGGTAGTGAATCGTCACCACCTCCTCAGCCGCGCCGCGCTGACTGTATATCGCCTCGTTGCCCGACTTCAACCAGATCTCGTAGTTTTCCGAGGGGAGGTAGGAGCGATCGGGATCGGTATCCTTGGCATCGCCGCGGTGGACGATAAAGTTGAGCGGCTGCCCGAGGTTTAACGCCGGGAAGGTCGCCTGGTTGATGTCATACAGGGCGCCGTAGGAATCGACAGCGGCGAAAGGCAGGGGGGTCGGCCAGTCGGTCAGCGCCCCGCCGTCCTGCCACAGGTGGAGCCCCCAGAAGTCGTTGAAATTCGACGAGGTGGGGTCCCCGTAATCCCCGTCCGGCCGGTTGTAGTGCACCCGCGTCTGGCGCAGGGCTTCCGCTTTCGATCCGTAAATCGTCAGCTCGCCGCTCATCAGCCAGACCTCGGGGGTCGCCTTTGGATCAAAGAAGCGATCCGGCTCTGGATCTTTCAGGTTGCCTCGATGGACGATGAAATTGACCGGCTGGTTGGGATCGGCCAGACGCAGGGCGACGTAGGCGCCGAAATCGTCCACGCCGCTGAATTTCCGCGGCACATCCCAGGAAGGGTTGAACTCCTCCGGATGGAGGGCGCTGCCCCAGAGATGGAGCCCCCAGAAATCGTTGAAATCAGAGGAGCTGAAATCCCCGTAGTTTCCATCCGGCCGGTGGTAGTGAATGATGACGTATTCGGCGGGCGTGCTCGTCGGATCGGCCGTCGTGGCGTTGACGACGGCATTGCTCATTTTGCCGCTCTGCAGATCTTTGACGATCGCCTGGAAGCTGACGGGCGTTCCCACCGGCAGGTCACCGACGTCGAAGAACACCCGGTACGGGGCGTTGTTGTCCGTGCCGACGATTTCCCAGTCGGCCGCACCGGCCTTGACCGAGAAGGTGACTTCGACCAGGCGGTCGCCGGCGCTCAGATCGACCCCCACTTCGACGCGGCCGGTCAGGCTGCCGCCTTCAGCCGGCGAATTAAAGGTCGGAACCGGGGCGGCCGCCTCGTCAGCCGGCAGCGAGGCATCGGCGCGGAGGATGAGCACGCCGAGGGCGGGCACGTCGACCGTCACCCGGCCGCTGCCGTCGGCGGCGGCCGTCGTGGTCCCATCGGGATAGATCGAGGTGAAGCTGATCCCTTTCGAGAAGGTGTCGAAGGAAGCGCTGCGGGCGGCCGCGGCGTTGTTCAGGAGAACGAGATACTCGATTTTCTCCCCGGCCTCGATGCGGGAGAAGGCGTAGATCCCGGCCGCCCCTTCGCTGAAGCGGTGGATCTGCGCGCCGCGCCGCAGGGCGAGGTGGCCCTCCCGCAGGGCGGCGAAGTCCGACAGAGTCTGGTAGATCGGGTGGGTAGCGTCGAAATTGGCATCGGCCGTCGTTGCGGCGGTGCCGATCAGGTTATCGTCGTTGTAGGACGGGACCTGGCTGGGCATCATGTCTTGCCGGGCGTCCTTGTCGCCGCCGTCCCCGGTGAAGCCCTGCTCGTCGCCGTAGTAGATCACCGGGAATCCGCGGACAAAGAAGCTGAGCGCCTGGGCCAGCTCCACCCGGTCGACCCAGACGGCGTCGCCCGCGCCGGCATTGTTCAACACGATTTCACGGCCGATGCGGCCGATGTCGTGATTGCTGATGAAATTCCCGAGCTGGTAGGCATTGCTGTCGGCATCGGTGTAGTAGTCATCCTGGGCGAATAGATCGCGCAGGCTGTCGGTCGCCTCACTGCGGGCGGCAAAGCCGATGGCGCGGCCGTGCAGACCAAAGTCGAGGACCGACGGCAGCTGAGCCACGGTCGTGTACTGGCTTAGAAAGGCCGGACTGCCGTCGAACACTTCGCCGAACAGAGTAAATTCAGGGCTGCCGTTGGACCGGGCGTAGTCGATCACGGCCGGGGCCAGCGCCTGCCAGAACTCGTTGTTGACGTGTTTGACTGTATCGAGGCGGAAGCCGTCGACATTGTAAGTGTCGATCACGGTCTTGAAGATTTCGATGTAGCCGGCCACGACGTCGGGATGTTCGGTGAAGAGGTCGTCGAGGCCAAAGAAATCGCCATAGAGGGAATTTTCTCCGCTGAAGGAGGAATCACCCCGGTTGTGGTAGTAAATCGGGTTGTTCAACCAGGCCGGATTCTTGGCCGTAGCGGCCGCCGCATCAGGAAAGACCGGCGTGTAGGGGAAGCTCGTGGCCGGATCCAGCGGCGGGAAGCTGCCGGTGCCCACGTAATCTCGATCGTCAAACGGGTTGCCGCTGGCGTCTTTGTAGGGGAAATTGGCCTTGGAGCGGTAGCTCGAAGTCCCTTCGGCGTAGCGGATCACATCAGCCGTGTGATTGACGACAATGTCGAAGAAGACCTTGATGCCCAGCGACTGGGACGCGGACACGAGCGCCGCCAGTTCGGCATTGGTCCCCAGGTGGGGATCGGCGTTCTCGTAATCGAGTATCCAGTAGCCGTGGTAGCCGGCGCCGATGCCGAAGGCTGTCGAGGAATCGGCCTGGGTCGGCTGGTTGCGGAACGGCGCCGTGATCCACATCGCGGTCACGCCCAGCCCCTGCAGATAGGGCAGCTGGGCCTGCAGACCGGCGAAGTCGCCGCCGTGATAAAAGGCCTTGTCATTGACGAGATAGCCGGTTTCGGCCAGGGTGCCGCCGGGAGCAGCTCCCTCATCATTCGAGGGATCGCCGTTGGCGAAGCGATCCGGCAGGACAAAGTACATCACCTGGTCCTGGATCGGATCCTGGATGACGTCGGCCACCAGCGCCGGGTCGATCGGCACGCCGGCCGTCACGCCGACGGCGTCGGTCGCGGCGTTCCACGAAATCGTGACCGTCTGCCCGGTTTGCGTCACCTCAAACGGCACGTCATTGGCCGGTACTTCCCCGTTCCCCCAGCCCTCATTGAAGGCGACCTTGAATGCGTAGCTGCCAGCTGGAATCTGGTTGCTGATGAAGGTAAACAAACCGTCCCCATCGGCGTCGGTGAGCAGCGACTGGACGCACTGGGGCTGCCAGTCCCCCGGACAGCCGATCTCCTGCTGGAAAGAGCCGGCCGCCACCGGAATCTTTGGGTAATTGACGTTGTCCATGACCGCTTTGGTCTTGTCATCGTAGTAGAAGCGAACCGCCTGTCCGGCCGCCAGGTTGAGGGAAATATTGTTCGCCGGGTAGCTGACATCCCAGGTGTCGTTGAGGGCGACTTTATATTCCCAGCTGCCGGCCGGGATGTTGAACTCACCCCGAAACACCCTGTTCCCCTGATCGATGAGTTCTGTGGCGGCGCATTCCGGCTGCCAGTCGCCAGGGCAGCCCAGCTCGTCCTGGAAATTGCCGGCGACGGCGGCGGTGATCGGCAGATCAACCGTGGAGGTCACCTCGTTGGTGGCCGCATTCCAGCTGATGGTCAGCCGCTCGGCCGGAGAGGCGATGGTAAACGGCACGTCATTGGCCGGCACCTCGCCGTTCCCCCAGCCCTCGTTGAAGGCCACCTTAAAGGCATAGCTTCCGGCCGGCAGGCCGCGGGTCTGGAAGCGAAAGATGCCGTCTCCATCCGCATCGGTCAGCAGGCTGCGCACGCAGGCCGGCTGCCAGTCGCCGGGACAGCCGATTTCACTCTGGAAGGAGCCGGCCGCCACCGGAATCTTAGGCGTATTGACGTTGTCGTGGACCGCCTTGGTTTTGTCGTCGTAGTAAAAACGAACCGCCTGCGCGCCGGCAAGGTTGAGTGCGACGTTGTTCGCGGGGTAGCTGGCATCCCAGGTGTCGTTGAGGGCGACTTTATACTCCCAGCCGCCGGCCGGGATGTTGAATTCACCCCGGAAGACCCCGTTCCCCTGGTCGGCCAGCTCCGTGGCAGCGCATTCCGGCTGCCAGTCGCCGGGACAGCCAAGCTCGCTCTGCAGGCTGCCAACGAGGGCGGCCGTTAGCGGCAGGTCGACCTGGGAGGTCACCTCATTTGTGGCCGCATTCCAGCTGATCGTCAGCCGCTCGGCCGGTGAGGCGATGGCAAACGGCACGTCATTGGCCGGGACCTCGCCGTTCCCCCAGCCTTCGTTGAAGGCCACCTTGAAGGCGTAGTTTCCGGCCGGCAGATTACTGGTCTGGAAGCGATAGGTCCCATCCCCATCCGGGTCGGTGAGGAGCGAGCGGACGCAGTCGGGCTGCCAGTCGCCGGGACAGCCGAGCTCGCTCTGGAAAGAGCCGGCCGCGACCGGGATTTTCGCCGTATTGACGTTGTCCAATACGGCGGCCGTCTTGTCGTCGTAGTAAAAACGCACCGACTGTGCCGCCCCCAGGTTGAGCGGCACATTCGCCGCCGGGTAGCTGACATCCCAGGTGTCGTTGAGGGCGACTTTGTATTCCCAGCTGCCGGCCGGCACGTTAAACGCTCCGCGCCAGACCCCGTTGCCCTGATCGGTGAGTTCGGTGGCGGCGCATTCCGGCTGCCAGTCGCCGGGGCAGCCCAGCTCGCTCTGGAGGCTGCCAACAAGGGCCACGCCGGCCGGGGCGGCCGTCACGCCGTTTGAAGCCGGCAGGCTGAAAAACGAGATGAGAATGACGATGAGCAGGGTGCCCGCAGGCAGGCGCCAGAGTTGTGACAAAGGCCGGTTTCCCATGTTAACCTCTCCCAGATCCAGTTTGAATTGTCCCTTTGAATGGCAGCTGGCAGCGAGTTCGAATCCATCTAACCGCGATGCGCAGTCCCACACCGCAGGCCGCCGCGTGCTTTTGGTCGCTTTTCCGAGGTGTCTGTCAGATCCCTGGCCCCTTAACCAGGGTTGTGCAGGCTCTCATTCTGCGGGCAGAGCTGTCCATCGTATTGCCGGAGAATGTTTATCCGTCAACTATATCCGCACCGTGGGTTCAGGTCAATATGCCCCCGATCCGCTGCCGGGGCCAATGGCGGCGCATCCGATGGAATCTCCTATTAACCCTTTTTTCGTGCCCATCGCCCCGCTGCTGGTCGCATTCCCGGCCGGGACCTGTTAAAATAAGGGAGAAATAATGCGATTTATCCCGGAGGTTTTGGCCCTGGAAGCACTGGAATTAGCCAATCTACTCGTCGATTCGATTTCCGATAAAAAGGCCAGCGACATCCTGATCCTGGATATGAGGGAGCACTCCGTCCTGACCGATTATTTCTTGCTCTGCAGCGCCGGGAGCGACCGGCAGATCCGCGCGGTGGCCGATGCGGTGCGCGAGGATGCTAAAAACGAGGCCGATATGGTCGCCATGGGACAGGAAGGGTCGGCCGAAGCGGGATGGGTGCTCGTCGACTTTGGCGATCTCATCGTCCACATTTTTTCTGAAGAGATGCGCCGCTACTACAATCTGGAAGAGCTCTGGAAAGAGGGGCATGTCCTGCTGCGCATGCCCTGATCTTGAACCCGGCGACCAAAAATCAAAAAAAGGACCCCCGATCGGGGGTCCTTTTTTTGTTTGCCAGATTGCCTCGCCTATTCGACGATCCAGGGATCGACATCCCGATCCCACGAGACAAATTCTGCGGCGGAGAAGAAAAGGTTCGCCTCTTTAATCCCATTTTCCGGGCTGTCCGAACCGTGGACGAGATTGCGGCCAACTTCCATGCCCAGGTCGCCCCGAATGCTGCCCGGGGCGGCGTCGACCGGCTTGGTGGCGCCGATGGTGGCGCGGGCGGCCGCCACCGCGTTGTTTCCTTCCCAGACCATGGCCACAATCGGCCCGGAGGTAATGTATTCAATCAGGCCATCGTAAAAGGGACGTCCTTCGTGGACGGCGTAATGTCGCGCGGCCAGCTCCCGGCTCATCTGCAGGAATTTCATCGCCACCAGCTTCAAACCGCGCCGCTCAAAGCGACCCATGATCTCTCCGATCAAACCGCGCTGAACCCCATCCGGTTTGACGAGTATTAAGGTTTTTTCCATGCGACCGTTCTCCTTTCGCCTGTAATTTAAAAATTGGCACAGAAAAAGGCAGCTGCCCAAAGGCAACTGCCTCGAATATATGACACTCTTAAGCTGAATGTGCCGCTATGATACCCGGAAAGGGTCGATCCGGCTACATCATTTCCTGGGCCTTCCGATAGGCGTCGAGTGCCTTCTGCAGGTTGCCCGACCGCATGTAAGCGTCACCCAGAAGGCGCTGCAGCCCGGGGTGAGGCTGGTCGGTCAGCACCGATTCCAGCTCCACAATCAGGCCGGGAAGTTCCGCCTGCTCCTGCAGGGCGGCCGCATATGCTGCCAGGGCTTCTCCAGTTTCTCCCTGGAGAAGCGCCGCGCGGGCCGGTTCAAAGTGGGAGCGATCGACGACCTCTTCGAGCATGTCGCCATCCTCGTCGCCGGCCGCCGCGGTTTCTGCACCGTCTTCACCCGCATCGGCAGCAGCCACAGGTCCTTCGGCCGCCGGTTCCGGGATCTCCGGTGGCGTGGAAATTTCCGGCTGGACGTTCAGCGCCTGGGAAGCCTGCTCCTCGGCCGTCAGCCAGTCAAGCACGTCGCCATCACCCAGCGTGTCCATCCAGTCCAGGCCATCGTCCTGGTCGCCGTCGACGGCAAGCCACTCGGGCAGCGGTGAGCCGCCTTCTTCTTCGAGATCGGCGATGTCGATGAAGGGCTCGGAAACCGGCTCGTCTTCGCCGCCAGTCTCCGCGAGCACCTCGTCGAGCAGGTCGTCGACCGACAGATCCTCCAGGTCGGCCGCTGGCTCCTCTTCCAGGTGTTGTTCGGAGGCGAGCCGCTCGATGATGGCCAGTGCTTCATCCGGATCTTCGGGCAGGTCGCCGATTTCATTGCGCACCAGGTCCTCTTCGGCGCTTTCTTCTTCGTCGAGTTCCGGATCACTGGCGGCAGCCGGTTCCATATCCCCTTCGATAATGGCGATGCCGTCCAGATCGTCGATCCAGTTGAGGTTTTCTTCATCCCCTTCGCTCAAATCCTGGGTGAAGAGGGCGTCGAGCTCCTCGAGCAGATCGTCTTCTCCCTCGGCAGCGCGGGACGTGGTCGTCGGCTGTTCCTGGGCAGCCTCGGATTCGGGTTCCGAAGCGGCCGCTGCCTCTTCGCCTTCTTTCAAGGTATCCAGCCAGGCCAGCGGATCGTCGGCGACCGCGCCGAGCTCCGGACCATCCAGATCGAGCTCCGGCTCCGTTTCGGCCTCCAGGTCAACGGCCGGCGGTTCCTCGGCGGCGGCCTCCTCGGCCGCTTCGCCGATTTCCGGGACGGCGTCGATCTGGCTGTCGAGTTCCAGCCAGGCCATGAGCGCTTCCGGATCATCCGGAACTTCAAACCCTTCGATCTCCTGGCCGAATTCAGCGGCGTGGGCGATTTCCTCGGCGGAAACGTGAAATTCTTCCCCCTCGGCCGCCGCGCCGGTCAAACTGGCTGTCTGGGGCGGTTCCTCGGCAGCCGGCGCGGTGATTTCTTCGACGGTATCGGCGAAGCCCTCCGCTTCGTCGAGATCGATCGGCGTGGAGGTAACCGGCGCCTCGAGCTCGGCGGCCTCCCCTCCCAGATCGAGCCAGGCCAGCAGGGCTTCCGGGTCCTCGGGCACGTCGAATCCTTCGATTTCTTCACCGGATTCGGCCGCCAGGGCGATTTCTTCCGCTGTCACCCGAAATTCATCCGTCTCTTCGACGGCGGACTCCGCCGCCAGGTCGAGTTCTACCCCTTCCGGGGCTTCCGCCTCCACTTCCGCCGCCGACGGCAGGTCGCCGCTCTCTTCCCTGGCGCTCTCCACCTCCGCCTCGATCTCTTCAGACCAGACAAGCGTGGCGTTCGGATCGGCCGCGAGTTCAAACTCTTCTTCCGCCTCTTCCTCGCCCCAATAGTCGGGCGCGGCGGCTTCCTCCTCATCCGGGATTATTTCAGAGATTGGTTCCTCGGCCATAGCCGCTTCGATCTCGTGTTCCTCTTCGTCAGCGGAGACGGTCCAGGATTCCTCCTCAGGAGTTTCTTCGTCTATTTCGCCCATTTCGAGGAGCTGGGCCGGTTTGTCGGCCGCCTCGTCGGCGCCAAAGGATTCCGCCATCCAATCGGACACCTCATCCGTCTCCATGTCGGCCGCATCGATATCCAGCCGATCGCCCGGCTGCGAGGCGTCCCAGTCGACGGTCGGCGGCTCATCCAGGATCGTCTCCGAATGCTCAACCATCCGGTCAAACCAGCCCAGGTCTTCGCCGGTCTCTAATTCAGGATCCCCGGCCGAGGCCGGCTCATCCTCCAGATCGATCGTCTCCAACGCCAGCGCTTCGAGAAAAGCCAGGTCGGCTTCAAGTTCATCATCCGCCGGGACCGGCGCCTGTCCAGATTCCAGTGAGTGGCCCATATCAGCCTCCTGCAGGTAATAATCCTCTCCCCCGATCAGGGCTTCGATCAGATCGAAATCTTCCCCCGGCTGGGAATCTTCAATGTCATATTCAGGTTCTAAATCCGGTTCCGGTTCTAAATCCGGTTCAGGTTCTAAATCCGGTTCCGGTTCTAAATCCGGTTCAGGTTCTAAATCCAGTTCCGGTATTTCCAGTTCGGCCTCGAGGTCGTCAAAGAGGTCCGTGAGTTCTTCCCCGGCCGCCCGTTCAACCGTCGCCTCGGCTTCCGCTTCATCGGATTCAAGCTCGCGGAGGAAGGCCGTGATATCTTCTTCGAAAGCAGCTGGTTCTTCGGCCGCCTCCATCTCGAGGGATGCCGGTTCGCCTTCCCCACCCTCCCCCTCTTCCGGCCGGGTAGACTCGAGGAGCCAGTCCGGCAGCATGGACGTCGCCCCGGCCTCCGAGCTCGACGGCGGTGGGACTGCGGCCGGCTCCCCTCCTTCTTCCGGTTCTTCCGGCTGTTCTTCGGCCGCAGCTTCCTCGCTCCAATCGATAGAATCAGTCGATTCCACCAGCCAATCGGGCAATTCGACCCCCTCGCCTGCTTCGGCGCCGGGAGCTATAGGAGCCTCCTCACCGTCCCCTTCGCCTTCAGACTCTTCCGCTTCACCTTCCGTCAGGTCGTCCAGCTCGCTCTCCGGAGTAGCCGGCTCCACGGCCGTATCTAACAGGTTTAGCCAGGAAAGATCTTCTTCCTGTGGAGAATCTGCAGCTTCCAGGTCGGACTCCTGCCGTACGAGCCAATCGGGAATCTCGGACCGGGTTTCTTCCTCGTCGAGTTCAGCAAATGGCTCGCCGCCCTCACCCTGGCCTTCTTCGCCGGCCAGCCACGGCAGTTCAAAGGAATCCGACAGCGCATCCTCAGCCGCCGGCATTTCTGCCAGGTCGCTGATCAATGAATCGAGGTCCTGGTCGGTGTCGAATACCGAGACCGCCTCTTCTTTCAGAAGCCATTCTGGGATGGCTTCATCCTCGTCTGCGTCCGCCAGGTCGACCGCCTCGCCCGGTTCATCACCGGCGGCAAGGATCTCATCCCATGTCTTTGTCGCCGCATTATCTTCGGCCTCGAGTGGGGCTGTGATTTCTGGCTCGTCTTCCTCAGGAGGTGATGGCTCGACGGACAGGCTGCCACCGGCTTCTTCAAAGGCGAGATCGACCGACGCGCCGGCATCGCCTTCCTCCTGGCCGGCCGGCGAATCCACCGCCTCGCTCGCCTCCAGTTGGGCCTCCACCTCGGGCAGCGGCGCTTCCGTCTCCGCTGCCCCGAGCCAATCGTCCCAGGTGTCCTCCCCCTCCGTGGATGGTTCGCCATCCTCGGCATCTTCAACAGACGGGCTCAGAAAATCAGTGACTGACAGGACAGGCGCTTCTTCCGCTTCAGAACTGGCAGCCTGCGCCCTTTCTTCGCCTTCAGTAAAATCGGCAAAGAGATCGATATCCTCCTCCGCACTGGCCGCTTCCTCATCTGCATCTGCATCCGGCGTCAGCCAGGCGGTGAATCCGGTCGATTCCTCACCGGCCAGTTCCCCTTCGTCATCGATCGCTTCAACCAGAAAATCAGGCTCGCTGGTTTCGGCCTCGCCCGTCAGGTCCACCTCTTCCGCACCGCTTTCTTCTTCAGCGGACTCGGGCGTCAGCAAGGCGGTAAATCCGGTTGACTCCTCGCCGGCCGGTTCCCCTTCGTCGTCGATCGCTTCAACCAGGAAATCAGGCTCGCCCGTTTCGGCCTCGCCCGTCAGGTCCACCTCTTCCGCACCGCTTTCTTCTTCAGCGGCCTCGGGCGTCAGCCAGGCGGTAAATCCGGTCGACTCCTCGCCGGCCGGTTCTTCTTCTTCGGTTGAACCGTCCTCGATGCCCTCGAGAAAAGCAGTGAATGATGGCTCGCGCTCGTCGGTTTCATCAGCCGCTCCGGGTGGTGATAGCTCCAGGGCTTCATCCGCCACCGCCGCCATCCAGTCAGCATCATCCAGCGCCGGCGTTTCCACGTCCGGCTCTTCCGGCAAATCACCCGTCGTCCCTGACCGCAGCCAGCTGGTCAGATTGATCGCTTCTTCATCTGGCTCCGCCGCCTCATCTTCGGATTCCAGGCCCAGATCCCCGGTTTGCCGCTCTCCCTTCAAGGTCATGGCGATCAGCTCCTGTTCGAGAGAGCTGCCTTCGTCGGCGGCCGCCTCGTCCGCCGTCTCATCGGCAAAGGGATCGATTGACTCTTCATCGCCGCCATCATCCGGCGCCAGGATTTCACTGGAGAGGTCTTCGGCCGGGGCGAACCCTTCTCCCTGGAGGAGCTCGTCTGATAGGTCGTCAAACAGCCCTTCGTGCGGATCATCCGCCAGCGTCTCGTGCAGGCTCTGCTCCGACTCGAGCAGCCAGCCTGGCTTGCGGGCATCGTCCAGGGGATCCGTGGTGGTTTCAAACCAATCGAGACCGGAATCCCCGGCCGGTTCCCCTTCCGCCGGAGACATCTCATGAAGCCAGTCGGGCAGCGGCTGGTCGCCCGCCGTGTCCGCCGCTCCCTCCGTGCCTTCCTCCTCGGAGCCTTCTTCCAACCAGTTGGTAAAACCAGCTGCCTCAATAGCCGCCGCATCGGGGTCGACGGCTTTCTGGCTGCCCCAGGTCAGAATCCCACTGCCCTCAGGTTCGACTTCGTCGCCGCCCTCGTCCAGGATATCCTCGGAATCGAGGGCCAGTTCATTTTCCGGCATGTTTTCCAGGATCCAATCAAACTGGTTTTCCTGACTTTCTTCTGTGGGCTGGGCGAAGAGCGATTCGTCGTCCGCCCCGTAGGATGACCGGTCAGCACCCCAGCTGGTAGCTATAATGGCCAGTTCATCTTCGCTGAGCGTGGTTTTCTCAACGGAAAAGCGGCCGGGCACAAACGTTTCGGCCACTTCGCCCAGGACCTGCGCATACAGGGAAGGACCGGATAAATGGGCCTGGTCGATCAGCAGCAGGGACTGCAGGCGGGTAAACCAGGTTTCGGCCTCCTGCTCCCGACCCCGATGGTGGAGCACACCCGCCATGATGGCGGCGGCCCTGGCGCTGAACGGCAGCTGCGCCAAAACCTTCTGCGCCCGTTCGAGGGCCTCCTCTTCCTGGCCGGTGAGCATGAGGCACTCGGCCGCCAGCAGCTGGTAGTCGAGCCGGTCGGGTGCTGCCTGGACGAGCTGCAGCGCATCAGCCAGGGCCTGTCGAACCTGCCCGCTGCGCAGGTAGATGCGCACCGCTCCGGCCCGCGACAGACCAGTGGAGGGCGGCTTTTTTTTCTCGGCTTCCCTGTAGATGGCTTCGAGCTCGTCGCGAATATCCCCGTCGTGCGGCTCGATCTCGACGGCCCGGTCGATATGGTGAATCGCCTGAGAATATTGATAGGCTTCCCTGGCGATCTGGGCCAGGGCCAGGTGGGCGCTGAGGTCATCTGGATCCACACTCAGGATGCGGCGAAAGATATCGGCCGCTTCATCCGGCGAACCGCCGAGTAAAAACGCCTTACCGAGAAGGCGGTAGGTGGCCAGGTGACGGGGATACTGCGAAAGGATATGCCGGCCGTGGAGAACAGCCTGGGCATACTGCTCATTCGCAATTAACCCATCGATATGTTGGAGATATTCGTAAACTTCTATTTGCGCCACAGAGCCTCATTGAGGAGCGGCCACCAGGTGTGGGGGAAGGTTTCCTGTAGACGGAACGGGAGAAATGCAGGGTGGCCGCCGGTAAGTTTCGTTATTGTAAACTTATTATGCAGGGATTAGATCATTTAATCAAGTGAAGCTCCTGTACTATAGAGAGGAGTTTGGTCACATCCGGTTCGTTATTATCCGGCCGGCCGATTGGATCGCGCACCTCATCCCTTCCCTGGAGGGCGAACAGGGAATTTAAAACGCCGTGGGAAAGGGCCTGTAGAACGTAGCCCCCTTCCTGGACAAACAGGATGCGCCCCTGGCAGAGCTCCTCAGCCAGTTCGACCATGATCTGGGAAAGGTGGGCGTAGCCGCGCAGGGTGAGGTTCATCGCCGCCAGTGGATCCACCCAGTGGGCGTCGTACCCGGCCGAGATTAAAATGAAATCCGGTCGGAAACGCCGCACCGCCGGGCGAATGATCTCCTCAAAGATGCGCCGGTACCCGTGATCCCCCACCCCTTCGAAAAGGCCGACGTTGAGCGTATGGCCTCGCCCTCTTTCATCCCCCACTTCCCTCAGACTGCCCGTTCCCGGGTAAAAAAAGGGGCTGTGCTGGTGGATCGAAATAAAGAAGACGGTCTCATCCTGGTAAAAAATTTCCTGGGTGCCGTTCCCGTGATGAACGTCAAAATCCAGGATGCAAATCTTTTGCAGCTGATGCTTCGTCTGGAGGTGGCGCGCGCCGATGGCGATGTTGTTGAGCAGGCAAAAACCGCCAGGCTGCCGCCGCTCCGCATGATGGCCAGGCGGCCGGGCAAATACATACCCGTTGCGGGCCTGCCCGCCGACGATCTTGTCCAGAGCCAGACAAACCCCACCCACCGCCAGTTTGGCCAGCTGGTAGCTCTGCGGCGTGGCATAGGTGTCCTGGTCGATGTAGCCGCCGCCGCGCAGGCAGATTTCTTCGATGCGGTCGAGCATGTAGGGACTGTGCACGGCCAGGATCGGCTGGTCGCCGGCCTCTGATGGCTCAAGCGTCAGCAGGCTGGCCAGGGTCCCGCTCTTCTGAAGCAGCTGCCAGACCGCCTCGCCGCGATTGGCATTTTCCGGGTGATCCGGCCAGTTGTGAGCTGCAGCCGGGGCGTGAATATACAGGGTTGTCACGGCCGCGTCCCGATTTCCCGCGCTTCCCACCAGGCGCTCAGATCCCGCATCCCCTGGCTGTTCAGCTTGTGACCGGTGGGGTACTCGTGAACCGTCAGGCTGGCGCCGGCTGCCTGCAGCGTCTCGCGGCAGGTCCGGGCCACGGCCAGCGGCACTCGATCATCCTCGCGGCCGACAGCCATGAAGATCGGCAGATGGGCCAGGGGCTTGTCGACGAGGGCGGTCGGGGACACACGCGGGGCGAACCCGACCAGGCCGGCGATCCCCCGAACAAGATTCGGATAAATCAGCCCCGTGGCGTAGGCGACGGCCGCCCCCTGGCTGAAACCGAGAAAATACAGCTGTTCCGGATCGACGTCGTAGGCCTCCGGCAGCGCCCGCACAAAATCGTAGACGGCCCGGGCCGGCGGCCGGAACGCGTCGAGGTCCGGCCATGTTTGCCGGTCCTGGATCAGCCAGGAATAGCCGGGCTGGCCGGATTCCGGATCTTCCGGGTCAAACTCAGTGGCCCGCGGCGCGACGATCAGGCAGTGTTTTGGGAGAGTCCGGCGGAAGATCCAGGTTACATCTTCCGTTCCGTGTCGCCCATGGAGCATCACGATCACCGGATGCGGGCCATCCCCCTCCGGCCACTGCACGCGGTGCGGCAGTCCGGTGAGGTAAGCCGCACGATCAGTTTCAACCAAGCGCGTTTGATCCATTGTTTTCGTTCGGCAAAAGGTGGGCAAACTGTATCAGAGGAACTGCCATTTTACAACCGCATCGCTCTCTGATTTTGCCAAAAAAAATGAGGTGGAGGAGCAACTGGCGTTGCACCTTCCACCTCGGGGGGGAGCCTATGCACCCACATGCTAACACACTTCAAGGGAAAAATCAAAACGGGCCGCCGCTGAAGATCCAGGGGCATGCTCGCACGGGCGACAGCCAGGCAAAACCCGCTCAATTTTCCAGGCGGAAACCGTCCAAAGCGGGCAGAAGCACCGGCTCCGCCAGGTCCTCACCTTCGTTCATCAGCAAAATGACGGCCAGGACGGTCCGATTGTCGACGACCGTGGCGATGGTGAGCGGAAGTCCCTGGGTTCTCCCCCGGACGATCGACCACTCTCGATCACCGGCATCGACGTAGGGGTCCGGCACCCCTTCCCGCTCGGCCGACAGCTGATCGAGGAAAAACGCGACCAGCTCTTCCGGCGTGACGACCTCAACCGGGATCACCTGGAAGACCAGGGCCGTTTGATCCAGCCCGTTTTGCCTCCGGGAAAAGGTTCCGGGCAGGGTCTCCTCCCAACCCTCCGGAACCACCCCATTGACGAAAACCCCGCTGATCTCCGCCGAGAAGGGAATAAGAGTGATTTCTTCAATATCCTGGCCGCCCGGGACCAGGAAGGCAGGCGGCCGCATTTCGGCCAGGCAGCCGTTGGCCGGGTTTTGATCGGGGCGCCTCAAAAAGGTAAGGGCCACGCTCAAGGGGCAGGATCCGGAGGAGGTGGCGCCATGACCGATACCGGGAAAGGGGACGAGGTAGTCGGCCACCAGGTTGCCGCTGACCAGTTCGCCCCAGGCCGGCGGCGTAATCGGATCGTATTCCCCGGTCAGGATCAGGGTGGGTATCTCGCTGACGACCGGCTCGTTTTCGATCGCGGCGGCCCGGCCGCTGGGCCAGATGGCGCAGGCGTTATAGGCAAATTCCCAGTTCGCGAAATAGTCGGCTAGCCGCTCATCGCTGGCGGCCGCGGCGGCCACGGCCTCCCGGTCGCTGAAAGCCAGCTCCTCCCGGCACTGCACCGAACGATACATGCCCGTGCTGATGAATTCCTCATTGATGAGGAGGGTCGTGAACAGGAGGGCGAGCCGGTCCGTCCGCCCCTCCTTGACGTCGAAGATAATGCCGGGCATCAAGGGAAAGATTTCGTTGGAATAGAGGGATTGGAAGAGGATATCAATCAGGTCATCGCCGTTAAAGTTGACCGTATACCGGTTGCCGCTCAGAAAATAGACGATGGGAAAGGTGATCGGATCGGTATTCAGCCGATTGACCAGCCGGTAAAACTCCGCTTCCAGGTCGGGATACGCCGCTGCGCAGGCGGCATCGGCCGCACAGCCGTCAAAAAACACGCGAAACGCGCGGGTCATATGGCCGGGAATCGCCTCCTGGAGATCGACTTCCAGCGGGTACGGCGAATCGAGAATCACGCTGCGCACCCCCTCCGGGTAATCGCGCATGACGGTCTGCGCCAGGCGAGAGCCGTAAGAGACACCGAGCAGATTCCAACGCTCATAGCCAAGCGCCTGCCGGATGGCATCGACGTCAGCCGCGTTTTCGGCGCTGTTGTAGGCTGCCAGGTCGATTCCGGCCTGCTCCAGCCGGGAACGGCAGCCAGCCAGGACCTCCAGGTAGCGAGTCTGCAGGACGTCCTCCGGCAGATCATCGTCGAGCATCTCCAGCTCGAAGGCAAACGTCTCCGGGCAGGCCAGCGACGGTTCGGCATACCCGGTCCCCCGCTGATCGAAGACGATGTAATCCCGGTCGGCAAGAAAGGGCAGGATATTGTCCCGGTAGGTGAACTGAATCAGCTCGAGGGCAAACCCCCCGGGTCCGCCGGCCAGGTAGACGACCGGATCCGGGGCGGGGTTGGGTGAGGTACTGGCGAATATGGCCACCGGCAGCCGGACCTGGCGCTCCCCGCCCGGATTTTGCCGGTTTTCCGGCACGGTGACCGTACCGCAGCGGACATCGGCCCCGTTCGGAATGTCGAACGGGCAGGGTCCGGCCGCGAACGACGGCCCACTATCGTCGGCGGCCGGTTCTTCAGGCTCGTCAAAGGCGGCCGTCGGGGTTTCCTCCGCTGCCGGGACGCCCGTGGAGGATGTCCCCGGTTGATTTTGCGGGGCCGCCGGCGGCGTGATCGTCTGACCGGCCGGTGCCGGGGTCGCGGCCCGCTGGTTGGCCGCGATCAGGCTGCAGGCGGTCAGACTGAAAAGCAGGATAGAAATAATGACCAGCAGGCTCGTCTTCAGGACAGGCTTCTTCATGCGATCCGTGTTCTCCTCATTGGATTCAGGGGTAATTGTCCCATAGGATCGCCGCCGGGACTATAAACGGACGCCTCTTTCTCATGGTTTGTTAGATTCGGCGCGGCGGCCGTCGATCCGGTTTGGCGGGGCCGTTCTAGTGGGCTAAACTGCAGGTCAGCCCAAAACTCGAGGTGCGACCATGAGCGAACAAGCCACTTTTTTCGAACAGGGAGACGGAGTCGGAACCCTGACTTTCAACCGGCCGGAGGTGCTCAACGCCTTCAACCACCAGATGGTCCAGGAGAGCATCCAGGCCCTGAAAACGGTGGCCCGCGATCCGGCGATCCGCTGTCTCGTGATCACCGGCAGCGGCCGTGGATTCTCCTCCGGCCAGGACCTGCTGGAAGCGGGCCAGCTGATGGGCAGCCCCGAGGCGAGCCTCTCTGCTCACCTGCGCCAGACCTACCACGTGCTTATTCACCAGATTGCGTCGCTGGAAAAACCGGTGCTGGCGGCCATCAACGGTGTCACCGCCGGCATTGGACTGAGCATCGCCCTGGCGGCCGATCTGAGGGTGGCCGGTGACCAGGCCTCTTTTGTCCTCGGCTTCAGCAAAATCGGCCTGATTCCGGACGGCGGCGCCAACTGGGTTCTCCCCCGCCTCATCGGCTACGCGCGGGCCTACCAGATGGCCGTGCTGGACGAAAAAGTCTCCGCCGCCACCGCCCTCGAATGGGGGCTGGTCAACCGGATCTACCCGCAGGACCAGCTGGCCGAAAACAGCCGGGCCCTCGCCCTGAAGCTGGCGGCCGGGCCCACGCTGGCCTATGGCCTGACCAAGCGGGCCATGCGCCAGGGGTTTCAGCAGTCGTTCGCCGAAGCACTCGATTACGAAGCCTATCTGCAGGATGCCGCTGGCCGCAGCCAGGACTGCCGGGAAGGGGTGCAGGCCTTCCTCGAAAAACGAGCGCCGCGCTATCAGGGGCGCTGACCGCCGAGGCAATCGCCCACCACCAATCGATTCTGGATCAGACCATGGCCAAATCACACTATTTCATCACCATTGCCGGCAATATCGGCGTCGGGAAATCGACCCTCGTGCAGCTCCTCTCCAGCAAATTCGGCTGGGAGCCGGTCTACGAGGCGGTGGATGAAAACCCCTACCTGACCGACTTTTACGCCGATATGAGCCGCTGGAGCTTCCAATCCCAGGTCTTTTTTCTCTCCAGACGGCTCAAACAGCACTACCAGCTGCTGCAGCGGCAGAATTCAATCATTCAGGACCGCAGTATTTACGAAGATGCGGAGATCTTCGCCCGGAATCTCTTTCTGCAGGGGGCGATGTCCCGGCGCGACTGGCAAACTTACCAGGAACTCTACGAAACCACGGTCACCCTGCTGCGCCCGCCCGATATGGTCGTCTACCTGCAGGCATCCGTGCCCACCCTCGAACGGCAGATCCGCAAGCGGGATCGGGATTTTGAAAAGTCCATTCCCACCGAATACCTGACCCGACTCAATGAGCTCTACGAGGTCTGGATCAGCCACTTTTCCCTCAGTCCGGTGCTGACGATCAACACCGATGACCTCGATTACGTCACGTACGAAAATCACCTCGAGCAGATCTGGATGAAAATTGAGGACAAGCTTCGGGGGCGGGATTTCCTGCGCCTGGGCCGTGGGGGTCCGGATTAGGCTTTGGAAGGCGGGGGATTTCAGCCGGGGAAGCGGCCGTGACGGCGGATGTAGGCGGTTAAGCCTCCGGCGTCGATAATATCGGCCGCGAACGGCGCCAGCGGCGGCAGGGGGATGACGTCCCCATCCGATCGAGTCAGCGTGCCGGCGGCCAGATCCAGCTGAATTTCCTCACCATCCTCGAGCAGGTCGGCCAGTTCGGGAGATTCGAGGACCGGCAGCCCGAGGTTGATCGCGTTGCGAAAAAAGATGCGGGCGTAGCTGTGGGCGATGATGGCTCCAATTCGCCGGCGGCGGAGGGCTTCGGGGGCGTATTCGCGGGAAGAGCCGCAGCCGAAATTGGGACCGGCAACGATGAGATCTCCCGGTTGGCCTTCTCGAGCGAATTCCGGCCGGGCTTCCACGAAGGCGTAATCCCCGACATCCTCCCCCTCCGGGAGCATGAAGGGCGCATAGCGGCCGGGGACGATCTGATCGGTGTCGATATCCGCGCCGAATTTCCAGACACGAGCCATAGAGATCACCTCCGTCAAAGCAAATCCGCTTCCCGTCACACCGTCTGCTGATAGACGCGGGCGACGGCGAGATGGACTTCGTTGAGGAGCAGGTTAATGCGGCGAACCATGTTGACCGTCGTGTCCGGCCGGACCTTCATCCCCTTCGGCAGTTCGAGGGCGACTTCCATAAGCGTGTCGCGGAAAAACAACATCGCTTCCAGGGCCTGATTGAGCGGCAGCCCCTGGGCCAGGTTCAATCGGCCGTACTCCTCCCCGATCAGACGAGCTTCTTCGAGATAATGGCTGGCCTCCTCGCCGTTGGCCAGGTACTGCAGCGTCAACCCCATGAGCTGCCGGCCGAGCTGCCGGTGCGCGATTCGCCCTTCTTCGCTGATCCGGCTCATCCAGCTGGGTCCGCTCGCGGCCGTCAGCTCTTTCCGGGTGCGGTTGATGGCATTTTCCGACCAGGCCTTTTCCAGGGGTTGGCCCGACCGCCGGCCGTGGCGGCGATCGCGAAATTGTTCGATATCCTCCGGCGAAAAACGGCGGTGGCCACCGGGTGTGACCAGGACCGGAATTTCCCCTTTGTCGGCCCAGCGCCGGAGCGTACTCGTGTGCACGTCGAGCAAGGCTGCCGCATCTTTTAAAGTCAGCCAGGATTTCATCACAGACCCTTATTGGCAATGGATTCCACGCGCCTAGTATATCAGACCGGCCGCCGATAAACACACCGGATGGCGTGGGATCCAATGGCTCAGCCCGCCCGGTCCGGCAGATCTCTCGGATCGGTAATTCGCCCGGTCAACGCCGTCGCGGCCGCCACGGCGGGGGAAGCCAGGTAGATCTGCGACTCCGGATGGCCCATGCGCCCCTTAAAATTCCGGTTGCCGGTGGAGAGGCAGACATCGCCCTCCCCCAGGGTTCCCTGATGGCGTCCCATGCAGGGGCCGCAGCCGGGGGTAGTCAAGGTCACCCCGGCCGCCAGGAGGGTGTTCAGCGTCCCATCGGCGGCGGCTCGCTGCAGTTCCCGACTGCTGGCCGGCGTCAGGATCATGCGCAGACCGGGCGCCAGGGAGCGGCCGGCCAGGATCTGCGCCGCCGCCCGCATGTCTTCGTAGCGTCCATTGGTGCAGGTCCCCAGGAAGACAACGTCGACCGACCGGCCGGCTACCGAGCTGATATCGACGACATCATCGACCCGATTTGGAATGGCGACCTGGGGTTCCAGGCCCGCCAGCGAAACGGCAATTTCCTGCCGGACTTCAGCACCTTCATCGACGGTCAGCCAGGCCGGGGTTGGCAAGCTATCCTCCGCGGCGGCCGGTGGAAAGAGACCGGCCTTGGCCCCCAGTTCCACCGCCATGCTGGCGATGGTCTGCCGTCCAGGCAGCGGCAGCCAGTCCAATCCGAGGTACTCGATGGCGGCATAGGTCGCCCCATCCAGGCCGAGCTTCCGGGCCAAAAATAGGGCCAGGTCCTTGGCATCGACTCCCGGCTGAAAACGGCCGGAGACGCGAATCCGGATGGTCTCTGGGACCCGCAGCCAGGTGCGGCCGGTTCCCATCGCCACAGCAATATCGGTCGAGCCCATGCCGGTGCCGAACGCGCCCACCGCCCCGTAGCTGGTGGAATGCGAATCGGAGCCAATGATGACCCGCCCCGGCCGGGCGATTGCTTCCTCGACGAGCACCTGGTGGCAGATGCCGCGGCCAACTTCAAACAGGCGCACCCCTTCTTCTCGGGCGAACTGCCGGATGAGATTCTGGCTCTGGGCCACCGGGACCGACGAGGCCGGGGCCACGTGATCGATGACCAGGACGACCTGCTCCGGATCGGCCACGTGAGGGACGCCGAGCTGGTCCCGCATGATCTTAATGATAGCCGGACTCAGGGAGTCATGCGCCATGATCACATCCGGGCGGACGGTGACCAGGTCACCGGGCCTGACGGGACGGCCGGCGGCCCGGCTGAGAATTTTTTCGGTTAATGTCTGGAACATATCTGACTCACTTTTTCAACGATCGTCCGGAAAATGAGTCAGCTCATGGGGGGGCCAGGGGCCAGGCGGGTGGCCTGGCCCCTTAAACAATCAGGTGGGGCCGTCTTTTACGGGGTCGGGGTCGGTTCGATCGGTTC
>JBFFZG010000002.1:0-57498 GCA_041568735.1 Promineifilaceae bacterium (SeqCode)
CCGGGCTGGCGAAGGCGGTGCACACGACCCGGGGGCTGCGGATCGAGGCGGATTTCGTTCTGGCCAATGTGACCCCCTGGGGGCTGGCGGCCCTGCTGCAGGAGGATACCCCGCGGCCGTTGGTCCGCGATCTCGATCGGAAATTGAAACCCACCTGGGGAGCTTTCACCGTCTATCTTGGGCTGGACCGGGCCAGATTGTCGGCTCGCTTCCCGGATCTTGCCGGCCACCACCAGGTAATTGTCGATCCTTCGCAGCCGTTGGGTGAAGGGAATTCCGTTTTCGTTTCCCTGGCCGACCCGGCGGACACCAGCCGTGCGCCGGCCGGGCAGATCCCGGTGACGCTGTCCACGCATACGGCAATTGGCCCGTGGTGGGATTTGCACGCGAAAGACCCGGCCGCTTACGGCGATCGCAAAGAAGCCTACCTGGCGAGGATGGTCCAGGCGGTCGAGCAGGCGCTGCCCGGCTTCAGGAAGACCGTGGATTTCCAAATGGCCGGCACGCCGGTCACCTTCCAGCGCTTTACCCGGCGGCCGCGCGGGATGGTGGGTGGTTTCCCGCAAACATCGCTCCTGTCCGCCCGTGGGCCGGCCACCGGCATTCCCAATCTGCGGCTCGTCGGGGATTCGATCTTTCCCGGCCAGTCGACGGCCGGCGTGACACTCGGGGCGATGCGGGTGGCTCGTGACGTGCTGCAATCCCTGCCCCGTGGTCGCCCCGTGGCGGTCGGAGACCTTCTCAAAAACCCCTTTGCACTCTAAATTATTTCTCCATGCCCCGATCGAAAATCTGAATATACTTAGGCCGTCAGGTGAAATTAGATCGAGGTGATCTTATGACGCGCATTCAATTTCCAGCAGGCTTTCTTTGGGGTGGGGCTACCTCAGCCTACCAGATTGAGGGGGGCTGGCAGGCCGACGGGAAAGGGGAATCGATCTGGGATCGGTTTGCCCACACCCCCGGCCGGATCATCGACCAGTCGACGGGCGACACCGCCTGCGACCACTACCATCGCTTCGAATCCGATGTCGACCTGATGGCCGGCCTCAATTTCCGCGCCTACCGGTTCTCAATCGCCTGGACGCGGATCCTGCCCGATGGACGGGGTCAGATCAACCCGGCCGGCCTCGACTTTTACAGCCGGCTCGTCGACCGCCTTTTGGAAAAAGGGATTACCCCCTACATCACGCTTTACCACTGGGACCTGCCGCAGAAGCTGCAGGACGAAGGCGGCTGGGCCGTGCGCTCGACTGCGGAGGCCTTTGCCGAATTCGCCGGGGTGATCAGCCGGGCGCTTGGTGATCGAGTCAAGAACTGGATTACCCACAATGAGCCTTGGGTGGCTGCCTTCCTGGGTCACTTCGAAGGGAAGCACGCGCCGGGGATTCAGGATTTTCCGACGGCCATTCGCGCCGCGCACCATCTGCTGCTTTCGCACGGGCTGGCGGTGCCGATCCTGCGTGAAGCCGCTCCCGGCGCTTCGGTCGGGATCACACTCAATCTGTCGCCGGTGGACCCAATCTCGCATGCGGCGGAGGATATTGAATTCGCGCGGTTTGAAGACGGTTATTACAACCGCTGGTTTCTCGATCCGGTATTCGGCCGCGGGTACCCGAAGGACATGATCCGCTATTTCAAAAGCCGGGCGGCGCTGAGCCGTGGGATGCACATGGAGAAAGCCTTCGAGGTGGTCAGGCGTGGGGACCTGGAGACAATCGCCGCACCGATTGACTTTCTAGGGGTCAATTACTATTTCCGAACGATCGTTCAGTCTCCGGGAAAGGCGACCGGCCGGCAGCAGACCGTTTTTCCGCTGCCGCGGCGAGACCAGACGGACATGGGTTGGGAGGTCTATCCCCAGGCGCTATACACCCTGCTCATGCGGCTGAAACAGGAGTACCGGCCCGGCCGGATTTACATTACCGAGAATGGCTGCAGCTACAGCGACGGACCGAATGCCCAGGGACGGGTAGCCGACCGGCGCCGGCAGCGCTTTCTACGGGAGCATTTCATTGCAGCCGAGCAGGCGATCGCCAGCGGGGTGCCGCTGGCCGGCTACTTCGTCTGGTCGATCCTGGATAATTTTGAATGGGAGCGGGGCTACCAGCAGCGGTTCGGGATCGTCTGGGTTGACCTGGATTCCCAGGAACGAATGCTGAAAGACAGCGCCCTCTGGTACCGCGATGTCATCGCCCAGAATGGTTTCGATCTCGTCTGATTGGTCGAGGGGTTCCTAAAAAAAACAAACGAATGAGGCGAATCCATTCCGGTCCGGGATAATGTGGATTTACCACGCGGCTCCGACCGGGATTTGCTTTGAGATAGAGGCAAAGGCGCATAGATGGACCGACTTCAGAACAATTCGGATGAGAAATCACCGGACCGCGTTAAAATGGGAAGGATGGAGAAGGATATTTATCCAGCCCTGGAGCCGATCCTGGCGATTTCTTCGGCCCTCCACCGCCACCTGTGCCCGCGGCAGGTGCTTGGGGCGCGCATCGGCCTGCTGGGGCTGCACCAGCTCGGACTGCAGGCGCCCGATGCGGTGACCCCCTTTGACAACGCCCGCAAACAGCTGCTGGCCATTGTCGAAACCGATGGCTGTGGGGCTGATGGGCTTTCGGCCGCGACCAACTGCTGGGTCGGCCGCCGGACCCTGCGCGTGGTCGACTACGGCAAGGTTGCCGCTACCCTGGTCGATGTCAAGAGCGGCCGCGCCCTGCGCATCGCGCCGGCAGCGGGGATTCGACAGCTGGCCAGGGAAACGGCTCATGAAGCCCGCTCCCGCTGGCACGCCTACCTGGAAGCCTACCGGGTTCTGCCGGATGACGAGCTGCTGGTCGTGCAGGAAGTCGCCCTCACTGAATCGCTGAAGGAAATATTGAGCCGGCCCAGAGCCCGCGCGGTCTGTGAAAACTGCGGTGAGGAAATCCTGAATGAGCGCGAGCGGCGGGTTTCCGGCCGCGTGCTCTGCCGAAGCTGCGCGGGGGAAAGCTACTATCGATTCATCGAGTAGCCCCCGCCGCTGCGTGGTTTATTCGGCACGGACGGTGACGACCGGATGGCGGGGACGCAGATCGTAGATATCGGTCCGCCGGTCGTAAAGTGGCCGGGTGCTGCCCTCCTCGCGGTTCTGCTCCAGGCTGCTCAAATCGAGATCGGCCACCACGACCGTCTCTTCATTCGGTTCAGCCCTGCCGGCCACCGCTTCCGGGGGAAAGCCGTAGTCGCTCGGCGTGAAAACGGCCGACTCCGCGTGATTGAGGAGATAGCCCCGATTCATGATCGTACCGGCATTCCCGGAAGTCACCACGTAAATCGAATTTTCAATCGCCCGTGCCCGCGCACAAACGCTGACGCGCGTATGTCCTTTGCGGTCATCGGTGCTGTACGGCACAAAAATGATTTCCGCTCCGGCCAGGGTCAGGAGGCGGGTCGGTTCGGGAAATTCGATGTCGTAGCAGACCTGAATCGCCACCCGGGCAAGCGGCGTCTCAAAAACGGTCAGCCCCTGTCCGGGGCGAAGATTCCAGGATTTACGCTCGCTGGGGGTTGGGTGGAGCTTGTCCTGCGTGTAAAAACGGCCGGTCGGGGTGAAGAGGTGGGCGACGTTGTAGACCTGGCCGGTCCGAACAATCGGCGTCGAGCCGGCGATGATGTACAGCCCGTACCGCGAAGAGAGTTCGCTGAAGAGCTCCCGGTAGCGATCGCAGTAGGCGGCCAGCTCGTGGATCTGCCGGTGATCATCCCATTCCCGGGGCATGAAATTGAGGAGCTGGGCGGTAAACATTTCCGGCAGGACCAGGAAATGGCCGTGATAGGTGTCTGCCGCCTCGACGAAAAATTCCGTCGTCCGGCGGAATTCCCCCCAGGTTTTGATATCCCGCAGGAGATACTGGGCGGTGCAGACGCGCACCTTGCGCACCGGTCGTTTGACCGGGGTGCTGGCGACTTTGCGGCGAGCCGGTTTGTAGCTCGGATTGTCGAGCTGCAGGACGGTGCAGATGTTGACGCTGGACTCGTCGGAAACGTAGTCGATGAGAATGCGCCGGACGTCGTAGCCGGCCGAAAGGTGGGCGTTCAGCGCGGCATCGTGCAGGCGGCCGGCCTTGACTTCCGCGATGTACTCTTCCGGGGTGTAAGAGCCGACGACATCTTTGTAGCCTGGGATGCGGCCGTAGGCCAGCATGCGGCGCAAATTATATTTTTTGAGCAGCCGTTTGCGGGCGACGTAGAGCCGTTTGGAGATGCCGCGGCCGCGATATTTCGGGTGAACGGCGATATCAGCCCCATACAGGGTGTCGCCGTGGGGATTATGGGTGCTGAAAGTGCCCGCCCCCGTCATTTCCTCGTAGCGATAATCGTCGGGTAGATCGTCGAGCTGAACGATCAGTGAGGTGGCAAAACCGACGATCTGGTCGCCGAGTTCGGCGAGGAACTGCCCTTCAGGGAAGGCGTTGAACTGCAGGCTGTATTTGCGCGCATCGTAGTGTTCCTCAATGTTGGCGAAATCGGAATAGGCGGCATGCTGGCAGGCGACGATGCCGGGAATATCGGCCGGCGTCCAGTTTCGAATTTTGAGCCGTTTTTTGGGGGTGGATGAATTTCGAGAGGTCATTCTTTTTTCCTGATTCAATTCCTGGACTGTATGTATCAAAATGATTTCCACAACCGGGCCGGCACTCCGGCTACAGATCGAATTTTGCGATGAGATTTTTATAGTGAGCTGCGATTTCCTCGAACTGAACATGACGGCCGCCGTCAACGATTACCCGGCCGTCGACAATCACCCGGTCAACGGCCCGGGGGGTTGCGCCGAAAAGGATCATGTCCGCCGCATTTTTGGGGGTGGCGCCGATCAGACCCGGATCGCGGGCGTCCAGGAAAACCTGTGATTCAGTGGTCTCAGGATCGAAGCCAATGGCGATCAGACCCTGGACGGTGGCCATATCGAGCAGGACCGGCGCGTCGGCGGCTGCATGCCGGCTTTCCGTGCGTGTCCGTTCGTCGAGCTCGACCGCGCGAATTTCTTCGAAAGCATCCGGCGCGGCATGGCTGTCAACCCCCACGCACAGCCGGACGCCGGCGGCCAGCAGGGGGCCGGTCTCCGGAAAGCCGTCGCCGAGATCGCGCTCCGTCGTGCGGCAGAGGCAGACGGCCGCTTCCGCCTCGCCAAGGGAGGCAATTTCATTCGGCGAGAGATGGGTGGCGTGGATCCCGACGAAGCGCCGGCTGAGAATGCCGTTTTCCGCGAGAAGCTGGACAGGCGTGCGGCCGTACTCGGCTTCGGCTTCGACCAGCTCCCGGCGCTGCTCACAAAGATGCATGTGAAAGGGGAGATCCTGCTGCCGGGCATAGGCAGCCAGCAGCTCAATCGCTTTCAGGGGGACGGCCCGCACGCTGTGCGCAGCGGCAGCAATGGTGACCGATCGATCCCTGGCGTAGCGAGTCCGCAGGTCCTCCAGATCGCGCAGCACAACCTCGACGTTTGGATCAACAAAACGGCGCTGCGCCGCTTCGACTGGCTGGCGATATCCACCGCGCAGGTAGGCTGTGCGAATCAGGGAAATGCGGACGCCAACGTCGCGCGCCGCGCGAATCATCGTATCGGCCAGCTCCGTGCGGCTGGCGTAGGGCGACCCGTTTTTGTCGTGATGGAGGTAGTGGAATTCGCCGACGGCCGTCACCCCGGACATGGCCAGCTCGGCATAGGCCATGCGGCCGGCGTGATAAAGATCTTCCGGACCGAGCTGTTCGGCCAGCCGGTACATGAGGCCGCGCCAGCTCCAAAAGGAGCCGGCCGCCGACTGGCGCCGCTGGGTGAGGCCGCGCAGGAGTCGTTGGAAGGCATGCGAGTGGGCGGTTGCCATCCCGGGCATCGCGATGTGATCCCCTGCCAATTCGACCTGGAAACCTGGGGGTGTGGATTGGAAATTCGTCTGCATCTTGATTGGATCTTTCGCCCCGTAATGTTTGGACCTCAAGAAGTCCTCATGGAAGGACGTCATCCAGCTCTAAAACCGTTTCGAGCAGGAGGCTGGCGCCGTTGAGGCAGTCCGTTTCGGCAGTGAATTCATCAGGGGCGTGGCTGATACCGTCCCGGCTGGGAACGAACAGCATCCCCTGCGGGCAGATGGCGGCCATGACCATGGCGTCGTGGCCCGCGCCGCTGGAAAGGGTCAGGTGGGACAGGTTCAGCCGCCGGCAGCCGGCCGCTATCGCCGCCATGATCTGGGGGCTGGCGGCCACCGGGGGTTTGCTCACAACCGGGGTGCAGCTCGCACCGAGGCGCCCGACTTCCCGCAGGAGCTCGGCTTCGGCGGCGTTGAGAATCGGGCTCTTCAGGCCGCGGGTTTCCACGATGAGATCGACCCGCCCGGGGATCACGTTGGGGGCTCCCGGAAATACCCGGAAATCGCCGATCGTGGCCACGATGCCCAGTTCGACGGCCAGCTCGTGCACCCATCTGGCCAGGGGCGCGGCCGCGACCAGGGCGTCCTGCCGCTGTTCCATGGGGGTTGTTCCCGCGTGGTTGGCCCGGCCGGGGACCGAAACGGCGTAGCGGCGAATGCCGACAAAACCGTCGACAATGGCGATGTCGATGCCGCCGGTTTCCAGGCGGGTGCTCTGCTCGATGTGGAGTTCCACATAGGCGGCCAGTGAGCCTTTTGGCCGGCGGGCCTCGCCGACCCGTGCCGGGTCGAGGCCGCTGCCGGCCAGATGATCGCGCACAGGCCGCCCGTCCCAGGCTTTTTTATCGAGCAATTCCGGGTTGAAGAGACCGGCCATGGCCTGGCTGCCGGTCGTGCCGCCGGCCATCGTCGCTTCCTCGGCGGCGAAATTGATCACTTCCAGTGGGTGGCGCAGCTGATGACCGGCCGTCAGCAGGGCGCGCGCCACCGCCAGGGCCGCGATGATGCCCAGCGCCCCGTCATAAGCCCCGCCGTGCGGCACCGAGTCGGTGTGGGAACCGATGGCGAGCGGAGGCAGCCGGTCGCGGCCGGGGAGCTGGCCGATGGTGCTGCCGGCCGGGTCATCCCGATGAGAAATTTCGAGTCGATCGAATTCCCGCTTGAGCCATACCCGGCCTGCCCGATCGGCCTCACTGTAGGCCACCCGGTGAACGCCGCCGTCGGGGGTCCGGCCGATCTGGGCCAGCGCCGCGAAATCGGCCAGGAATCGATCTCGATCGATGGCTGGCCGGCTCATTGGAGCCGCCCTCGCTTGATCACCTGGGCGACCGGATTTCCGCCGAGGAAGTAGGGGACATGGCGGTAGTCGGATCCTTTCAGGATGAGCAGGTCGGCCTGCTTGCCCGGTTCCAGGGAGCCAACCAATTGTCCCCTGGCCAGGGCGTGGGCGGCATTGATGGTGGCGGCGTTGAGCGCTTCGGCCGGTGTCAGCTTCAGGTAGCGGCAGGCGATGGCCATGATAAGGGGCATGGCGTAGCAGGGAGCGGAGCCCGGGTTGAGATCGGTAGCCAGGGCCACGGCCGCGCCGCCATCAATCAGCCCCCGGCCATCGGCGAATTGGGCCAGCCCCAGGTTAAAGTTGACGACCGGCAGGAGGACGGCTACCGCCTCGCTGGCGGCAATTTGACGCACCCCCTGGGAGCCGGTGACCTCGAGATGATCGACCGACACGGCCTCGAGCTCGAGAGCTTTCACGAGCCCGCCGAGCTCGTTAAATTGATCGACATGAATTTTGACCTGCATGCCGGCGGCGCGGCCGGCTTCCAGGATGCGGGCGGCCTGCGCCGGGGAAAAGGCGTGGTCCTCACAGAAGACGTCGATAAAAAAGGGAGTTCCGGCGTCATTGAAGTGGGAGGCGCTGTACCAGCCGGCGGCGGCCGGAATCATTTCCTCAACGACGAGGTCGACGTAGCCGGTCGGGTCCTCTTTAAATTCCGGGGGAATCGTGTGGGCGCCGAGGAAAGTCGGGATGAGATCAACCGGGTGGGTCCGGTCGAGCCGGGCGATCACTTCGAGCATTTTCAGCTCGTTTTCGGTATCCAGCCCATAGCCGCTCTTGATTTCAATGGTGGTCGAGCCCAGGGCCAGCATGGTATCCAGGCGTGGGCGAGCGTCGTCGACCAGGTCCCCGACCGAGAGCGCCCGTGTTTTGGCGACCGTATTGGCGATTCCGCCACCGGCCGCCATGATTTCCATGTAGCTGGCGCCGCGTATGCGAAGCTCGAATTCCGCCACCCGATCACCGCCGAAGACGGTGTGCGTGTGGCAGTCGACGAAGCCGGGAATGACGGCCTGACGGCTGGCATCGATCGTTTCCCGGCCGCGATAATGGTTTTCAATTTCTGCCGTGGGGCCGACGGCGACGATGCGGCCGTCGGTGATGGCGATACCGCCCCTGGGAATTTGGCCGGGATCGTTCAAAGCCGCTCCGCGCAGAGGGCCACCGGGCGCGGTGCCGGCCGCGATTTCGGCGGTGTTTTTGATGAGGAGATCGACCGTTTCGGCCATGGGTTCTGCCTGCGCGCCGGGTTTCAAGAGGCGCTCTTTCCGGTTGGAACAATACCCAGCCCCCGGCTTCCTGTCAACCGGCAGCGGGTGAAAAAAATTGGTAAATTCAGAAGATCGGCGAGCGGGGTTGAAAATAAGGGGGAGTTTGGCTGGTGCGAACCGGCCGAATTTTCCCGGAAACTTGGAGTTTCCGGGAAAATTTTATTTTAACCCCAACCTGCCTGAAGAAACTCCCGGGCGTTGGCACAAATTATCCGGTTTTTCCATCTTTTTTCTGGGCGGCGAAATGTGGTAATATTATAAGAACATATGGTCGAATAATCACCGGTTTTGCCGGTCCTGCTGCAGGGAATCGGAGTTCAGGCAGAACAACCAGCAAGGCTGGCTCAGGCCCAAATCCGATTTCCTGCCGGAAAAAGCTCATGTGTGGACGATTTGTTCTAGACGACGATGGCACGCTCGTACAGGCCCAGTTCAACCTGCCAGAAAAACCCCGGCTCGCCCCCCGCTACAATATCGCCCCCACCCAGCCGGTGGCCGCGGTATTCCGGAGAGATGACGGCCGGCTTCTGCTCGATCACTTTCACTGGGGATTAATTCCATCCTGGGCAAAAGATTCCAGCATGGCCAGCCGCATGATCAACGCCCGCAGCGAAACGGCCCATGAAAAGCCGGCGTTTCGCTCTGCTTTTAAGCGGCGCCGCTGCCTGGTGCCGATGTCCGGTTTCTACGAATGGCAGAAGCGCGCCGGTGGACAAAAGCAGCCGATGTATATCCACGGGCGGGAAGAACCCATTCTGGCCGCAGCCGGTCTCTGGGAGATCTGGCACGGACCCGACGGGGGAGAGGTTCCCTCCGTGACGATTATGACGACTAGGCCGAATGACCTGACTCGACCGATTCACGATCGGATGCCGGTCTTTCTTGACCGGGCGGATTATGAGTTCTGGCTCGACGTGGCGGCGCCGCTGCCGGCCGTTCAGGCTCTCCTGAAACCGTTTGACCCCGAGCGCATGGCCGCCTACCCCGTATCGACCTACGTCAACAGCCCCCGCAATGAAGGGGAGACCTGTATCGCCGCGATCTCCGCCTAAAAATCCAAATTAAAAAGGGCCTGCCGCCGGGCAGACCCTCTGCATGTAAATGGCAAAGGTGGATCAATCGAGATCGCCGATTGACTGGATGATTTTGCCGACGAGACCGTATTCTTTTGCTTCGTCGGCCGACATCCAGAAATTCCGTTCCATGTCCTGCTTGACTCGATCGAGCGGCTGGCCGGTTTGCTCAGCAAACGTCTGCTCCAACCGGGCGCGCATCTTCATGATTTCCTCGGCTTCGATGGCGATATCGGCCGCCTGTCCGCGCACACCCCCTAACGGCTGGTGGATCATATAGCGGGTATGAGGGAGCGAGTAGCGATCCTCCAGCGGCACGGCGGTGTAAACGAGGGCGCCTGCGCTGGCAACCCAGCCAGTGCCGATTATCCGCACACGCGGCTTGATGTAGCGCAGCATGTCGAAAATGGTGTCGCCGGACTCAACATGGCCACCGGGGGAGTTGATGTAAACCGTGACGTCGTCGTCCGATTGGGCGGCCATGAGCAGGAGTTTTTCGCTGAATTCCCGGGCGGTTTTCATGTTAATTTCGCCAAATAACATGATCGTCCGGCTCTTCATCATCCGGTCGAGCCAGCTGTCGGCCGGTTTCTGGCCATTATTTTCCGGTTTGGGTTCGATTTCGCCTTCTTCCGGCTCGTCGTCGTCATCGTCGTTGTCGTTTAAATAGGGATAGGTCTTCACGGATACCTCCAGGCGGTTGCGGTGGGGGATAGGCTTTGATTTCGCATGTAAAATCCGGGAATGTTATATCATAGTTGGCGCAGGGGCGGTAAAAAGTCAAATTGATCTCCTACGCGTATGAAAGCCGAAAATCAGGAGGACGTGGACCCGGGATGGATAGGAAAAATTTTGGTCAATCACCGTTAAAGATTACACCGATGGGGTTGGGAATGGCGGCGCTGGGCCGTCCAGGCTACATCAACCTCGGCCATGGCGAAGATCTCGCAGGAGACCACTCAGTGGCAGGGATGGAAGCCCGGGCCCACACCCTGCTTGATTTTGCCTGGAAGCATGGGATCCGCTACTTCGATACCGCCCGTTCCTACGGCCGGGGTGAGCAGTTTCTGGGCAGCTGGCTCCGCCAGAGGAAGGTCCCTACAACTGAAGCGACCATTGGTTCAAAATGGGGGTACACCTACACGGCCGGCTGGTCGGTCACCGCCGAGCACCATGAAATCAAGGAGCATTCTTTGCCGGTGCTCCGCCGCCAGATCGAGGAATCCCGGACTCACCTGGGGCCATACCTTCATATCTATCACATCCATTCGGCGACCCTGGAAAGCGGTGTGCTGGACAACCGCCCGGTCCTGGAAGAACTCTCCCGGCTGCGGGCGGAGGCCGGCTGGCTGATCGGATTGAGTTTGAGTGGGACGGGCCAGCCCGCCACCCTGGAAAAGGCCCTGGGGATTGAAATTGACGGCCGCCCCCTGTTTGCTTCAGTGCAGGCCACCTGGAACATTCTAGAGCCGTCCTGTGGCGCCTTGCTGGCAGAAGCCGCGGCACAGGGCTGGGGTGTCCTTGTCAAGGAAGTCGTGGCCAACGGCCGCCTGACTCCCAAAAACCCCGATCAGCCGACCGTTCTGACCGATCTCGCGGCCGACCTCGGGGTGTCCATCGATGCAATCGCCACCGCGGCCGCGCTTTCTCAACCGTGGGCGGCCGTCGTCCTGAGCGGGGCTGCGACGATCTCCCAGCTGGCCAGCAATCTCACCGGCCTGGGGCTGAGGAACCATCCGCGAATCACCGCCCTGCATCTGGAGCTGGCCGAACCTCCCGCCCAATACTGGCAAAAGCGGTCCGAGCTGCAATGGAACTGATTTCCGCCGCGATCGGTCAAGGCGGCGCCTCCAGATGAGGGGTGTAAATTTTGTACGGGGCGTCAAAGATCATCGTCGTGATCGGATCCAGCCCCAGAACCACCGGCAGCCCATCTGCCCGGGCCCCGTAATCTGTGATCTTGAGGGGGATTTCCCCCATCAGGACCGCCGCCAGCTGAGCGCTGTCCCCTGGGCTGATCGTCCCTGGCTGCCAGGTGATCGTCCTGCCGGAGAGGACTCCGCCGCTCACGTGGCTTGCCCCCGGCGGGAGGGTCATCGTGACAACCGGACTGGCAGCCGGCAGCGTGCCCGCATTGGTTACTGTCAAGGTGTAGTTAATCGGCTGACCGGCCTGGGAGAAAGAAGGCCCGGTCAGCGCCAGATCAAACCCCAATGACTCGATAACGCGAAAGACACGGCCGCCATAATCGAGCAAATACAGCTCCCCGGCCGTATCTTCGCCGAAAGAACTGATGTTGGTTCCGGTCTGCCCCATATCGACGACCGCCCAGCCAGGACCCGGTTTGCTGGCGTGCCACCAGCGGCCGAAGACAAAGTCACCGAAAATGTAGTAACCTTGCAAATGGGGAAAGCTCCGCCCCCGGTAAACAAAGCCACCGGTTACAGAGCGCCCTTTGTCGCGGGGATAATCGAAGAAAGGGGGGATGTAATCTGAACCGGGGTCGCAGGGAGTCGGGAGGCCAGGGGTGGCGACTGTCCCTTCCCGGCAGCGCCAGCCGTAATTCTCTCCCCCTTTGCTGCCGGCCAGCTGGAAGTTGACTTCTTCCCGGGTTCCCTGGCCGACGTCCCCAAAATAAAAATCTCCAGTTTCCCGATCAAAGCTGCTGCGCCAGGGATTGCGCACACCGTAGGCCCAGATTTCATCGCAGGCTCCCGGCTGGCCGACAAACGGATTATCGTTTGGAATGGAGTAGCGGCCGATCAGGCCGCAGTCCGGCGGGAGGCCGCCGTTCGGGTCGACGTCGATGCGCAGAATCGACCCCAGCAGGGTGTTGATTGACTGGGCGCGGTTGTTCGGATCGTTGCCGCTGCCTCCATCGCCAAGGGGAATATAGAGATAACCGTCGGGTCCGAACCGCAGATCGCCCCCATTGTGGTTGGGGAAGTCCTGGGCCACGCGCAGGAGCGGCGTTTCACTGCCGGCATCGGCCACATCGGGATTGCTGGAAACCTGGAAGCGGGATACGACGGTCGCGCCGTCACCTGGTCGGGTGTAGTTGACGTAGAAATACCCGTTCTGGCCATATGCCGGGTCGAACGCCAGCCCCAGGAGTCCCCGTTCACTCCCTGTCAGGATTTTTGTCTGAAGATCGAGAAACGGAGTGGAGCGGATCGTCCCGTTTTTGTCCAGAATGCGGATTTTGCCTCCCTGTTCCACGATAAACAGGCGTCCGTCTCCGGGCAGTCCGGTGGCCGCGGCCCCGACCGGGCTCGAAAATCCGCTGGCAACCTGACGCAGGCTGATTTGCGGCGCGGCGGCCGTCATGTCCCGGCTCACGGCTCCCACAGAAAGCCAGGTTATCAGGAAGAACAAGATGTAGGGCCATGCCAGCCTGAATTCAAACGTGCGCATCCGATTTTCCTCTCCTTTGAAATTATCCGGTTCGTGCCGTCGCCGCTTATGATTTTACCCGTCCCCGCAGCCATGACAGTCAACCGCTTAACCTTAATATTTGGGAAATCCTATCAGACCTTTATAATTCAACGATATTTTAGATGGTCTGATTATTGGAGTGGGATGATGTCATCCATACAGCGATTAAAAGGATTCCAGGATGTTCTGCCGGAAGACCGGCAGTATTGGGATTACCTCATGACCAAAGCCACCGACCTGGCCCGGCGCTACGGCTTCCTGCGCATCGATGTTCCGGTGCTGGAGACCAACAGCCTTTTTGAACGGGGAGTCGGTACCGCCTCCGATTTCTTTGTTAAAAAGGAGATGTATTCGATCGAGGAAGAAGATGGAGAAGTGGTCACCATGCGGCCGGAATTTACCGCCGGTCTGGTGCGCGCCTACGTTCAAAATGGGCTGCACAACTGGCCGCAGCCGGTAAAATTGTTTACTTTCGGTCCGATTTTTCGCCGGGAGCGGCCGCAGGCCGGCCGGTTTCGCCAGCACAGCCAGTTCAATTGCGAGATTATGGGTGAGACTGACCCGATGGCCGACCTTGAAGTGATGCTTATCGCCATTGGTCTCTACCGCGAGATCGGCTATAGTGACCTGACTTTTCAGCTGAACAGCATTGGCTGCCCGGTTTGCAAGCCAGGATACCTGACGGCCCTGGAGGCCTTTCTGGCCGATCACAGGGAAAATCTTTCTCCAACGGACCGCGAGCGGCTCCAGCGCAACCCGCTGCGCATTCTCGATTCGAAGGAGACCGGTATGGAAGAGCTGTTGGCCGGGGCACCACGGACAATCGATCATCTCTGTGACGACTGCGACAGCCATTTTAGCGAACTTCGCAGACTGCTGGACGTCCTCGAGCAGTCCTACACGATTAATCACAGGCTCGTGCGGGGGATCGACTATTATACAAAAACCGCCTTCGAAGTCTGGGATCAGCGGATCGGCGCTCAGGCCGCCCTCTGCGGCGGCGGTCGGTATGATGGCCTGGCCGAGGCGATTGGCGGCCCACCCACCCCGGGGGTCGGATTTGGCCTGGGCATCGAGCGGGCGGTTCTCGGCATGAAAGAGGAGGGGTTGGTGCCGCCCGCTCCACCAGAACCGGTCGTTTTCGTGACCCACTTCAGCGGCGAGACCAAGGTGGCCGCGGTAAAAATTGCCAGCGACCTGCGCGGTCAGGGTATCGGTGTACGCGTGGCCTTCGCCCGGGAAAAGCGGAGCATGAAAAGCCAGCTGCGTGAGGCTAATAAATTCCCCACTCGCTTTGCCATCATCGTCGGCGAAGATGAGCTGGCCCAGGGGCAGGTGACGGTCCGGTCGATGGCCGGTGGGGATCAGGTACAGGTGCCAATGGCTGACCTTGGTCCCTGGCTCCAGGCTGCTCTCTAAGACATACGATCCCTGGGGAAACCTCACCTCATGAAAAAAATCGGTATTTTATACCACCCCCACAAACCGGAATCTCGGCCCCTGGCCGCTCATATTTCGAGCTGGCTTGTCGAGCGAGGCAGCGAAACCTGGCAGGGGTCGACCTGGGATGAAGCGGAAGTCCACCGCCATACCAATGAAAGCGATCTGCTGATTGTTCTGGGCGGTGACGGCTCTATTCTGCGGGCAGCTCGTTTCGCCGTCCCGCACAACACGCCGATTATCGGGGTTAACCTGGGTCGGGTCGGGTTTCTAAGCGAAGCTCAGACCGATACCTGGGCTTCCGTCCTGGAAAAATACCTCTGCGGTGAGTTCTGGTTGGAGAATCGGCTGATGCTCGTAGCCGACCTGCTGCGCAAGGGGATCAACATTCAGAGGTTCATCGCCTTGAATGACATTGTCATCGGCGGGGCACAGGCGCGGGTGATCCGCCTCGATTTGAGTGTTGATCGGGAACCAATCACGACTTACACGGCCGACAGTCTCATCGCCGCTACTCCCACCGGGTCGACCGCCTACTCGATGGCTGCCGGCGGCCCCCTGCTGCCCCCGCAGCTGCGCAATTTTCTGCTCATGCCGGTCGCACCCTACCTCAGTCTCGATCGGGCCCTGGTTCTCCACCAGGACGCCGAGGTTCGCATCCGGGTGCGTACCGATCTCGACGCGATCCTGACCGCTGACGGCCAGGAGGTGTACCCGGTCAAACATGAGGATGAAATTATCATCAACAAACATGTTCATGAAGCCCGGTTTGTGCGGGTGGGTAAAGAGGGGTATTTTTACCACCGGCTGATGAAGCGGCTGGGATTTGAAAGATAACAGATGGTGTAAGTCGGGAGCATTTCCACATCGTCCTGGATTAAAGTGAACCCATCCAGGGGAAACCTTGTAGCAGAGATTTGGATGTTATGACCCCACGTGTAAGAAATTTATTGCGGCAGGCCCAGAAAGTGTCCCGGTCGGGCAAGCGGTTGGCCGCCGAACAGCTGTACCGGCAGATCGTCGAAGAATTTCCCGATGCGGCCGAAGGATGGGCCGGTTTGGGCCATGTCGCATCCGAAGAGGGTGAGAAACGGGAGGCGTTTGAGCGCGCCCTCGCCCTCGATCCCGAGAACCGAAGTGCCAGGCGGGGGATTCTTCTCCTGGACGGCCTACCGATTCCTGCCGAACTGGAGGACAGCGAAGAGGAGGCAGCCGAGGAGATCGAACCCCCTTCAGAAACGTCGGCGCCCGAGAATCACGCGGACCACCTCGGATCATTTGAAATTTTTGATCCAGAGAACGGGCCACTCGTCTGTTATCGCCATCCGGATACGGAAACCAGTCTGCGCTGCAATCGGTGCGGCCGACCGATCTGTGTGAAATGCGCCAACCGGACCTCGGTCGGCTACCGGTGCCCGGATTGTTTGCTCGAGATTGAGGCCGGCTACTTCACTGCGGCCCCTTCGGATTATCTCCTGGCGACGATCGTGGCCCTCCCCCTGAGCCTCCTGGCCGGCTTCCTCATCACTCTGGTCGGCGGCGGGTTTGGCATCTTCTTCTTTTTCATTGTAGCCGCTGTCGGTGGCGCGGTGGGAGCTTTCATCGCCCGGATCACGCACCGGGTGATCGGCCGGCGCCGGGGGCGTTACACTCCCCAGCTGGTGGCCGGTTTGGTGGCTGCTGGAGGGATCCTGCCCGGACTGTTGATTGCCCTCCTTTCGTTCAGTTTCTTTGGCCTGCTTATGTCGGCCATTTATGCCTTTGTCGCTGCCAGCGCGGCCTATTACCAGATTCGCTGAGGGTTTAATCTGCGTTAAAATAAGAGTGTATGCTCACTGAATTGTATATTCGCGACTTCGCCATCATCCCTGAGCTCCGGATGAAATTTGGTCCCGGCTTCAACGTGCTGACGGGTGAAACCGGGGCGGGTAAATCGATTATTCTCGACGCTGTCTCCCTGATACTCGGTGGCCGGGCCGATACTACCGTCATTCGCACCGGGAGCGACCGCACCTATGTTGAAGCGACTTTCGAGCTGACCGACCGCCTCCTGGCGGAGATCAAGCCAGAGCTGGAGGAGGCCGATCTGCTCGATCCGGATCATCCCCAGACAATTGTCATCGCCCGGGAGGTTCGCGATGCGAGCCGAAATCTATGCCGTATCAACGGCGTCACCGTCCGGGCGAGCCTGCTCAAGGAGGTCGGGGAAGTCCTGGTTGGCATCCACGGCCAGGGAGATCACCTCCGGCTCCTGAATCCCCGCTTTCACCTGCCCCTCCTCGATGCCTACACGGGCCTGACTGCGGAGCGGGAGCAGCTCACCGAGGAAATTCGGGCGCTGCGGGCCCTCGAGCGAGAGCGGGATGAACTCCGGCGCGATGAACGGAGCCGGCAGCAGCGGCTGGATATGCTCCAGTTTCAGATCGAGGAAATTCGAGCCGCCAACCTGTCGCCTGGCGAAGAAGATGACCTGCGCGCCGAGCGCACGCGGCTGGCCAACATGGAGCAGCTCATGCGGGCAGCGTCCGAAGGGGTCGCCCTCCTGTCGGGGCTGGAAGACGCCGAAATTCGCGGTGCGATTGACCTCGTCGGGGAAGCGGAAGTCGCCCTGGCCGCGCTGGCCAGGCTCGATCCGGAGCAAAAGGGGCAGCTCGAGCGTCTGCAGGGGCTTCTATCCGAATTAACCGATATCGCCGGGGATTTATACACCTACCAGGAACATTTGGAGCACGATCCCGCACGCCTGAACTTTATCGAAGAGCGACTTGAGCTCATCAACCGCCTGAAGCGGAAATATGGGGAAAGCATCGAGGCGATCCTTCAGGTTCAGATTCAGGCTGAAGGCGAACTGGAGCGATTGGAGCACCGGGATGAGCGGCTGGGGGAACTGGCGAACTTGATTGAGCGCCGGCTGCGTTCCCTGGGGCAGAAGGCGGCCGAATTGTCGGTGAAACGGCAGAAGGCGGCCGTCGCGCTGGCACAAAAAGTCGAACGTGAGATGGGCGACCTGCGCATGGAGGCGGAATTCGCGGTCGATTTTCAGATGAAAGAAGATCCAGACGGTCTTTTTGTCGGCGAGAAGCGGCTGGCTTTCGATGAATCCGGCTTCGATCGGGTCGAATTTTTACTCTCCGCCAACCCGGGAGAGCCTCCCAAGCCTCTGGCGCGGGTGGCCAGCGGCGGTGAGACCGCCCGCATTATGCTCGCTTTAAAAACTGCTCTGGCGGAAGTAGACGATACGCCGACGTTGATTTTTGACGAGATCGATCAGGGGATTGGCGGCCGTATCGGCCAGGTAGTCGGGCAGAAGCTGTGGAGTCTGGCCGGCATCGCCGGCCACCAGGTCATCATCGTGACTCACCTGCCGCAGATGGCCGGTTTTGGCGATAATCACTTCCAGGTGCAGAAGGAGGTGGATGGGGGGCGGACAAGCACCAATGTGGTGCTGCTGGACCACCAGGCACGCGTGCAGGAACTCGGCGCCATGCTGGGCACCAAAGAAGATTTGGGAATTGTGGGCGGCCGGTCTATTCTCCAGGAAGCTGAATCGATCAAGCAGCGCTTTCGTCCCCGCGTCACCTGACCTCGAGGCGTTCACGCCTCCAGCTGAGCCGCGAACGGACCGGCCCAGGAGATTCTCTAACCGGCGGCTTCCAGAGCGTTGCTCACATCCTGGAAAACCTCTCCAACCTGGTCGCCCAGAAGCGACAGGACCAAAATGACCACCATCGCCACCAGGAGGAGAATCAGTGCATATTCAACCAACCCCTGGCCTCTGTCATCGTGCGTGGAAAGATAAAGCATGGGATTATTCTCACAATAACATGACGAATCGATACGATAAACGATAATTCTCCCAACGTAGCGTAATAAGGGAGTTGTCGCAAGATGACCTTAGTCATCCCCGATGCAGGACAAACGGCTCAACCAGGCGGTCTAGACCTCTGATTGAGCCGTATTGGATTCCTGAGCGGGAAAATCGGCTCCATGAGGGGACCGCTGATCTTCCGTATTATACGATAGTTCTCCCGTGGTGAGGAGGTCCTGTTGTCAGGCTTCCCCTTGTGGAGCAACCAGGTCCCGAGCATCCCGGCTACCGGCCACGAGCGCGCATGGGAGTGGTCGCGGGCCGATGGCCTCCTGGGATCGGCGGCCGCCGGCGAATGCGCGTCACCGCTTCCCCCGGATTCGGGAGATCGCGAACAGGTCCGGATTCCCAGCGCTGTGCCGCCTGCGGCCGGGGAGCCGCTGCCGGCCGCAGTGGACTGCTGCCCGGGGAGCGCCTCCGCTCCCCACTTTCGGCGGAGCGAGCGACCGCCATCAGGTGCTCGCCGGCAACGGAAAGGGAGCCGATGAACAGGATGCGGGTCAACCAGACCAGGACCGCCACAAAAATCGGGACGGCGGTCAGCAGCTGTTCCCGCGACAGGACTTCGGTGCCCAACGGCCGGTGGACGAGCAGAACAGAAATCGCGTACCAGGTCATGATGGCGTTCATAGTAGCCCCGAGAAGCCAGGCGCCCATTAGATACCAGACCTCCTTCGGCTCGTCCATTCCCTGGTGAGGCGTGAAAATTTTAACCAGCCCGGCGAAATCGATGGCGCAGAAGGCAAATGCCAGAATCGAGGCCCACGTCAGGCCAAAGAAGCTGGTGGCGCCGAGGAGATCGTTCAGGGCAAACTTGGTCGTGTCGAAGTTGAAGATCTCAAAAGCCAGCAGGGCCAGGGCCAGAATGGCGGCGACCAGGATCGAGCGATTCCGGCTGTCCCAGAACGAGGCGATAAATGCCATGAAGGACCACGGGCTCCTTCGATTTGGATAGGGCAATGTGTGCTGCGCCATGCGCTTGTACCTCCTGTTCGGACCGGATCAAATTCAAGTCCCGGTGAACAGATTTCCTCTCTTTCCCTGTTGAATGGCGGTTGGCCGTTCAGAATGTTCTCAGTCAGGCAGCGGTCGATCGGCTGTAGAATGAACATCCAGTTCAATAGAACAATTGTTCTAATATCATAACGCGGCCGCCCCCGCCTGTCAAGAGACAAAACTGTCAAATTCAGATAATATTTAGCTCCATGCACGAGGAGACAGGCGGGCGAATTCAGGTCGACTGGGCCCGGTTGACCACCGTCATTTTTGATGTGGGCGGGGTGCTGCTCCGGACGGCCGATTATGGACCGAGGCACCGCTGGGACGTCCGGCTGGGTCTGGCGCCAGGCACGGTCGAAGAGACGGTGTTCAACAGCGCGCTCGGGCGGGCGGCGCAGCTCGGGGAGGTCACGACTGAGGGGCACTGGCAGCGTCTCGGGGCCCATTTGGGGCTGTCAGCCAGCGAACTGGCCGGGCTGCGGCGAGATTTCTGGGCAGGGGACCGGTTTGATCGCCGTTTGGCCGGCTGGATTGAGGAGCTGCACGGCCGCTACCGGCTGGGAATTATCAGCAACGCCTTCGACGATCTGCGGCGGGTTCTCGAAAAGGAATTTCAGATCGCCCACTGGTTCGACCACATCGTCGTTTCAGCCGAGGAAGGGGTGATGAAACCCGACCCCGAAATATTTCACCGGGCGCTGGCCCGACTGGCGGTTGCCCCGGAGGCGGCCGTTTTTATCGACGACAACCGGGAAAATTTCCTGGCCGCGCGCCGCCTGGGCCTGAGTGCCATTCATTTCTATCCGGAGCTCGACCTGCCGGAACTCTGGCGGGCCAAGGCGCCCGGGTAAGCGTCCAGTTAGATCAAAAACGATTGGGCGCCAGTGCTATGTTAAAATGGATCCCATCACGCTAAGCGACCCGAACCATAGGATGCCAGTCGAATGAGGCCATTTACAGAAAAAGTTGTGCTGATCACCGGGGCGGCCTCGGGAATCGGCCGCACCACCGCCCTGGCGTTTGCCGCCGAGGGTGCCCTGGTGGCTGCGGCTGATATCGACGGACGCGGGGTCGATGGGGTGGCCGATGAAATCGCTGCGTGCGGCGGCCGGGCCGTCCCCCTGAGGGCCGATGTCACCGATGGGCGGCAGGTCGAGCAGCTGATCGGCCAGGTGGTCCGGGAATTCGGCCGGCTCGACATCGCCTTTAACAACGCCGGCGTGGAAGGGGCGCCGGTGCGGACAGCGGATGTCAGCGAAGATGACTTTGACCGAATCATGAGCGTCAACGTCCGCGGCGTATGGCTCTGCATGAAGTATGAAATCAAGCAGATGCTGCGTCAGGAGGGCGGTGTGATCATCAACACCGCTTCGGCGGCCGGCCTGGTCGGCGCCCACAGCCTGCCGGTTTACGCCGCAAGCAAACACGCCGTGGTGGGGCTGACCCGGTCGGCAGCCGTGGAGTATGCCCGCAAGGGACTCCGCATCAATGCGGTTTGCCCGGCAGTCGTGCGCACCCCGATGATCGAGCGAGCGTTTACCCAATTCCCGGATCTTCTGGCCGCCACCACGGCCAACAATCCGACCCGCCGCCTGGGTGAGCCGGAGGAAGTGGCGGCTGCGGTCCTGTGGCTGGCTTCCCCGGATGCCTCTTTTGTCAACGGCGTGGCTTTTCCCGTCGACGGCGGGCTGACCGCCCAGTAGGAACCATGAGCGATCGCGATCAATTCAACAGCCATCAGCATTCCCCGAGCGAACCACCTCTCCTGCGGGATAAATTCGGCCGGCCGATGCGGGATCTGCGGATTTCGGTAATCGATAAATGCAATTTCCGCTGTCCGTACTGCATGCCGGCTGAAATCTTTGGCGAAAGCTATAACTTTCTTCAGAAAGATGAACTGCTAACCGACGAGGAATTGATCCGGCTGGCCCGGCTGTTCGCAAGCCTCGGCGTGACCAAACTGCGCATTACCGGTGGTGAGCCCCTGATTCGGCCGCATCTCGATCGGATCATCCGGGAGTGGGTGACCATCCCCGGCATCGAGGATGTCGCCATGACCACCAACGGCTATTTTTTGGAGGGGGTTGTGGGCGGCCTGCGCGCGGCTGGCCTGGGCCGGCTGACCATCAGCCTGGACTCCCTGGATGATGAGGTATTTTCCCGCATGAACGGGGCCCGGTCGAGCGCCGGCCGGGTGCTGCGGGCGATTGAGGCAGCCCAGGCGGTCGGCTTTGACAACATCAAGATCAACTGCGTCGTCAAGCGGGGATTCAACGATCACACGGTCGTCGACCTGGCCCGCCACTTCAAAGGGACCGGGATCATCGTGCGCTTTATCGAATATATGGATGTCGGCAATTTAAACGGCTGGCGGCTCGACGACGTGGTCACCGCCGACGAAATATTCGACCTGATCCACGCGGAAATGCCCCTGGAATCGGTGCCCCCGAACTACCTCGGAGAGGTGGCCAACCGGTTTCGCTACCAGGATGGGAGCGGCGAACTCGGAATCATCGCCTCGGTCACCAAGCCGTTCTGCGGGGACTGCACCCGGGTGCGCCTGTCGGCCGCGGGCGAGTATTACACCTGTCTCTTCGGCGTTTCCAGGCTCGACCTGCGGGCGCCGCTGCGCGACGGGGCCAGCGACGAAGAGATGCTCGACCTGATTGCCGGTGTCTGGCGGCAGCGAACCGACCGCTATTCCGAGCTCCGCACATCCTTTACCCGGGTCCCGAAGAAAGGCGCCGAGATGTACCGCATCGGCGGCTGAGGGTTCCGCGTCAGCCGTAAGCCTCTGAATCGACCCAATGGCGGAGCAGCCCGCGAAAATGGGCGATGAAGCGGTCCTGCTCGTGGGGGGGAAACATCGTGCGGATCGTTTCGACCAGGGTGTGGTCAAACCCCGGGGTCTGCACGTAGGACCACATCGCCTCGTCAAGCCCATCCAGGGCGGTCGCTCGAAATTCTTCGAAAGCCTCTTTCTGGAAGTGCATGTCGGCCAGCTGTTCATAGGCGGCCAGCTTCTCGTCGTATGAGCGATCGGAATCGGCGATTTCGAAGTAGGGCTGGATATCCATCGTGATATGCATTGGCCGCTCCTGAACGGCACAGAAAACCGTCCAGGCGTACAGGGCCTTGATCGCCCAGGGGTAGTAGTAATGCAGGCTGGTAATGGCGATATCCGGGCAGGCGTTGGCGAAGTCGATTGGCCACAGGACCCCGTCTTTCAAGATCGCCTCGCATGAATTGAAGTCCCAGCGGAAGAAGGCGTTGATGACCTTGGTGATGATCTGCGCTTCGCGTCCTTTTTCGGCCGATAAGAACTGGTGGTCGATGATGTAGCGGCCGTGCATCGGCTGCCCGGGGTCGTATTTAAAGCTCCCGACCTGGGGACCGATGGCCAGTGAGCGCACGAAGACGTCGAAGTTGTCCAGCCCCCGCTGCAGGTGCATCAGGGTGCGGCCGGATTCGTCATAAGCCCGCATGAGGATTTCTTCGTTGTCAATGCGGCTGACCCCCCGCCAGCCCCCACCGTCAAATGGCTTCATGTAGAGCGGGTAGCCGATCCGGTTGGCGATTTCCGGCAGGTCGAACGGCTGGTGGTAGCGGCCGGCCGTAATTTGGAATTTTTGCTCGTAGCCGGCCGGGGGGGCCTTGGGCGGGATCAACCAGGTTTCCGGAATCGGCAAACCCAGGCGGATCATGGCGCAGTAGGCGGAGTGTTTCTCCATGCTCTGGAAGGTAAAGGGGTTGTTCAGCAGGTAGGTCCCGTTGATCAGAGCCGCTTTCTTGAGCCATTCGCGCGGGTTATAGTGCCAGTAGGCGAGCCGGTCAATGACGACATGATAGGTGGTCGGGGCCGTCAGCACGAACGGTTCAATCAGGATTCGCTCCACTTCGATATCGTGCTGTTTGCCCCGCCAGGAAATCGTCTTTTTAAAATGGCCGGCGATTCCTTCAAATGAGGACGGCCAGTCATTTTCGTCCCCGATCAGCAGACCGATCTTTTTTGTCGTCATTCCCAATCCTCCTCAAACTTCTCTCAGAGCGCTCGATTCAGCCGAAGGTTTTGCCCAGGTGGTGGACAATCTGCCGGCGCCACCAGTACCAGTGATGCTCCACGTCATGCCCCCAGATGTCTCGTTCGTGGCTGATACCCTTGGCGGCCAGGGCATCGGCCAGCCGATGGGTTTCGGTGAGACATTTGTCTTCCCAGGCCCCCTGGCCGCAGACCAGGGCCAGGTGGGTGTTCTGGCGCACCCGTTCCAGCTCCCCTCCGTGCAGGTTCGGTACAAAGGCCATTGGATTGTTGAAATAGACTTCGTGAGAGCCGCTGCCGAAGCCGATAATTTGCTCCAGGTCATAGCGTCCGCTCATGCAGAGCCCGTAGTGAAACACATCGGGGAATTTCAGGGTGAAATTGGCTGCGTGCAAGGCGCCCAGGCTGCAGCCGGTCAGGCCGATTCGCGCGTGCGGATCGCGGCAGTCGGTGCGGATGGCCGGTACCAGGTTGTTCATGAGAAAGTCGATATAGGCGCCGTAGCGAATGCCGCGCCAGTGGGGATCGCTGTGATTGTTGAGCCAGGTTTCGTTGTCGAGGGATTCCGGGCAGTAGATTTTGATGCGACCGCTCTCGAGGAGAGGGGCCACGGCTTCGATCATACCATTATTTTCAAAATCGAAGAACTGGCCGCCGCCGGAGGGAAAGGCGATGATTGGAGCGCCAAAGTGGCCGAAGGCCAGGATCTGCATCTGGCGGCCGATGGCCGGGCTAAAAATTTGTTCGTATCGTCGCTGCATGACCTTATCCATAGGTTGGGAAGAGAAATTGTAGCACAGCGGGCAGGCGATCGGCCCAGGCGGCTTCGCCGTGAATGGCTCCGTGAGCCAGCTGGTATTGAAGGTCAATGCCCGGACGGTAGCCCTTTTCGTATAGTGAATCCCGGACGGCCACCACGCCGGCGGAATTGTCATCCCCCTGGCCGGGAATGTCTTCCGTTCCGCTGTCGAGATAAAAGCGGACCGGCCGGGGAGACTGGCGGCGGATCCGTTCGGCGATTTCCAGGCTGCCCCCGGGGCGGGCGGTCGCCCAGAAGGAAGCCGACAGGGCGGCATGCTGGGCGGCGAATTCGGGAAATTCCCAGCCGATGTACATGGCAAACAACCCCCCCATCGACGAACCGCAGGTGGCCGTCTGGTGGCGGCCGCCCAGGGCGCGGTAGTGTTCGTGGATGTAGGGGGCGACTTCATCCCGGTAATATTTGAAAGTTTTATCCGCCCGTCCTCTGATATGATGGGCGGGACTGGCAGCCCCATTTCCGCGGCGAGTCTGCCGGGTGTCATGGCTGGCATAGGGCGGCGTGTATTCCAGAATGCGCTCTTCACCTCCGTGGCCGACGCCAACGATAAGGCATGGACGCATTAAGCCGGCCTGGATCAGGTAGTCGGCTGTCCGATCGGCCGCCCAGGTGATGCCGGCGTAGCTGTCTTCCCGGTAGGTCTCAAAACAGTTCTGCCCGTCGTGCATGTACAGGACCGGATAGTGGCGCCGGGTTTCATTGTGGTAGCCGGGTGGGAGATAAATGTAGAGGGGGCGTTCCGGCAGTGAGCCGGAAAAATTTTCGATTTTGCGGACCTGGGGCTCGACCTGAGGTCTGGCAGCCGTCCGGAGGTAGCGGTGTATCATCGGTGGGGATTTTATCTAGAAAGGGCGGTACGTACAAAGCGGGGGGGGCTCCCGGGGTAGGAAAAAGCGCCTGCTGGGAGGGATTTCTCTCTGTTTGGCGGGTGCCCGGTGGAAGCAGCCCTTGACAATCAGAACAGGTGTGCTAAAATCTGGTTAACTGATTGAAAATGAACGAATGTTCAATAAATGATAAGGAGCAACCGCTGTGGGAAAAGATATCGCACTCAAATCAACCCTGGATACAATCACCAAGCGATTTGGCCAGGGATCCATCATGCGGCTGGGGGAGGCGCAGAACATGGTGGTTGAAACCGTTCCAACCGGCTGTCTCTCGGTGGACATCGCCCTCGGCGTCGGCGGCGTTCCACGCGGCCGGATTGTGGAAATTTACGGACCGGAATCCTCGGGCAAGACGACGATTTGCCAGCACGTCATTGCCGAAGCGCAAAAATTAGGGGGAGTCTGCGCCTTTATCGACATGGAGCACGCGCTCGATCCCACCTATGCCGCGATCTGTGGGGTCGACATCGACAATCTGTACGTCTCTCAGCCGGATACGGGTGAGCAGGCGCTCGAGATCGCCGAGACGCTGATCCGCTCTGGAGCGGTTGACGTCGTGGTGATCGATTCGGTGGCGGCTCTGGTTCCCAGGGCGGAAATAGAAGGGGAGATGGGTGATTCTCACGTCGGCCTGCAGGCCCGGCTGATGTCCCAGGCGCTGCGCAAATTGTCCGGCATCATCAAGCAGACGAACACCGTCGTCATCTTCACCAACCAGCTGCGGGAAAAGATCGGGGTAATGTTCGGCAGTCCAGAGACGACGACCGGCGGCAACGCCCTGAAATTTTACGCCTCGGTGCGCCTCGACATCCGGCGGATCCAGGCGATCAAATCCGGGGCGGATGTCATTGGCAACCGGACCCGTATCAAGGTCAAAAAGAATAAGGTGGCGCCGCCATTCATGGAGGCCGAATTTGACATCATGTACAACCAGGGTATTTCCCGCAGCGGGGACGTCCTCGACCTGGCTACGGAGTACGACATCATCGACAAGCGCGGAGCTTACTACCGATACGGTGAGACCCTGCTCGGCCAGGGACGCGAGAACGCCAAAGCCTTCCTGGAAGAAAATTTGGATCTCCTGTTTGAACTGGAAAATTTAATCCGGCAGGAGGCCGGATTGCCTCTCCAGGGCGCCATGCAGCCGGTCGAGGAAGCCGCCTGATCCGGGCCATCGCCTCCGCTGCTTCCCTTCCTGGGACCCCCTGATCTTTCGCCGGGTGCGGCTGGCAGCGGCCGCATCCGGCCTTCTTTTGAATTGTATTAGATTGGCCGGCGCGGGTTGGTGGATCGTTGACTCTCCCCTCTGGTCTGTTATAATCGTGTGTCGTTAACTTAACACCCCCGCAGAAGCTATATGTAAAAGGCAAATTTGGAAATCCGCAGGCGCTGCTCCCGGCAGTCTGCGCGGGGTGAGCACGCCTCAATTTTGTGTAAGGAAAGGTGAACCATGAGCGACGAAACGGTCGATACCAGTATCGAATCAACCCCAAAAAATCTTCATGACCTGCAAAAGAAAATGAAGCTCAAAGGCACCGTGACCCGGATCGAACTTTACGGGGCTTTTATTGACGTCGGTCTTGAAACCCCGGCGATCCTCCATATTTCGAATATCGGCAATCGCGTGAACCGCGTCGAAGATGCGCTGTCCATCGGGCAGGAAGTGGAAGTCTGGGTTGACAAGGCAGATCCGGACAGCGAGCAGCTGATGGTGACGATGGAAGAGCCGCTGGCGGTCGAGTGGCGGGACCTGGCCGAGGGGAAAGTGTTCACGGGGACGGTGACGCGGCTGGAAAACTTTGGCGTCTTTATCGATATTGGCGCCGAAAAGGATGGTTTGGCCCACGTGAGCGAGCTCAGCCATGAGTATGTCAAGCATCCAGCCGAAATTCTCAAGGTAGGCGAGCAGGTGGAAGTGCAGGTGTTGGGCTTCAGCCGAAAGAAGCGGCGGATCAATCTCAGTCTGAAAGCCCTTCAGGAGAAGCCGGAAGCCGCCCTGGAGAATTTGAGCGCCCGGGACATCGTCATTGAGGAAGAAGAGGTCTTCGAGGAAATGCCAACGGCCATGGAAATGGCGCTGCGGCGGGCGATGGGCCAGAATGGGGCGCCGGAAAAGCGGGAACGGGGCAAAAAGGGGAAGAAGGGTCGGCGCAGCGACCGCTCGCTGCAGGAGCAGATTCTCAGCCGCACCCTGGAACTGGCGACCGGTGACGACAATTAATCGTCGATCGTCCCGAAAAGCAGATAAAATGAAAGCTCCGGTGCTGACCCGGAGCTTTTTTTATTCAGCGGGCACCTGCCAGAGTGGATTTATAAAGCCAAATTGAGGCAGTCAATACTCTGGGGGCGGCCGATCGTCCATACGTTTCGAATATTTCGTGTAGTCAATATACACCAAAATTACAATATCCCTTCCCACTCCTCCAACAGCTGGGCCCGAGCTGTTTGCAGGCGGCCGAGCATTACATTGGCGAACTGACGCATCAGGTAAAACCCCAACTCATGATCCTCCTCACAGAGATGGCGCACCGAGGCCGCATCAAAGGCGATGGCCCGGACCAGTGTGGCGGCCTGCGCGTCGAAATGCCAGCGATAGGGGGGGAACAACCAGGACCAGCCCAATACATCACCATCGCTCAAGGTCTGAATGGTCCGAGAGCCGCCACCCGGAATAGCCGAGGTCAGATTGACTATTCCGTGGCCGATCACATAAAAAGTTCTGGCCGCGTCGCCGGCCCGCAACATGGCGTCCCCACTCTGAAATTTGCACCGCCTGGCTAAAATCGCCAGCTCTTCCTGGTGGCGCGGATGCAGGGTCACAAAAAAAGGATGGGTGGCGATTAAATCGAGAGGAACATATTCTTCCATCGGTTTGCCTTCCTGGGATTCTTACTGCCTGGACTAGAACGTGGATGACCCGACAACCCGAATATAGTTCGCCCGTTCGAAGGCCGCCGGCGCCGGGCAGTTAATCTGGCTCAAACTGCCGCGCAGCTGGTCGAGGGATTCATATTCGTGGCTCTCAAGCCATTCGATCATTTCATTGAGAATGTAGCGGATGCGGCTGGCTCCATTGCGCAGCAGCTCGGAGGCCATCATCGTGACTGCGGCCCCGGCCGCAATCCCTTTCAGGGCGTCTTCGGCCGTGTGAACGCCTGTCGTAAGGGCCAGATCGGCGGCGATACGGCCGTAGAGAATGGCTATCCAGCGCAGCGGGAGCCGAATTTCATCTGCTCGGCTAAGCACCAGATTGGGGATAACTTCGAGATTTTCCAGATCCAGATCGGGCTGGTAAAAGCGATTGAACAACACCAGCCCTTCAGCACCGCCGTCGGCGAGCCGCCGGGCCATGTTGGCCGTGGCGCTGAAGAACGGATTGAGCTTCATGGCGATTGGGATGGAAATCGACGCTTTCACATCGCGCAAAACGTCGATATATAAAGCTTCGACCTCCTGCGGGCCAAGATTGGGATCGGTTGGCAGGTAGTAGACGTTGAGTTCCAGGGCATCCGCCCCCGCCTGCTCGATTTCCCGGGCATAATAAACCCATCCGCCGGTGGAAACGCCGTTCAGACTGGCGATGATGGGGATATCCATGGCCTCCTTGGCCCGGCGAATATGTTCTAAATAGCCTTCGGGACCCGCTCCCCGGTAGTCGGAGGCTTCGGGGAAATAGCTCAGCGCTTCCGCAAAGCTCTCTGCCCCCTGCGTCAGGTAGTGGTCCACGAGGTGGCTCTCCCGATTGATCTCCTCTTCAAAGAGGGAGTAAAGAACGATGGCGCCCGCACCCAGATCTTCCATGTACCGAAGATTGGCCAGATCCCGCGTCAGGGGAGACGAAGAAGGGACAATCGGGTTTTTGAGGGTTAAGCCCAGGTAGCGTGTTGTCAGATTCATGATATCAATCCTTTGCCGGCGGCCGTGTACCCGACCCGGCCGCCGACCGGTTTCATTCAATGCTAATCAGCTCTGCCATTCGAGCTGTGAGCCATCCGTTCATAAGACGTCCAGCGCTCCTGGACATCCGCCTTGGCCATCGCCAGCAGGTAGGCGGCCGTCTGCGGATCTTTCTGCTGCAGCATGCGGTACCGCCCCTCCTTGTAGATATACTCCTCCAGCGGCAGGTTCGGCGCCCCGCTGTCGAGCTGGAAGGGATTCTTGCCCTCATCGGCCAGGCGGGGATCAAAGCGATAGAGAGGCCAATGGCCAGACTTCACCGCGGCCGCCTGCTGGTCAAGGCCGTGCACCATGTCGTAGCCGTGGGCGATGCAGTGGGAGTAGGCAATGATCAGGGAGGGGCCGTCGTATGACTCCGCCTCGAGAAATGCGCGAATCGTCTGGGTATCCTTGGCGCCGAAAGCGATATGGGCGACGTAAACATCGCCGTAGCTCATAGCCAGCATCCCCAGGTTTTTCTTCTTCTGCAGCTTCCCGGCCGCGGCGAATTTCGCTACCGCACCACGCGGCGTCGCCTTCGACATCTGGCCCCCCGTGTTTGAATACACTTCGGTATCGAGAACCAGAATGTTGATATTTCTTCCTGAGGCGAGCGCGTGATCGAGCCCGCCAAACCCAATATCGTAGGCCCAGCCATCGCCGCCAACAATCCAGACATTTTTGCGGACGAAGATGTCGAGGATGCCGGCCAGGTTGCTCAGCGAGGCCCGCGCCGACCCGTTCGAGGTCTTCAGCAAGGTGGCAACCTGATTTTTCAACGCTTCAACCCTGGTTCGCTGTTCGGCGATGCCGGCTTCACTGCTTTGGTCGGCTTTCAGAATAGCCGTTACCGTCTCCTCGCCGAGCAGCGGCTGGAGGCTTTTCAGTATCGTCGCGGCCGCATCCAGACGCTGATCCAGGGCAACCCGCATCCCCAACCCAAATTCCGCGTTGTCCTCAAACAGGGAGTTTGACCAGGCCGGGCCGCGGCCGTCCTGGTTGACACTCCAGGGATGAGTCGGCAGGTTGCCGCCGTAAATGGACGAGCAGCCGGTCGCATTGGCGATGATCGCCCGGTCGCCGAAGAGGCGACTCATCAGGCTGAGATAAGGGGTTTCCCCACACCCGGCACAGGCCCCGGAGAATTCAAACAACGGATCGAGGAGCTGCGAGTACTTCACCTGGTTCAGCGGCAAATCCAGGCGGTTCACTTCTGGCAAAGTCAGGAAATAATCCCAGTTCGCCTTTTCCGCTTCACGCAGCGGCTCCTGAGGTGCCATATTGATCGCCTTGAACCTGGGCTGCTGCTTGTTCTTGACCGGACAAACCTCCACGCACAGGGTGCAGCCGGTGCAGTCTTCCGGCGCCACCTGGAGCGAGAAGGACATATCTTTGTACTCCTTGTAGCGGGCCGGGGTGGTTTTAAATGTTTCTGGCGGGGAACCGGCTGCCTCCGGATCGAAGACCTTCATGCGAATCACGCTGTGCGGGCAGACCAGAACGCACTTCCCGCATTGAATGCAGATGTCGGAATCCCAGACCGGGATTTCCGTCGAGATATTGCGCTTCTCCCACCGGGTTGTTCCGGTGGGATAGGTTCCGTCGATCGGAAGCATGCTGACCGGCAGGGAATCCCCCAGCCCTTCGATGATGCGGGCCGTCACTGACCGGATGAATTCCGGTGCGGTATCGGGGATGACCGCCGGCCGTTCGAACCGGCTCGAGGCGGAGGCGGGCACCTTGACCTTTTTCAAATGGGCAAGCGTGCTGTCGACAGCGGCGAAGTTTCGCTCAACCACCGGCCGGCCGCGTTTGCCATATGTCTTTTCAATCGCATTCTTAATCGCGGCGATTGCTTCTTCGGAAGGCAGCACTTTACTCAGGGCAAAGAAACAGGTCTGCATGATCGTGTTGATCCGCCGGCCCATACCGGTTTCCTGGGCGACCTGGTAGCCGTCGACGATGTAAAAATCGATCTCTTTATCAATTATCTGATCCTGCATTGCACGGGGCAGCCGATCCCAGGTTTCCTGCTCGTCGAACGGACTGTTGAGCAGGAAGGTCGCTCCCTTTTCCGCCAGCCGGAGCATGTCAAAGCGCTCGATAAACTGGAACTGGTGGCAGGCGATAAAATCGGCCGACTGGATCAGGTAGGGGGCCCGCACCGGACGTGGACCAAAGCGCAGGTGAGAAACAGTGACCGCGCCCGATTTTTTCGAATCGTAGACAAAGTAGCCCTGGGCAAAAAGCTCCGTATCTTCTCCGATGATCTTGATCGAATTCTTGTTGGCCCCCACCGTCCCATCGGCCCCGAGCCCGTAAAAAAGGGCCTGAACCACGTCGGGCGTGTCAATGGAAAACTCGTTGTCCCATTCGAGGCTCAAATGGGTAACGTCGTCGACGATGCCGATCGTGAACCGCTTTTTGGGAGCAGGTCTGGCCAGCTCGTCGAAGATCGCCTTGACCATGCCCGGGGTAAATTCCTTGGAAGAAAGTCCATAGCGGCCGCCGATAATGCGGGGAAGCCGGGTGAACGGAGCGGTTCCTTCCGCGACGCCGTCCATGACGGCCGAAGTAATGTCGAGCAGCAGCGGTTCCCCGGTGGCTCCGGGTTCCTTGGTGCGGTCGAGCGCGGCAATCTGGCGTACGGTCTCCGGCAGGGTTCGCAGGAAGGCTTCGGCAGCGAAGGGGCGATAAAGACGCACGATGACGACGCCCACCTTTTCACCCGAGTCGGCCAGGTAGCGGGCGGTTTCGGCGGCCGTTTCGGCCCCTGAGCCCATTAAAACGATGACCCGCTCCGCGTCGGGAGCCCCGACGTAATCGAAGAGGTTGTAGCGCCGGTGGGTAACTTCCCCGAAGCGATCCATGATAGACTGGACGATTTCCGGGCAGGCATCGTAAAACGAGTTCACCGTTTCGCGCGCCTGGAAGTATACGTCCGGGTTCTGCGCCGTCCCCCGGATCACCGGCCGATCGGGGGAGAGCCCTCGGATCCGGTGTTCCTGGACCAGGCCATCGTCAATCATGAGACGGAATTCGGGCTCAGTCAGGGGATCAATTTTATTGATCTCGTGAGAGGTCCGGAAGCCGTCAAAGAAATGGAGAAACGGCACGCGCGTTTTGAGCGTGGCCGTATGCGCGATCAGGGCCATATCCTGGGCTTCCTGTACTGATGCGGACGCCAGCATGGCAAAGCCCGTCTGGCGGGCGGCCATGACGTCGCTGTGATCCCCGAAAATGGAGAGGGCCTGGGCAGCCAGCGACCGGGCCGCGATATGGAAGACGGTCGGCGTCAATTCCCCGGCAATTTTGTACATGTTGGGGATCATCAGGAGCAGTCCCTGGGAGGCGGTGAAGGTCGTCGTCAGGGCCCCGGCCTGGAGTGAGCCGTGCACCGCGCCGGCCGCGCCAGCTTCGGACTGCATCTCGACGATGTGCGGGGTGACCCCCCAGATATTGGTTTGATCCTCGGCAGACCATTGATCCGCCCATTCCCCCATTGGGGAAGCAGGGGTGATGGGATAGATCGCGATCACCTCGCTCACTTTATGCGCAACCCGGGCCACGGCTTCATTGGCATCCATGGTGACCATTGGCTGTTTCATGTCGTTTCTCCTTAAAAATATTTTCACCGGAGGAAAGAGCGGGGAAGGCCAGCTGGCGATGGTGAAAACATCCAACTTTTTAATTTCGCGCTCTTCTGTGCTGCCTGGCAGGGGACGATACTGTTGACCTGCCGCATCCTTCTCCCGGATAGCTACCCGCGGCAGGATTCAAGGCGTGGTAACCCGACCCCTGCACACGTGGACAAAGGCATTGTAGCCAATGGCCGAAGGGTTCAGCAGTGACAGATGCAACGCATGGATTGGATGAATGTCATGTGTGAAAGGCAGGCGAAAAGGGGTGTCCTGGCATACCAGGCCCGGCCGCGCTTGGGGTCAGACGAGGCTGGCGGTGCAGTGCGGGCGGACCCCGCAGCCGGCGCAGCGCGCCGGCTCATGGTGGCTGCGGGGGACCTCGGGTTCCTGAAGATCCTCCCGCATGTAATCGAGCAGCTCCAGGAGCTCTTCTTCGAGGTTTCGGGTAAAGTCGATTTCGAACTCGTGATCGGCGTAGCGCAGAATCCCAAAGGGGGGGCGGCGGCCGAAGGTGGATTCAACGAGGAGGCAGTAGGCCGCCAGCTGGAGGACGTGGCCGGCGTAGGGGGAGCGCGGCGCCTGTCCGGATTTCACCTCGACCGGAATCATGGCGCCGTTTTCAAGCTCGACGAGGTAATCCGGTTTGCCGACCAGCCCCAGCTCTCGATCGACCAGGGGGCGGACATCTCCCCTTTCCGCCCGGGCGTCGTTGTAAGTGATCCGGCCGGCCGGCAAACCGGAGGCGCGCCGCAGCCTCGTGGCCTGCCAATGGAATAAGCCGGCCATCAGGACGAGGAGAAAAATGAATAAAAAGAGGGAGATGCTGCCGCTCATGATTCAGGGATAGGGGAACGTCCGCAACATACGGGCCGATACCGGTTCTGGCCAGAGCTACCCAACGATCCAGCTGTAGAGGAGGATTAATGCGGCCGCGAGCAGGAGACCGATGGCGACCTGTCGAAACAGCCGGGATGTCCCGAGGCTGCGAGCATGTCGCGCGTGAAAGGCGGACCCGGCCGCAAGCAGCGGCTCGTTGCCCGGCCGGATGCCGTGGACCCGGCGCAGCCACCAGGCCCGGTTGCAGTAGACATACTGGCTGATTTCACTGGCGCGAATGAGGTAGTCTCGATTGTCGCTCATATGTTCTATTATACCAGATTATCTGCGCGGCTCGCAAGTTCCCGCCGACAATTCTGCCAGCAGCTGCTTCCGGCGGCCTGAAATAGGCGGAAGTGAAAAAATCTGCCACAACCTGGCAGTCGGCCGGCCAGAACAGCCGGTATCCTATAAAAAGGCAGGCGGGGAATCAGGGAACCAGGAGAATTTTCCGCACGCCCGGGCGGCTTGCGTGGTTGAGGGCCTCCAGGGCTTCCGAGAGGGGATAGCGGCCGTCGATCAAATCCCAAACGGGCACAACCCCCGCCTCGAGCAGACGCAGGGCGGGAGAGAAAGGGCCGCAGCGGGATCCGACGACGTGAATTTCGTCGACGACGATTTTAGTCAGATCGACGACCCCCGGATCGGCGAAGGTGCTTTTGAGGATCAGGGTTCCCAGCGGCCGGACCAGGCGCAGGGAAGCGGCCAGGCCGGCGGGATTGCCGGTGACTTCGACGACAAAATCGAAGCGGCTGTCGTCGATTTCGGAAACGAGCGCAGTTTCCAGCCCCCACCGGCGCGGCAGCTCAAGCGAACTCGCCGACCGGCCGAAAACAACTACCGGAGTCCCGGCCAGGGCCAGCGACCTGGCCACCAGGAGGCCGAGCCGGCCGGGGCCGACGACCGCTGCTGGTTTGCCAGGGGAAACGACGACCTGCTCCCGAATGCGCAGCGCGGCGGCCAGCGGCTCCGTAAAGACGGCCGTTTCATCCGGCAGGGAGTCGGAGATGGGGACGAGATTCTGCACTGGCAGGGTGAGGTACTCGGCAAATCCGCCGTCCTTCTGGATGATGCCGAGCACCGTTCGATTGCGGCAGTGCTCCCGGACGCCGGCCAGGCAGTATTCACAGCGCTGGCAGCCCAGGTTAATGGTTCCGGTCACCCGGCGGCCGGTCCAGGACGCATCGGCGGCTTCTTCGACGACACCGACGAATTCATGGCCGAGAACCCCGGTAAAGCCGCCGGCATAGCCTTTGATGAGTTCGAGGTCGGTGGCACAGATGCCGGCCAGAGTCACGCGAATCAGCGCTTCGCCCTTACCGGGAACCGGCCTCGGCAGATCCCGGCGAAAAATGGGCTGACCACGGTCTAAATAGAGTGCATCCATCACAGGCTTCCTACGGGGTTGGGGTTGCGGCCGGACTGGCAGTAGCTGCCGGCAGCTGCCCGGCCGGGGTCGGGGTGGGCATGGGTGGTCCGATCAGCTGAAACAACAGGTTTTCAAGCTCGACGATCTCCGGCAGGAGCCCCTGGCCGACCCGGTCGCTCCAGGGAAATTCATAGACGCCGAGCCGGCCCCGGGCGAGAACAATCTCCTCGTAATCGCCGCGCCGGGCGCCGAACAGAACCTGAACGCCGCGGGGCAGCACCCCGCTCTCTGTCAGCCGCTCTGCCAGCCGTTCGATTTCATTCGGGGTGAGGGATTCCTCGCTGGATTCTCCAGCGGCCGGACGGCCCGACGCCCGGCCGTCCGCGTACAGCACCAGCCAGGCACCATCCGGCCGCTGGTAAGCGGCGAGGGCGTCCAGCGGCAGGGCTTCCGGTGGAAAAGGGAGGTTCCGCGGATCATTTAGAAGCGGCCCGGACAGTCGGTCGAGGGCGGCGTAGAGCGGGATCATGGTCGTTGGAAGAGCCAGAGCGGGACATTTCAAACGGACCCGCCTGACTTCGGTGGACGTGCGCACGAAGAGGGTTTCATCAGGGTAGAAGGGGCAGCTGGCCCGGTATTCATCCTCCCAGAAGCGCACCGGCTGCCGGTTTGCTTCCGCGGGCAGGCCGGCCGGTGCCTGACCGGCCGGCGGCAGCCGGTCGTCCGGCGCCTGCCACTGCCAGAGCGTGCCGTCGCTTAAAACGGCCGTCGTCTGGCCGATCGTATAGCCGGATGGACTTCGGTGAAGGCCCAGAACTGTGTCCGGAGGAAAATGGGGACCCAGCTCCCGACTGAAGAACAGCTCGAGGCTGGCCAGCAGGATTGAATCCCGCAGCCAGCCCTGGCCGCGAACCCCTTCGGCAGCCAGATCGAATTCAAAGTGCGTGCAGGTCGGGCAATCATCGGGGAGTGGCTCGAGAGAGACGCTCTGAAGAGCGGCCGTAATTTCCGCCAGGGATCGACCCCGATTGGATATGACCCGTTTCTCCCCGCCAGTCCGGTCTTCAATGGTCAGCGATCCGGCGACCGTGCCGGACAGGGCGCGGTCGTACCCGATGGCTGGAATCTGCAGCCGGGCAAAGAGAACGGGCCGGGTCAGGTCAACCGGGGTGGGGGCCGGCGCGCGGGCGGGGGTCGAACCGGCCGACGGCTCCGGCGATGCGGGCAGGGCATTGGCGACACCGGTTGCCGTCGGGTAGAGGGTGGGCAGCGGGGCGGCTGTCACGAGCAGCCGGGTGCCGGAAGAGGCCGGGGTCTCGCTCGAGAACGGAGGTGTATTCGCCTGGCAGGCCGCTGCCAGGAGGACAAATCCAAGCCACCATCCGGCTGCGAGGCGCCTCATGCCCTTCAGGCGGCCGCGGCCGCTCCGGCCTCGCGTTCGGCGGCCCGAATATCCCACTCCGCCAGCAGGGGAACGGCATGGAAGATCGAACTGTAGGTGCCGCTCAGAAGCCCCACCAGCAGGGTGGCGATAAAATGTTGAATCGAAGCGCCGCCGAAGAAGATCAGGGCCACCATGATGAACATGGCCGCCAGCTGGGTTGCCAGCGAGCGATGAATCGTTTCCAGGACCGACCGGTTGACGATCGATTCATAATCTTCGAGCGGCCGCCTGACGATGTTTTCCCGGATCCGGTCAAACATGACAATCGTATCCTGAAGGGAAAAGCCGGCCACGGTCAGGATGGCGGTGACGAAAAGGGCGTCGACCTCCCAGCCGGCCAACATGCCCATGATGGAGATAAAACCGAACGTCACGAGCAAATCGTGCACCAGGGCGCTGACAGCGCAGGCGCCGTAGCGGAAGGGATGGGGTACCTGCCGGAAGGCGATGGCGATGTAGACCAGGATGACCGCAGCCGCGAAGATGATGGCCACGAAGGCGGCCTGGGTGACTTCTGCACCAATCGCCGGCTTGACACTTTCGAAGAGGGTGGAGTTTGGAACGAGAGGCGCCAGTTCGGCGGCCGCGGCATCTTCGATCAGCTGGGCGTCTTCAGGCGTGACAAATTCCGTTCGAATCTGCCAGGCATTCTCGAGCCCTTCCCCGCGCAGCTGAATGACAGATGGATTGTTAACGCCAAACCGTTCGAAAAGGGCGCGAAGGTCATTTTCCCGGACCGCCTCGGTGAACTGCAGCTCAAAGCGGGTTCCACCCAGGAAGTCAACGCTGACGCGAAATGGGGATCCGATGGTGATCCACGAGGTGAGAATTGCGAGCAGGCCGAGCCCGATGATTACCCCGGAGATGATAAAGTACAGGCGGCGATTTTGCGTGATTTGAAACATATAACTATTGAATTTCTGGGCCGGTCATTAAAGTCCGAGAAGCCAGCCTCTTTCGGAAAGCCACTCCGCCGCGGGAGACAGGACCATTTTGACCAGGGTTCGGGTCACGACGACGGCTGTAAACATGCTGACAAGGACGCCGATCATCAGGGTCCAGGCGAATCCCTGAACGGTGCTGGCGCCAAAACCCCGGCCGAAGATGAGCAGAATAATGCAGACCACAATGGTGGCTACATTCGAGTCCCGAATCGAAGACCAGGCCCGGCTGAAGCCGGCTTTGATGGCCTCGCTGAGGGTTTCTCCTCCGCGCAGCTCCTCTTTCATCCGCTCAAAGACGAGGATATTGGCGTCGACGGCCATTCCGGTCGACAGCAGGAAGCCGGTGATGGCCGGGAGGGTCATGGTCACGCCGAGCAGCTTAAAAATGGCAAAATTGATCAGGGCATAGATGACCAGGGCGATGTCGGCCAATCCACCCGGCAGCCGGTAGTAGACGAGCATGAACAGGAGGACAACTACCAGTCCAATCACCCCGGCCTGGATGCTGGCGGTGATCGACTGCTCGCCGAGGGTCGCCCCAACCTGGCGGACCCCATCGATGCGCAGCGGCACCGGCAGGGCCCCAAAGCGAAGCTGCAGGGCGAGATTCAGCGCCTCGTCGCGGGTAAAGGAGCCGGTGATGGTGCCCTGACGTTCAATTGTCGCCTGGATCACCGGACTGGAAATAACCCGCTTGTCCAGCACAATGGTCAGGTACTGGCCAATGTGAGTCGAGGTGTACTCCTGGAAGATGGCGCCGCCTTCTTCGGTCAGCGTAAAGGCGACGTAATTGTCGATGAGATTCTGGGAAGTTTGTGCCGAGGCTTCCTGCAGCATGGCGCCGGTAAGCACCGTCTCAAACGTGGGGACAACCGGCGTTTCTCCATTCACCGCCAGTTCGGCCTCGCAGGGGGAGGGTTCGCCGCGGTTCTCGGATGTTCGGATGCAGAGCCCTTCTGGCAGGAAAGTACTCCCGCTGTCGACAAACTCCAGGAGAGCGGTCTGCTGCACCAGGCTGATCGCCTGGTCGGGATTTTCCAGGCCGGGCAGTTCGATCAGAATTCGGCGATCGCCCCCTTCCTGGACAAGCGGTTCGGCCACCCCGAGCGCGTTGACCCGCTGGCTGATGATCTGCCGAGCCGTGCTCATCTGCTCGGCCGATACGTCAACCTCCGGCGGCACGTCGGCTTCCAGAAGCACCTGCAGGCCGCCCTGCAGATCGAGCCCCTGGTTGAATGGGTAATCCGGGTTGTTGATCAGCCAGATTGACCCGACCAGCACCCCGATGATAATGGTTAGCCAGATAAAATCTCGTGTTTCCATACGGGCGTGGATTATACCGGCTGAACCCAAAGTGTAAAGCCGCCAGGCCATCGTAAGCACCGCCATGGAAGGTGTCGTCGATGAGCCATCTGCCCCGGGAATTCATTTCTCTTTCTCATCTCGAGACAAATCACCTGGTAGAAGATTGCAATTTAGCCGGGGACATTTAAAATATGAAAAGTGTCTCAGGTATTCAAGCCCGTCTGGGGAAGGAGAAAGAGAAGGAGACCCAATTCAATCGATCACAATCTGCAGGTACCCCATTTCTATTTGATCCACCACCATGACGTTTTGCCCAGCCAATCGAATACCGTGTGGAGAAGGAACCCATGAGAAGAATGAAATGGTTTAACGCAAGCCTGTTACTGCTGGCAGCCTTCCTGGCGGCCTGCACTGGAGGAACCGGCACGACCGAAGAGGCGGCCGGTGGTCCCATGACATCGATCGGAGACGGGGAAGGGGAGGTCTCGATTGTAGCCTGGGCCGGCTACATCGAGCGCGGCGAAACGGTGCCTGACTTCGACTGGGTCACCAGTTTCGAGGCCGACACCGGCTGCAAAGTCAATGTGAAGGTCGCCGCGACTTCAGACGAAATGGTCGCCTTGATGAACGAAGGGGGATTCGACCTGGTGACCGCTTCCGGAGACGCCAGTCTCCGCCTGATTTCGGGGGGGAAAGTTCAGGAAGTTAACATCGATCTGATTGACGCCTGGAATACGGTCGATCCGCGCCTGCAAAACGCGGAATGGCATACCGTGGACGGCAAGCACTACGGCGTCCCATACCAGTGGGGCTCGAATGTCCTGATGTACAACACCGATGTCTTCAGCGGCAGTTCCCCGACCAGCTGGGATGTCGTCTTTGAAGAAATGACCCTGCCTGACGGCCAGTCCAATAAAGGGCGTGTCCAGGCGTTTGACGGCCCCATTTACATCGCCGATGCCGCGCTTTACCTGAAGCATCACCGGCCGGAGCTGGGCATTGACGACCCGTACCAGCTGACCCGAGACCAGTTCAACGCCGCCCTGGAGCTGCTGCGCCAGCAGCGCCAGATCGTCGGCCGCTACTGGCATGATGCCTTTATCCAGATCGACGACTTCACCAACGAAGGGGTTGTGGCATCCGGCTCCTGGCCATTCCAGGTGAACCTGCTGGCGGCGGAAGGGGCTCCGGTTGCCAGCGTGATTCCGGTCGAAGGGGCCACGGGCTGGGCGGATACGACGATGATGCACATCGACGCACCCCACCCAAACTGCGCCTACAGATGGCTGAACCACTCGATCAACCCCAAACTCCAGGGGGACCTGGCCGCCTGGTTCGGTTCGGTGCCGGCCGTGCTCAGCGCCTGTGAAGGGAACCCCCTCCTCGGGCCGGACGGCTGCCAGACGAACGGGGTTGACAACTTCGAGAAGATCAGCTTCTGGAAGACCCCGACGGCCAGCTGCCCGGCTGGCGAATGTGTCCCATACCACGAGTGGGTGACCAACTACGTGGCGGTTATCGGCGGCCGGTAGGTCCGTCGTCTCGTAGAATTTCCCCGGCGGGTGATGGTCAATCACCCGCCGGGATTTTCGCCAATTTCCCCATCACTACAACCTATGCTGAGGAGCGCTGAAATGGATTACAAACTCTGGATTGACGGCCGTTGGACCGACTCGAAAGGCGGCAGTATGATGGCCGTGGAGAACCCGGCGACGAATGAAACGATCGCCCAGGTCGTCAACGGCAGCCGGGAAGATGTCGACCGTGCCGTTAAGGCGGCCCACCGGGCGTTTTACGACGGACGCTGGTCGAAAAAGACCCCCTCCGAACGATCCCTGGCGATCTGGAAGCTGGGCGACCTGTTGGAAGCCAGCATGGAGACGTTCGCCCGCCTGGAGTCGGAAAACTGCGGTAAACCCTTTGCCAATGCCAGTCTGGCGGCCGATCTCCCGTTTGCCGTGGATAATCTCCGCTTTTTTGCTGCCGCCGCCCGAGATGTTCACGGCTCCCATGCCGGGGAATTCTTAGGGGGTTACACCTCGATTTTTCGCCGGGAGCCGGTCGGGGTAGTCGGACAAATCGCGCCCTGGAACTACCCGCTGATGATGGCCGTCTGGAAAATCGGTCCGGCCCTGGCCGCCGGCTGCACGATCGTCTTGAAGCCGGCCCCATCCACGCCGTTGACCACCTTGATGCTGGCCGAGCTCATCGAAGAAGCAGGCATTCCGGCCGGCGTTGTCAATATTGTCACCGGGGGAAATGACACCGGCCAGGCGATCGTCGAGCATCCCGACGTGCGGATGGTCAGCCTGACCGGCTCGACCAACACCGGGAAGAAGATCATGAAGACGGCGGCCGATACCCTCAAACGGGTTCACCTGGAGTTGGGCGGCAAGGCGCCGCTGATCGTCTTTGACGACGCGGATGTCGAGGTATTCGCCGGGAAGGCGACGGCCGCAGCCACCTTCAACACGGGCCAGGACTGCACGGCCGCCACCCGGGTTTACGTCGAGCGCAGCCGCTTCGCCGACGTCAAAGAGGCGGTTGTCGAAGCCATGCGCAGCGTCCGCATCGGTCTGCCATTTGACGATGAGGTCGACATGGGGCCGCTGATCTCCGGCGTGCAGCGCGACCGCGTCGCCGGCTTTATCGAGCGGGCCCGGAGCACCGGCGCTACAATCGTTACCGGCGGCCAGGTGCCCTCCCGCTTCGACCGCGGCTACTATTATGAGCCGACGGTTATTGTCGATGCCGATCAGAAATCCGAAATAATCCAGTCCGAAGTATTCGGGCCGGTGCTGACCATCTCGCCCTTCGACAGCGAAGAAGAGGCCATCGGCTACGGCAATGACGTCCTGTACGGCCTGGCCGCCTCGGTCTTCACGAAAGATATTGGCCGGGCGATGCGCCTTTCAGCAGCGCTCGAATTCGGCACGGTCTGGGTCAATGATCACATCCCCTTGACTTCTGAAACGCCGCACGGCGGCTACAAACAGTCCGGTTTTGGCAAAGATCTGTCGGCCGAGGCGGTTTCCGATTACCAGATAACCAAACATGTGATGATCGCCAACGCATCATGATGAGCCAGATTGCTATTGAATTTCGCGAGGTCAGCCGCCATTTCGGACCTGTCAAAGCGGTCGACCGCGTCAGTCTGGCTATCCACGACGGGGAGTTTTTTACGCTGCTCGGCCCCTCGGGGTCGGGCAAGACGACCTGCCTGCGCATGATCGCTGGATTTGAGCAGCCGACGGCCGGGGAGATCTTCCTCTTTGGTCAAGAGGTCACTTATCTGCCCCCTTACCAGCGGGATGTCAATACCGTTTTCCAGGATTATGCGCTCTTCCCGCACATGACGGTGGGGGAAAACATCGCCTATGGGCTGATGATCAAGCATGTCCCCCGCGCGGAGCGGGAACGCCGGGTGGCCGAAATGCTCGACCTGGTGCGCCTGCCCGGGTTGGAAAAGCGCAAGCCTTCCCAGCTGTCGGGCGGCCAGCGCCAGCGAGTCGCCCTGGCCCGGGCCCTGGTCAACCAGCCCCGAGTGCTCCTCCTGGATGAACCGCTGGGAGCGCTCGACCTGAAGCTCCGCCAGGAAATGCAGATCGAGCTGAAGGCGATCCAGCACGAAGTTGGTATTACGTTTATTTTTGTCACCCATGATCAGGAAGAAGCCCTGACGATGAGCGATCGGATTGCCATCTTCAATCAGGGGAATGTGGAGCAGATCGGCAGTCCTGCCGAGCTCTACGAACGGCCGCAGACCCATTTTGTCGCTTCTTTTGTCGGGACATCCAATATCATCGGCGGGGAGCTGGCCCGCCAGCTGGTGGGGGAGGTGCGTCCCTTCTCGGTCCGCCCGGAAAAAATCCGCATGGTCGAGCGAGATGCGCCGGTTCCCGCCGGCATGATAGCGCTCGACGGTCAGGTGCACGACGTCGTCTATCTCGGTATGCACACGCGGTTCACCGTGCAGACGGCCGGCCGGGAATCTTTCACCGTTGTCGAGCAGAACCTCGATCGCACCCTGGCCGATATTCACGGCCAGGAGATGCGCGGCCGGCCGGTGCGGCTGATCTGGCCGGAAGGGGCGAACAACTGGCTGCGGGAGGAGGGGCGATGAGCGGGCTGACGCAGGCGCCCCCTGGATCCGGCTCGAACAGCTGGTCCCGCCGCGTGAGCGACCTGCTCTACAACCGGCCGCTGCTCCTGCTGGCCTTGCTGCTTGGACCTCCGCTGCTCTGGATGGTGGTCATTTACATCGGCTCCCTCTTCGCCCTGCTGATCCAGTCGTTCTTTCACCTCGACGGCTTCACCGGGCAGGTGGTGCGGGAATTTTCGCTGGCGACCTATCGCGATCTTTTTACGGTGGCTCACATGCGCATTCTGGGGCGGACAGCCGGCATGGCCGCTGCCGTCACGATGGCGGCCGCCGTTCTGGCATTTCCGCTGGCCTTTTTTATCACCCGCTATGCCTCGTATCGTCTGAAGGCGATTCTCTACCTGGCGGTGCTGCTGCCTCTCTGGTCTTCTTACATTATCCGGGTCTATTCCTGGAAGCTGATCCTGTCAAAGGAAGGGATCATCAGCTGGGTCATTGGCAAGCTGGGGCTGACGGCCGTCTTGAACTGGATCCTGGACCTGCCGGTGATCGGTGGACCGTCGCTTTCGGTCTCTTCGCTCGGTCTCTTCCTGGTCTTCCTCTACATATGGCTCCCGTACATGGTCCTGCCCATTATTTCAGCCCTCGAACGAGTGCCGCGCTCGCTGATTGAGGCGTCGGGGGACCTGGGGGCCCGCATGGGACAGACCTTTCGGCATGTCATTCTGCCCCTGGCCTTCCCAGGGGTGGTGGCCGGGTCGATCTTTACCTTTTCTCTGACACTCGGGGATTACATTATTCCATCCGTCATCGGCGATTCCAGCCCCTTCATCGGACTGGCGGTATACAGCTACCAGGGCACATCCGGCAATATTCCGCTGGCAGCCGCGTTTACCGTCATGCCGATGGCGATTATGGGTGTCTATCTGCTGGCAGCCAGAAAACTGGGGGCATTCGATGCGCTCTAAAGTCTCCCAACCTTCCTGGTATTTAACGGCGGCCACGATCGGAGTGCTGCTCTTTCTGCATATTCCGTTCGCCATCGTCATGCTCTATGCCTTCACGACGGATGAAGCCGCCTTTACCTTTCCGCCTCCCGGACTGACGACCCGCTGGTTTCAAATCGCCTGGAACCGGTCCGACCTCTGGACGGCGCTTGGGCTGTCGGTCCGGGTGGCCTCCACCGCCACGGCTGTGGCCCTGGTTTTAGGAACCCTGGCGGCGGCGGCCGTCTACCGGAGCCGCTTTTTCGGCCGTGAAATGATCTCGTTCCTGCTCGTCCTGCCGATCGCCCTGCCCGGGATTGTCACCGGTATCGCCCTGCGCTCGGCCCTGGGTTTGATGGAATTTGGCTTCAGCTTCTGGACGATCGTCATCGGCCACGCGACGTTTTGTGTGGTCGTCGTCTACAACAATGTGCTGGCCCGGTTCAGGCGCACCGGCCGCTCGATGATCGAGGCTTCCATGGATCTCGGGGCGGATGGCCTGCAGACGTTCCGCTACGTCGTCCTGCCCAATATCGCCACCGCCCTGCTGGCCGGGGGGATGCTGGCATTTGCCCTCTCGTTTGATGAAGTTATTGTGACCACCTTCACGGCCGGCCAGCAGTCAACCCTGCCGATCTGGATCTTCAGCCAGCTCACGCGGCCGCGGGATCGACCGGTGACTAACGTGGTGGCCTTCCTGGTGGTGACGATTACTGCCATACCGATCCTTTATGCCCACTATCTCACCCAGGACTCCGGGGAAATTGGCAGCGCGGGTGAGTAGATGTGCCGGCGGAAAGTGGGTATAATTCACCCGCAAAATTTTAAGTGAAGGGGATTCATCCGGATCGTAAGGGTTTGGGTGTTTAATGGGCATGGTGGAACCGGAATACATTACAATAATTGAAGGGCCGACTCCCGAGTTTCGGCCGTCAGCCGAATTGTCGATCAATTCGATTCTCGAAGGGGCGGAGGACGCGTTTACGCTCTACTGTGAAATGCGCACCATGAATGGTGTGGACATTGTGGCGCGCTGCCGCCAGGCCTGGAAGGAAGGGCGGCCGGTCCGCCTTGATTTTCCGGACGAGATGCGGATGCGGCAGGAGCTGGATGTCGTCGGCCTCCGCCTCCAGGAAATCGAAGAGGGAAAGGTGCTCCAGGTCTGGGTGCGCCAGCCGTTGAGCGAATTGGAGGAAGCGGACGACGAGGATGCCGAGGACGATCTCGACGACTATTTTGACGATGATGAAGATGACGATCTGGGGCTCAGCGGGTTGATCTGACCCTTTAAAGGGATGTAAAAAAGCGAAAAGGGCCTGAATCCGGCCCTTTTTTCGTGGCTGGGGGAGCCGGCCGGCCGGTCAAACCGGTCATACCTGAATATTTCTAACGCAATTCTAACAATCTGACACGGGTGGTGGTGCGTGCTTGTACTCCAGGATATTACCGTCGGCTTCGGCCAGCGTACGCTGTTCAAGGATGTCAATATCAAATTTCTGCCAGGCAACTGCTACGGGCTGATTGGCCCCAATGGGGCCGGGAAGTCGACGCTGCTCAAGGTGCTGGCCGGGGAGATCGAGGCGGATGGGGGAGTGATCAGCGTCGACCCGAACGAGCGAATCGCCTACCTGCGGCAGGACCAGTTCGCTTTCGATGCCTTTCCCGCCCTGGAAACGGTGATCATGGGCCATTCGAGGCTCCATGGGGTGCTTCAGGCGCGGGAGAAGCTTTACAGCAAACCGGATTTCTCCGATGAAGACGGCCTGGAAGCGGCCGCCCTGGAAATCGAGCTGGCCGAACTCAACGGGTACGATGCCGAGTCGGAAGCCGCCACCTTGCTGACCCATCTTGGCCTGGATGAACCATTCCACGGCCGGCTGATGGGGGAGCTGGAAGCCAACCAAAAAGTGCGCGTGCTGCTGGCGCAGGCCCTCTTTGGCAATCCCGACATTTTGCTCCTCGACGAGCCAACGAACCAGCTCGATCTGGGAACGATCGCCTGGCTGGAGGATTTCCTTTTTCGCTTTCCGAACACCGTGATCGTCGTCTCCCACGACCGCCACTTTCTCAACAATGTCTGCACCCACATCGCCGATATCGACTTCGGCAAGATCCAGCTCTACGTGGGAAACTTCGATTTCTGGTACCAGGCCAGCCAGCTGGCTCAGCAGCAGCGCAAAAACGAGGAGAAAAAGCGGACCGACAGGATCAAAGAGCTCGAACAGTTCGTGCGGCGCTTCAGCGCCAATGCCTCGAAATCGCGCCAGGCGACTTCCCGCAAGAATTTGATCGAAAAACTGACCGTCGACGAGCTGCCGGCTTCCTCGCGCCGCTTTCCCTACGTCGAATTCCGGCCGGAGCGCCCCTGCGGCAAGGTGATTTTAAACGTGGAGGGGGTTACCGTTGCCGTGGACGGCCGTCCGCTGCTCGAGAAATTCAGCCTGACGGTCAATCCGGGCGATAAAATCGCCTTCATTGGCCCGCGTGACCTGGTCAAAACGACCCTGTTTGATGTGATCATGGGTGTCTGTGTACCGGACGAAGGCACGGTGACCTGGGGGACAACTATCTCGCCGGCCTATTTTCCCAAGGAAAACGGCGCCTTTTTTGACACCGACCTGACGCTGGTCGATTGGCTGCGCCAGTTTTCGACCGATGACAGCGCAACGACGGTTCGCGGCTACCTGGGCCGGATGCTCTTCTCAGGGGAGGAGGCGCTGAAAAGCGCCCGGGTCCTTTCCGGAGGGGAGAAGGTGCGCTGCATGCTGGCCCGCATGATGCTCAGCGGCGCTAACGCGCTCGTTTTCGACGAACCGACCAGCCATCTCGACCTGGAGGCGATTACCGCCTTAAATGACGGGCTGGTTAATTTCCCCGAGGTCATCCTGTTTTCCTCCCATGACTACCAGTTCGTCGAAACGGTCGCCAACCGGATCGTCGAAATCCTCCCCGGCGGCATTATTGACCGCTCGCTGAGCCTCGAAGCGTATCTGCTGGATGAGGGCGTCCAGTCTCTGCGGGCGCAGTTCAGCCCCGAGGGCAGCCGTCTGCAGATTTAACCCCGGCCGCCGGTTCGTTGGGCCGTCTGCCGGCAGGGGAGCAGCCGGCCGGCGGAGCTGAGGCCATCCGGCGATTACTTCCTGGGAACGGCGAAAAAATTTGGATGCGGTGACAGCTCCTCTGCGGCACAGAGAGCCATTTCCCCAAATGGAGCCGCATCGATGGCGGAGGTTTCGGGCAGGGGGCTATCGAATCCCATAGTTAAACTAATTTTTATTAGTATAAATATGGAAAGCCCGGTCCAGCTCCCCCCGGAAACTCCCCCGGGAGCCCGCGGCCGGCTGGTAAGGCGCATGGCCAGGCGGCTGCTCTCCACTCCGATGAAATTGCCGCGGTCCGTGCCGCTCTCAACACACCCCACCGGGTCTCTCCGGGGGGTTCGCTGTCGAACCTCGCTTTCGAACCGGCCGCTCCCCCGGCCCTGCCCCCAACCTGGTGCGGGATAGAACGCTGCCAGCTGTTTATCTTGGAACCGGTTCCACTCACAGATTCCTTTCCTGTTTAATTTTTTAATAAAGGGAGTATAATAATCTGCCAATCCCATCGTTCGCCTCCCGAGCAAGCGCCATCCACCTGCCCAATCAGGAATATTTGCCGATGCCCGATTCAAACATGCTATCGAATGAAGAACTGGCAGCCATTGCCGGTGGATTTCACAGCGACCCCTTCAGCGTCCTTGGCCCTCACCCGGCAGCCGAAGGGGTGGTCGTGCGCACCTTCCAACCCGCTTCCCAATCGGTCCGGTTGGTCCCCCACCAGGAAGGGGTGCCATCCCGGGTGATGGAGCCGGTCCTGCCCGGATCGATCTACCAGGTGCACCTGGCCGAAGCGCCAATGCCCCTCGCCTATTCCCTGGAAGTAACCTTCGACGACGGCAGTGTTGTCCAGCTCGAGGATCCCTATCGCTTTCCCTCAATCACGGGTCCGCAGGATAACCGCATCTGGTACGAACGCTTCGGCGCCCATCTACACGAAATTGACGGGGTGGCAGGCACCCTGTTCACTCTCTGGGCGCCCAACGCCGAGCGCGTCTCCGTCGTTGGCCCCTTCAATCAGTGGGACGGCCGGCGTCACATGATGCGCCGGCATCTCACGGCCGGATCGTGGGAGATTTTTATTCCAGGGGTCGGCCACGGCGCCCTCTATAAATTCGAAATTAAAACCCGGTACAAAGGGTACATGGTCAACAAGAGCGATCCGGTCGCTTTTTTCTCCGAACTGCGCCCGAACACCGCTTCAATCGTCTGGGATATCGACAATTACGACTGGCAGGATGAGGACTGGATCGCCAGGCGGGCGGAAATCCAGGCCCTGGACCAGCCGATGAGCGTCTACGAAGTGCACGCCGGCTCCTGGCGGCGCAAAGGGGAAGGCGGCTGGGAATGGCTCACTTACCGGGAGATGGCCGACCAGTTGATCCCCTATGTCAAAGAAATGGGGTTCACCCATATCGAATTTCTCCCGCTGGCCGAGCATCCCTTTGACGGCTCCTGGGGCTATCAGGTCACGGGCTACTACGCCCCGACCAGCCGCTTCGGCACTCCCCAGGATCTCATGTACTTTATCGACCAGTGCCACCAGCAGGAGATCGGGGTGATTCTCGACTGGGTGCCGGCTCATTTTCCCAAAGATGAGCATGGTTTGGGCTTTTTCGACGGCACGTATCTCTACGAACATGCCGATCCGCGCCAGGGGGAACACCCCGACTGGGGGACTAAAATATTTAATTTCGGCCGGGGAGAGGTGCGAAAATTCCTGATCGACAATGCGCTCTTCTGGATCGAAAAGTATCACATCGACGGCCTGCGGGTCGACGCGGTGGCGTCTATGCTTTATCTCGACTTTTCCCGCGAGCCAGGCGAGTGGGTGCCCAACCGGTATGGTGGGCGGGAAAATATCGATGCGATCGAGTTCCTGCGCGATGTCAACACGGCCGTCCACCAGCTCTTTCCCGGGGTCCTGACCATCGCCGAGGAATCGACCGCCTGGCCCGGGGTCACCCGCTCCCCCCAGAAAGAAGGCGGGCTCGGTTTTGACCTCAAATGGAATATGGGCTGGATGAACGACACGCTGCGCTATATGGGAACCGATCCGATTTATCGCTCGTATCACCAGGGAACGCTTACCTTCTCCCTCCTGTACGCCTTCAGCGAGAAGTATCTCCTCCCCTTTTCGCACGACGAAGTGGTTCATCTCAAGCGGGCCATGGTGGACAAAATGCCGGGGGATCTCTGGCAAAAATTCGCCAATTTGCGGGCCCTGTTCGCCTACCAGTTCGCCCACCCCGGCCGAAAGCTCAATTTTATGGGCAATGAAATCGCCCAGTGGGCGGAGTGGCAGGAATCGAAGAGCCTTGATTGGAGCCTCCTCACGCAGGGGAAATTCCACGCAGGCGTCCAGACCCTCGTCCGCGATTTGAACCACACCTACCGCAGCACCCCGGCCCTCTACGAAGCCGATGATCGTTGGGATGGTTTTGCCTGGATCGATTTTCACGACGCCCTGCACAGCGTCATCATCTTCCGGCGCCAGGTGGCGGCCGACGGAGATTTTGTCATCGTCGCCTGCAATTTCACCCCTCAGGTCCACCACAGCTACCGGATTGGCGTCCCCAGGCCCGGCCGCTATCTTGAATTCATGAATACCGACCATTCGCGCTATCAAGGCAGCGGCCAGATTAACGGCGAACCCCTCACGACATCGGATATCCACTGGAATGATCTTCCGCAGTCGATCCAGGTCACGCTGCCGCCGCTGGGGGTCATCTATCTCAAACCGATGGATTGAGTAGCCCGAGATGGACCCGATTACCCGGAATGGTGGCCCAAGGCCATGACCAATCGCCCGCTGGTTTCGATCCGGCTCAGTCGTGGCGACCTGGTGCGGCCGGCCATTTATGTCGGCGGCTTTGTGATCTTGATGTGGCTGGTCGAATTGGTCGACTGGCTCTCCGGCCGGCTGCTCGTTCTTGATCTCTGGGGAATCCGACCGCGCGATCTCGACCATTTGAGCGGGATCCTCTTCGCCCCATTCCTCCACGCCGATTTCGCCCACCTGGCCGCCAACAGCATCCCCTTTTTTGTCCTGGGCACACTGGTCTTCTGGCGCGGCGAACGGGAATTCTGGCTGGTGACCGGGCTGATTATTCTACTCTCCGGGGGCGGCACCTGGCTGATCGGCCCGGCCCGATCCATTCACGTGGGCGCCAGCGGCGTTGTCTTTGGCTACCTCGGATTTCTTCTGTTTCTGGGCTGGTTTGAGCGCAGCGCCGCTTCGATATTACGCGCCATGGCCGTTGGCCTGATTTACGGGGGAATTCTCTGGGGCGTGCTTCCCTTTCAGACGGGCATCTCCTGGCAGGGCCATCTCTTTGGTTTTCTGGCCGGCCTCCTGGCGGCCGCATGGCTCGGCCAGCGCTCCCGTAATATTGAAAACGAAATTCGCCTGCTGCCCTGAGGAATGGCATGTCCCTTTATCCCCTGAAATTTACCCCGGTTCTCAAGCATTACATCTGGGGCGGTCGCAATTTAAATCTCAAGCTCAACCGGTCGCTTCCTGAAGGCGAAAAGGTCGCTGAGAGCTGGGAAATCGCCGGTCATGCTGACGGCACGACCCCGGTTGCCAATGGGCCGCTTGCCGGCCGGCTCCTGACCGATCTGCTCGAAAGCTACGGGCTCGATTTGATCGGTGAAAACTCCCGCTGGGCGCTTGAACGCGGCAAATTTCCCCTGCTCATCAAACTTCTCGATGCGACCCGGCCCCTTTCGGTCCAGGTTCACCCGGATGACGCCTATGCCCTCTCGCACGAAGGAAACGAGCTGGGAAAAACGGAGATGTGGGTTGTCCTGCATGCCGATCCCGGCGCTGAAGTGATTCTCGGCGTCACCCGGGGGACGACCCGCAGCGCTTTTAAACAGGCGATCGATGACGGCCGGCTGGAGCCGTTCCTGCATCGGCTGCCCGTGCGGGCTGGCGATCACATCAATGTCCCGGCTGGCTCGCTCCACGCCATTCTCGGGGGCCTGCTCATTGCCGAAATCCAGCAAAATTCCAACACCACCTACCGCGTCTACGATTGGAACCGGATGGGGACCGATGGGCGGCCGCGGCCGCTCCACATCGATAAAGCGCTGGAAGTGATCAATTTTGACCAGGTGGAACCCGACATCGCTCCTGGCCGAATCGTATTCGATGGAAATGGACAGCGCCGGGAACAGCTCAACTCGACTCCCTATTTCACGGTCGAACGAGTGACCCTGGACCGGGGGGCGACGTTTGAAGGGGCCTGTCGAGGCGCGACGTTCGAAATCTGGGGGACGCTGGCTGGCACCGCCGCCGTCGAAGGAGCCTGGGAGGGGGTCGACCTGCCGGCCGTTTCGTGGTGCCTGCTGCCGGCCTCTCTCGGCCGGTTTAGGGTCCGAGCAGCTGCCAATTCCGTTCTGCTGCGCGCTTATGTTTCTCCCTGATCGCGCACGCATAGCCACCAATCGACAGCCGCTCGCTCAGCAACACGATAATCGTTTCGCCGATCAAGTCCCGGTGCGTAGGGACGCCGGATAACTAAAATTCCAGCGCGGTCGCCATCCGTGGTTTGTCCAGCCTGCGTCATTTTGAGCCCGGCGCGGGCACCAGGATTAAAGTGGAAAAACAACCAGAACTCGAACCCGTTTGGCCCCACCAGAGCCTGCCGCTCTCGATGAACTCAACCGCCACACCGCCGCCATCGTGCACGGCACCGCCGAATTGGTTTCCGAACCCGCATAGGACTGCAGATGCGGTGACACGTGTAAGAAATATTGCTGTCGATGATTGAACTATTCTCCCATTTCAAGTTTGTGAAAGCGTGTTAGCATTGAGGGCGTAAACAAAAAGGTGGGGGGGGCCAAATGCGACTTCTGATTACATCCCCCCGCTGATCCACAAACCGAAAATCAGACCCCATCCTCCCCAGCCGGTTCAGGTTGGGCGGACAATGAAACTCGCATGGAAAAATTTATCGGTTATCTGCCTGTTGACCGCCGCCTCGCTATCACTCGGGGGGAGAGCCTGGCCCAGACCACCTCGGGGGCGGCCCTGGTTGCCGAAATTTCCGGGATGGCCGTGCTGGCATCTGCGATGCACGACACTCCCGGAATTCGGCCCGGGGTCGAGGAGCTCAACCAAAAAATCAATGAAATTTACGGTGGATTGATTGAAGCGATCCACGACCATCGGGGAAGCATCGTGCAGTTTTCCGGCTTCCATCTGGTTTGCTGGTTTGCCGAAGATCACGGGCTGCAGGCGGTATCAGCTGCGCTGGCCATGCAGGCGCATGCTGCTTGTGTCCGTGATCTGGTCCCCGGCCGCATTGGGCTGAAAATCGCCGTTGCTTCCGGCAAAGCCTACCGCCTCTGTGTCGGGGACCCGAGCATCCAGCTGATCGATCTCCTCGCCGGACCGGCGGTTCTAGAAGCGGCCGAGCTGTGCCACAACGCGGCCGACGGAGGACTTCTCGTCTCCGGTGAGGTCATGGAGATGATCGGCCGCTGGGTGCAGATTCAGGATATCGGCATGAGCACCGGCGGCGTAAAATTTGGCCTGATTCAAAATGTGCAGCGTGTCAATCTGAAGGCACCCTGGCCCCAGCTATCTCGCAAGCTTCGCCAGGCGGAGCTTCGCCCCTGGCTGCCGTTCCCCATTTACGTACGGCTGCTGACCAATCAGGATCCCTACCCGATGGATTTTCATGACGTCGCCGGGGTCTGCCTGGCTTTTGCCGGGCTTGATTTTGAAGCCGATCCAGAAGCGGCCCGCCATCTGGACCAATTTGTGCGCTGGGTGCAGAACACGGCCAATCGGCACGGCGGCTATTTGCTCAATCTGGAGCTGGAACGGACTGGCGGTCAGATCTGTCTCTCCTTTGGCGCTCCAACGGCCCATAGTGATGACACCGATCGGGCCATTGCCGCGGCCCTCGACCTGCGAAAACCGCTCCCCTTTCCCTCTCCAATCACCAACATTCGCCTCGGATTGAGCAGCGCCCGCGTCTGCATGGGATCCTTTGGCAGCGAAGCCCGTCGAGGCTTTGGCATGGTATGCGAGGAGTTTAATCTGTCATCGGGGCTCGTGAAAATCACCAAACCGGGCCAGATATTGGCAGACGGAAATCTGCTGGCCCGTGTTGAAAGGCATTTTTCCTGGCTCGAATTAGGAGAGCGCGATCTCCAGCTGCCCCTGACCAAGGAAACGGTTCGGGTGTTGACGGCCGAAATCATCGACGCAATCGATTACGAGCCACTCACCCTCGCCGATCCTATCCGCCCCCGGGCGGCAGTTTCGGAACCGATGCCGCCCCGAATGCCGAAAAAACGTGGAACGCCTGCCTACAGCCGGATAATTGTCGATTAGGTTGGGCTTTCCGCCTGCTGCGGATCCGGCAGGAAGAGCAGGACCGGCCGGGACACCAGCCGGATGGGCTGATCAAACGATCGACCACTCAGGGCAAATTGCAGTTCTTCTTCTTCTTCTTCAAAGGGCAAACTTCCCTGCCAGAAAAATTCTCCATTCAGGCGAATGGCTACCAGCTGCCTTTCGAGGATGTCTGCCCGAATGGTATTCCAATCCGGCCGCAGGTGTGGAAACGGGACCAATGGAACCAGCGCATCTTCCCCCAGGTACAGCCCGGCATAGCCGGCCGAATCGATTTCGATCCGTGTCTGCTGATTGAGGTGGAGCGCCCAAGCGCCGCTCCCCTCGATGCGGGCGGCTGCTTGTATGGTTGAAGTGGTTATTTTTGTGGTCGTAATGGGGGTGGTTGTTTGACTATGCGAAGGGATTGTCAACTCTGGCAGCGAAATCTCCACCCGAATACGTCCCAGCGGTGCCGGGTCAAAACAACCGGCCGCTATCATCCCGATCAGTATGGCGGCCAGTCCCAGCAAACCGATCCAAAAACGGCTGACATGCCTGCCCATTCCCCTTTTTTACCCCTCCCCTCGGTATTTTGCTAAACTATTCCACGATGCCAGCAATTACCCTCCACCGATCCGCCCGGCAGATCGCCATCCTGACGATCAACCGGCCGGCAAAACGCAACGCCCTGGCTCTGGCCCAGCAGGAGGCTTTTGCCGCTACAGTCGAAGCGCTGATAACACGGCCGCCGCGGGTGCTGATCATCATCGGGCGCGGTCCGGTCTTCGTCGCCGGAGGCGACCTGACCGAGCTGGCCGGCCAGCCAACGACAGCCGTCGGTCATCAGCTCCAGACCGTCATGAGCCGGGCGCTGGTCGACCTCACCGCGCTGCCCTGCCCGGTCATCGGCGCCGCCAATGGAGATGCAGCCGGTGGGGGCATTGAAATTCTGTCTGCCTGCGATCTGCGCATCGCATCGACCGCGGCCCGCTTTCACTTCGCCCAGATTCGCCAGGGGCTGACCACGGGTTGGGGCGGGGCCGGCCGGCTCGTCTGCTTGATCGGCCTGAGCCGAACCCTCGACCTGCTGCTCAGCGGCCGGGTGATCTCCGCCGCCGAAGCCCAGGCTATCGGCTTCGTCCACCGGCTGGCCCCTGCCGGCGAAGCCGTTTTGCCCGCCGCCCAGGCCTGGGCGGAAGCGCTCGTCGCCCTGCCGGCCGACGCCCTGGCCGCCTTGAAAAAACTCCTCTGGCAAGGAGTTGGTACCTACCTGGATAGTATGGCGGCCGCCGAAACCACCGCCTTTCAGTCGCTCTTCGGCCGGCCCGACCACCTCGAGGCGCTGGCCGCCTTCGGCGAGAAACGCCCCCCGCAGTTCAACAGCGAATGAACGAAAGCCCGTACGACGCCATCGCCTTCTATTACGATTTAAGTCATGCCTACCTGGTGGAGGATATCCCGTTCGTGCTGGGGCTGGCCGGTGATAGGCCCAGCCGGATCCTCGAACTTGGTTGCGGAAGCGGACGCCTCCTTTTTCCCCTTGCGCAGGCCGGGCACACAGTCACCGGGATCGATCTGTCGGCCGCAATGCTCGACCTGGCCCACAGCAAGCGGCGCCGCCTGCCGGCAGAAATCAACCGGCGCATTCACCTCGTCAAAGGCAATATCGCCAATTTTGAGATCGACCAGCAGTTTGACCTGACCATCATCCCCCACAACACCCTGATGCACCTGGGACCATCTGAGCTGATCCCCTGTCTGAAATCAGTCCGATCGCACCTCGCTGCTGAGGGCCGGCTGGTGATCGACATCATCAATCCGGTCCTACTGCTCGAGCTCGAAGATGAGGCCGAACCAGTCTGGGAACAGACGCTGATCGACCCGCGCAACGGCCGCCAGGTGGAACAATATGGCCGGTATCAAATCGATCGGGCAGCCCTGCGGCTCGATTTAACCTATACCTTTGTACCGATGGATGGGGAAACCCTCTCCATGACCGCTGCCTATACCATCCGCCACGCGCATCAGGTGCAGCTGGCCTGCAAAGAGGCCGGGTTGAAGGTAGAAACCCTGCTGGGAAACTACCAGCTGGAGCCTTACACAGAGGAAAGCGATCGGCTCATCCTGCTGGCTGCGCTTCACTGATCCCGCCGCCGGCCCGGGAAGAGGCGGTTGAGCGAGGTATTGATGCCCGGCCGCGGCTCCGCATCCGCCAGACCGGTCACCGCAAAAAACATTGGCATAAAATAAACCGCCACCATGGCCACGATAAAGTAGCGGATGAACCGCAGGGTAAAGAATACCCAGCCGGCATCCCCTGCCGGCACCAGGCTGGCGAACAAAGCCCGCAGCCCGTAGAGAAAACCGAGCGTGACAGCCACTCCGAGGATATAGCGCAGCCCCCGCCGCCACCACTCTCCGTCGGCCGTAAACCGGACATCGCGCCCTTCCAGAACAAAGCCAATCCCCAACCCCAGCAGGAGGGCCAGCGACGCAGTGACATCTTCCAGGCTCACCAGTTCCGCGGCGGCCGCCAGCTCCCGCATAGAAGCCGCGATGTCCGGCAGCGGCCGCAGCCAGGTCAGTACGGCGAACAAGCCGGCAAAGGCAAGGGGAAACAGGATGGCCAGCCAGAAACGCTGACCGAGAATCCGCTCGCGGAAAGCCGGATACATATTCCGCAGCCAGACCCAGTAAACGGCCAGAATGACAGCCGCCAGCAGGTAGCCGGCCAGAACATCATGGGGGAAATGGTGACCGAGCATCATGCGGCTGATGCCCATCAGGATGATCCAGAGAAAGGCCAGAAACCAGATCCATCCCTTTTTCGCCCAGCCGGCCAGGTAGATAAAGGCGATCGCGGCACTGGCGGCGTGCCCGCTCGGGATTCCATAACCCGATGTTTCGCCGATGAGCAGGTTCTGGTCATACCAGAACGGCCGGCCGGCCTGGAAAAAATGCTTAAAAATATTGATCGAAACCGAACCAACCGCCAGCACGTAGATGAGATGCTTGGCCCTGGATTTCTGAACACACCAGTAAAAAAACAAAACCAGCAGCAGGTAAAAATCGAATTCACCGAGGCTGCTGATCACCCTCATGAGGCCGACCGTCCCGGAAAAATTAATCTGGAGCCACTCGACGACGGCCAGCCCTGGTTCAATAATTCTGTCCATGTTTTCTCACTTCTCCCCACAAACGATCGTGAAAAACGCGGTTTGATTTTTAGCTCACCCACCCGATATGCCTGACCATCACGGGGCTGCTGAAAGAGGTCAGTCCGCAGCCGTTATGCCTGGAGGGAATCCTCGCAATCTTTACGGCAGTCCAAACCCTCATTATAATCACTATTAAGCGCAGATAATAGGGTTTCCCTTCAGAAAAATCCGCGTTATAAACAAACAAACCGATAAAAGCAATAAATGTGGGGCTTTCACCCTGCTTTGAGGTTAATATTTTAATGAGTACGAAACCGAAAATACTGGTCATCGAAGACGAAGAACGGATTCGGAATTTCTTGGCCCGCGGGCTGACATACGACGGATATGATGTGGAAGTGGCCGCCGATGGGAAAACCGGACTTCACCTGTTCGAGGAGTACAAACCGGATCTCGTCCTGCTCGATATCATGCTTCCGGGAATGGATGGCATTGAAATCTGCCGCCGGCTCCGGGAAATCAGCAACACCCCGATCATGATGCTCACAGCCAAGGAGACGATCGAGGATCGGGTGGCCGGTCTCGACGCCGGGGCAGACGACTATCTGATCAAACCCTTCGCCCTGAATGAACTTCAGGCGCGCATCCGGGCTCTGCTGCGCCGGGCACCGGCCGCACCGCCGCAGGTCTTTCGTTTTGCCGATCTCGAACTCGATACCGGGACGCGCCAGGGCAGGCGAGGAGAATACAGCTTTGATCTTACGATCAAAGAATACGAATTGATGGAGCTCTTTATGCGCAATCCGCGAAATGTACTGACCCGGGATCTGATTTACGACAAGGTCTGGGGGTATGATTTCGGCCGGGAAAGCAATATCATCGAAGTTTATGTCCGCTACCTCCGGCAAAAAACGGAACAGGGTGGCATGAGCCGCCTCATTCACACTGTCCGAGGTGTCGGCTATGTGATGCGCGAAGAAAGTGATGCGGCCAACGCCGAATAAACTCGATCTTCCATGTCTTTCAGGCTCCGTCTGACCGTCTTTTACGCCGCCATTCTGACCGGCTTCTTCCTCTGCTTCGGCGGCTTCAGCTATTTTGTCGCCCGCCAGACGCTTCTGGGCGCCCTGGATCAGCACCTCGACGAAACCACTCTGCGTGTCATCAATTCGACCAACGCCTTTCGCACGGGGGATATAAC
>JBFFZG010000003.1:0-50017 GCA_041568735.1 Promineifilaceae bacterium (SeqCode)
GCCGTCGGCCTCCTGGCCGTGGCCGTGCTCAACGTCAACAACATGCGCGACGTCGAATCCGACCGGGCGGCCGGCAAGCGCTCGCTGCCAGTCCGCCTGGGGCTGGCGCGCGCGCGGGTTTACCACTGGCTCCTGCTGCTGGGCGCCCTGGCCTGCGCCGCGGCCTACACGCTGCTGGCCTTCCGGAGCGGCTGGCAGTGGCTCTTTCTGCTGGCAGCCCCGCCGATACTGCTGACCGGCCGCGCGGCCGCCGCGCTCCCCCCCAACCAGCTCGATCCCGTCCTCAGGCGCACCGTCCTGTCGACGCTTTTCTTTGTTCTGCTTTTCGGCGTGGGGCTGCTGGGATAAGCGGCGCGGCGGCGGTTGCCGCCCCTTAACGGGCGATGACCTGCAGGCCGCTCTCCGTTAACGTCACCTGCGAGACGCTCAGCGGCTGGCCGTTCGGGCCTACCAGCGTCGCCTCGCGCAGGGCGCGGGTCCCTTCGATTTCGGCCAGCGCCACCCAGGTGGCAATCGGGCCGGACGGCGGGGTGGTGAAAAACTGGCCGCCGACGTCGACCCCGGTAACGTCAACCGCCTTGCTGGCCGAGTCGATCGTCACGACCATGGCCAGGGGCTGCCAGAAAAGGCCGAGATTGGCCTCGGCCGAGACGACGGCCGCGTTCGGCACCAGGTCGACGGAGATGCTGCGCAGCTGATTTTTGAGTTCGGGCGGGGCGGCGGAAATAACCGCCTGGGCCACGGCCGCGTTGAGCGCCTGCTCGTCGTACTCAAAGACATAGGCGGTTTCTCCGCTGCCGGTCTGCGCCTGCTCAGCCCGGGTCAGCCCCAGGGCCTGCGTGTCGATCAGGGCGGAGAGGCCGTCGAACTGAATGGTCACCTGGTAGAGCGGCTGGCCGTCGAGGGCAAAGACGAGCGGCTCCGGGAGCCCCTGCTTGGAATACCCTTCCAGAATCGAAGCCGTCTCCCCCTGGTGGCGGAAGCCGGCCGCCCACAGGGCGAGGCGGCGGGCGTTGAAGGCGAAAATACAGGCGCACAGGAGCATAACGCCCCCGAGGGCAAACAAAGAAATGATCCCTTTGCGGGTCATAAATCCTCCAGAATCAGCAGACCAGCCGGCCTGCGTCAGCGTTCGATGGTGATGGGAACCGTATACGGCTCCCCGACGTAGTTGCCGTCCCACTGGACCACGATCAGCCGCAGAAAATAGCTGCCGGGGGCCAGGCCGCTGGCGTACAGCGTTTCCAGCGGGCCGCTGACGACCGGCGTATTGTGCGTTTCGCCCAGGGTCAGCCACTGGATGTTGTTCGGATCCCCGTTCTGGGGAATCCCCAATTCGATTTTATAAAACTGCACCCGCTGCGGATCGAAATCGGCCGTGCCGATGATCGGCAGCACCCCGTCGAGTTTGTCGCCCGGTTTGGGGCTGGTGATCCGCCAGACGGCCGGCGCGTTCGGATCCCGGCTCAGCGCCAGCAGCTCCTCGCTGCAGGGGGCGTTGGGCAGCAGGGCGATGCCGTTTTCCAACGCCCAGCGGTAGGCCTCGAGCTGGCTTTCCGGGTTCCGTGGCGGCTCGAGGAAGATCTGCGGCAGGGCATCGGCCGGCAGATCGGCCACCGGCGTCCCCTGGGCAAACTGGCACATCACCATCGGCGGCATCATATCCGGGTTGGCGGCGATCTGCTGCAGCTCTTCGACGGAGAGCGGGGGCAGGTTGACGGCCGGCATGCGCCAGACCGATGGCTCGAGCGGCTCCCAGACGACGAACTCCGGATCGGCGGTCGGGGTGGGGGTCGGCAGCGCCCCGGCCGGTTCGTCGGCGATGAGGAACCATTCCTGCCGGCTGCGGGTGCAGTCGGACGCCCCAAACGTGATTGAAGCGATATCGCACAGCGGCCGCTGCTCCAGCCCGGGGTCGACTGGCGGCAAAAACTCGGCCGGCGGGGCGGCCTGATTGGTGTTCAAGGTGGACATCAGCCCGAAATCGTTGTAGACCGCCTGCATGAAGGCGTTCCAGAGCGGCGCTGCCCCCGTCAGGCCGCTGACGTTGACCATCGGGCTGTTGTCGGTGTTGCCGGCCCAGACCCCGACGACCAGACCCGGCGTGTAGCCGAGGGTCCAGTTGTCGCGAAAATCGTTAGTCGTGCCGGTCTTGGCGGCGGCCGGAAACGGCAGGTCGAGCGGATTGTTCCGCCCCATGGCCGGCATCCGGGCCGCATCGTCGGCCAGAATATCGGTGACGACAAAGGCGGCGCGGGGATCGATGACCTGCTCCCCGGCCGGCGGCTGGTATTCGAAGAGGATCTCCCCGCTGCTCCGGGCCACCTTCAAAATGGTGACCGGGGGGACCCGATAGCCGCCGTTGGCCAGGACGGCGTAGGCGGCCGTCAGTTCGAGCGGGGTCACTTCCCCGCCGCCGAGGGTCAGCGCCAGGCCGTAGCGGCTGGCATCCTCCCCCAGCGAGGCGATGCCGAGCGTTTTGGCGAACTCGAGGAGGCGGGGCACGCCAATATCCTGCAGCAGCAGAACGGCCGGGATATTGTAGCTGTTGGCCAGGGCGTCCCGCAGCCGGATCGGGCCATGGAAGCGGCCGTCGTAATTGACCGGATCGTAGGAAACGCCGTTGGCCTGCTGGTAGCTCGTTTTGACATCCCAGACGACATCGCCGGCCTGCCAGCGGGGCACGCCGGATGGCTCCGGCGAAAGCGCCAGGGCGTAGGTCAGGGGCTTGATCGAACTGCCCGGCTGCTGCGGGCTCAGGGTGACGTTGACCTTGCCGTCGATCGTCTCGTCCTGGTAGTCGACGCTGCCGAGCATGGCCAGGATTTCCCCGGTGCCCGGTTTCATGGCCACCAGGGCGGCGTTGTTCAGGTTGTGCGGCACCCGCAGCTGGCTGACATGCTGGCGGACCAGCGCCTCGGCCAGCCGCTGGTAGTGCATGTCGAGCGTGGTGGTGACGCGCAGGCCGCCGTTGGCGACCATTTCGGCCCCGAACAGTTCTTCGAGCTGCTGCCGCACGTAGGTGGCAAAATGGGGCGCTTCCAGGCTGACTTTTTGCTCGGCGAAGGTCAGCGGCGTCTGGTAGATCGGGGTGATTTCATTCTGGGCCAGGTAGCCCTCGCTGGCCATCAGGTTGAGGACGAGCCACTGCCGCTGCTTGGCCGCCTCGAAGTTGGCCAGCGGGTCGAGCTCGACCGGGGATTGGGGCAGTCCGGCCAGGAGGGTCGCTTCGGCCACGGTCAGCTGGCGGGCGGATTTGCCGAAATAGGTCTGGGCGGCCGCTTCGATGCCGTAGGCCAGGTTGCCGTAGTAAATTTCGTTGAGATAGAGCTCCAGGATTTCGTCTTTCTCGTAGTCCCGGGTCATGATCCAGGCCAGGATGATCTCTTTGGCCTTGCGGTTGTAGGAGACGGCCGTCCGCTCTTCGAAGTCGAAGGCGATGTGGCGGACGACCTGCTGGGTGATCGTGCTGCCCCCGACCGGCCGGGCGTCGGGATTGCGGAAATTATAGATGAGGGCGGCGATGAGCGAGGGAATATCGGCCCCTTCATTCTCGTAAAATGTATCGTCCTCGACGGCGATGGTCGCCTGACGCAGGAGCTCGGGGATCTGGTCGAGCGGCACGAACGTGCGCTTGCCCTCCCCGAAAATCTCCCAGAGCAGCTCGCCGTTGCGGTCGCTGATCCGGCTGGTTTCGAACGTTTCCCGGCCGCGGGCGTCGTCGAGCCGGGCGATATCCCCTTCCAGTTCGGCGGAGAAGCGGAGGTAGATCGTCGTGGCGACCACCGTGGCCGCCGTCACGCTCAGCAGGGTAATCCCCAGCAGCCCGATGACGAGGCAGTTGCGCAGGCAGCCCCAGCGGCTGCGCCGCCTGGCCCGCGGCGGCCGGGGCGGGCGCGCGCTGACGACGGTGGGATCGTCATCCTCGTAGTAATATTCAACTGGCTGGGTCTCGTCGTCGTAATAGCTCATCACAATCCTTCAGGGCATCCGGCCTGCAGCCGAAACCACGCGCATCGCGGTCGATCGCTAACCATAACGCCGAATCGGGTAATCGGGTGCGAAATTAACTTGATTCTTAATGCGACCCGGGCGGACAACAGGCGCCAGTTTAAGTATAGAGGATCCGCGCGGCGCGATCCCTACGGGTGGCTGACGAGGGAGGTACGGAGGGGATACGGGGAATGGGGAACGGGGGATGGGAGTTGGGGGTGGGAGATGGGGTATGATAGGGTGATGGACGGCTGGATCTGGCTGCTGGTGCTGGGGGCGCTGGGCTTGGCGGCGCTGCTGTATTTCGTGGTGCTGCCCCATGCCGAGGGGCCGTCGCTGGAGGAGCAGGTGCCCGATCAAAAGGCCTGGCTGGTGGCCTGCCCGAACTGCGGCCGGTGGCAGCCGCTGGTCCCGTTTTCTTCGGAAGAAGGGGATCGGAGCCGGCCGGGCCCCGAGTTCACCAACTGGTACCGCTGCCCCCACTGCCGGCACAAATGGGCCGAACGCCACCGGCTGTGAACGGGGCGGGCTGCGGCCGCGAGCAGGCGTCCGGCCGCCCGCCTGGGAGCTGAATCAGGGCAGGTCGGTATCCCCCATCAGGAAATGATCGACTTCCCGGGCCGCTCCGCGCCCCTCGCGGATGGCCCAGACGACGAGGCTCTGGCCGCGCCGCATGTCGCCGGCGGCGAAGATCCCCTCGACATTGGTCCGGTAGTCCTCGAATTCGGCTTTGGCGTTGGAGCGGGCATCCCGGGCGATGCCGAGCTGCTCGAGAAGGGGGTTTTCCGGCCCGCGGAAGCCGATGGCCATCAGGACGAGCTGGGCCGGCCATTCCCGCTCGCTGCCGGCGATGGGTTCGTAGCGGCGGCCGCCGTGGGGATCGTCAAACCATTCGATGTCGACGGTGCGGATCGCCCGCACCCGACCGTCGGCGTCGCCCTCGAAAGCGGTGGTCAGAATGGCGAACTGGCGCGGGTCGCGGCCGAAGAGCGCGCTGGCCTCTTTCTGACCGTAATCGCTGCGAAAGACCAGGGGCCATTGGGGCCAGGGGTTGTCGACCGCCCGCTCGTCCGGCGGCCGGAGGACCAGTTCGAACTGGGTCACGCTGCGGCAGCCCTGCCGCAGGGCGGTGGCCACGCAGTCGGTGCCCGTATCCCCGCCCCCGAGAATGATGACATCCCGGCCGGCGGCCGAGATCGCCTCGGTGCCGGCCGCACCGGTCCGCAGCAGGCTCTCGGTGATCTGGCTCAGGTAGTCGACGGCGAAATGGATGCCGGCATGGGAGCGTCCGGGGAGCGGCAGATCATTCGGCCGGGTGGCCCCGCCGCAGAGCACGACGGCGTCGAAGTTTTGCCTGATTTCTTCCACCGGGTAGTCGCGGCCGACTTCAATTCCGCAGCGGAACGTGATGCCGGCTTCCTCCAGCAGGCGAATGCGCCGCAGGACCGTCTGTTTGTCGATCTTCATGTTGGGAATGCCGTAGGTCATCAGCCCGCCCGGCCGCGGCGCTCGTTCGAAGACGGTGACCGCGTGGCCGACCCGGTTGAGCTGATCGGCGCAGGCCAGCCCGGCCGGGCCGGAGCCGACGACGGCCACGTTCTTCCCGGTGCGGCGGGCGGGCACGTTCGGCCGCACCCACCCTTCGGCGAAGGCCCGGTCGATAATCGCCTTTTCGATCGACTTGATCGTCACCGGATCCCGGTTGATCCCCAGCACGCAGGCCGCCTCGCAGGGGGCGGGGCAGACCCGGCCGGTAAACTCGGGGAAATTGTTGGTCTTGTCGAGCCGCTCGTAGGCCTCCTGCCACAGCCCGCGGTAGATCAGGTCATTCCACTCCGGGATCAGGTTGTTGATCGGGCAGCCGGAGGTCATATTGTTGATCACCCGGCCGGTGTGACAGAAGGGAATGCCACAGTCCATGCAGCGCTGCCCCTGCGCCTGCAGATGGGCCATCGGCAGGGGAATGGTAAACTCCCGCCAGTCCCCCAGCCGCTCCGCGGCCGGCCGCTCGTCCAGGTTCTGCCGTTCGATATTCAGGAAGCCGGTTGCTTTAGGTGTGCTCATGGATTTTCTTTAGATGGTTGAAAGTCGAAAGTCAAAAGTCGGAAGTCGAAAGTCGAAAGTGGAAAGTGGCATGTGACGGGCGGCCCTCCGCTTATGCGGCCTGCCCCAACTCCCAACTCCTAACCCCCAACCCCCGTTCCCCGTTCCCCGTTCCCCGTTCCCTGCTTGCTCTCCACCTTCTCCCGCACATTCGCCTCAAAGGCCGCCAGCAGGGCCTCGGCGCCGGTGAGACCGGCGGCTTCCATGCGGGCGATGCCGTCGAGCATGCGCTGGTAGTCATGGGGCAAGACCTTGACAAATCGGGACCGCATCGCGTCCCATTCGCTGAGCACGTGCCAGGCGTGCTGGCTGCCGGTGGTGATGGCATGGCTCTGAATCAGGGCATAGAGCGCCTGGGCTTCGCTTTCGTCGTCGACCGGGAAGAGGCCGACCATCTGCTGGTTGCAGCGCCGGGGAAACGAGCCATCCAGGTCGAGGACATAGGCGATGCCGCCGGACATGCCGGCCGCGAAGTTGCGGCCGGTGCGGCCGAGTACGACCACCCGGCCGCCGGTCATGTATTCGCAGCCGTGATCCCCGACCCCTTCGACGACGGCGGTCGCCCCGCTGTTGCGCACGGCGAACCGCTCGCCGGCCACCCCGCGAAAGTGGGCTTCGCCCCCGGTCGCTCCGTAGAGGGCAACGTTGCCGATGAGGATATTTTCCTCGGCCTTGAAGCTCGAGGCGGCCGGGGGATAGACGATTAATTTGCCGCCGGACAGCCCTTTGCCGATGTAATCGTTGGCATCCCCTTCTAATTCAAGAGTGATTCCATGCGGAAGAAAGGCGCCGAAGCTCTGGCCGGCCGAGCCCTGGAAATGGAGGTGGATCGTGTTTTCCGGCAGCCCGGCCCCGCCGAAGCGGCGGGTGAGCTCGCTGCCCAGCAGGGTGCCTACCGCCCGGTCGGTGTTGTGGATCGGCAGGGTCTCCCGGACCGGGGAGCGGCTCTCGAGCGCCGGCTGGCAGAGGGCGAGCAGGAGCCGCCGGTCGAGCCGCTCGTCGAGGGCGTGATCCTGGGCAATCGTCTGGCGCCGGTCGACGCCGGCTGGCGTCTCCGGCCGGTAGAGAATCGACGACAGGTCGAGCCCGTGGGCCCGGTTGTGGCCGGTTTCCCGCTGGACGAGCAGATCGGTCCGGCCGACCAGGTCGTCCAGCCGGGGGACCCCCAGCTGGGCCATGAGCTCCCGCACTTCGCGGGCGATGAAGGTCATGAAATTGACGACATGCTCCGGATCGCCGATGAATTTTTCCCGCAGCCGGGGATCCTGCGTGGCCACCCCGACCGGGCAGGTGTTCAGGTGACAGACCCGCATCATGATGCAGCCCAGAACGACGAGCGGGGCGGTGGCAAAGCCGAATTCTTCCGCGCCCAGCAGAGCGGCGATGACCACATCGCGGCCGGTCTTCATCTGGCCGTCCGTCTCCAGGCGAACCCGGCTGCGCAGGTTGTTGAGGATCAGCGTCTGGTGAGTCTCGGCCAATCCCAGCTCCCAGGGGAGGCCGGCGTGCTTGATGCTCGTCTGCGGCGAGGCCCCGGTTCCCCCGTCGCTGCCGCTGACCAGGATGACGTCGGCGTGCGCCTTGGCCACCCCGGCCGCCACGGTCCCCACGCCGACTTCGCTGACCAGCTTGACGTTGATGCGGGCCCGCGGATTGGCGCTCTTGAGATCGTAGATCAGCTGGGCCAGGTCTTCAATGGAGTAGATATCGTGGTGTGGCGGGGGTGAGATGAGACCCACGCCGGGGGTGGAATGGCGAACGGCGGCAATCCAGGGATAGACTTTGTGGCCGGGCAGCTGCCCGCCTTCACCCGGTTTGGCTCCCTGGGCCATTTTGATCTGGATCTCATCCGCGTGGACCAGGTAGTCGCTGGTTACGCCGAAGCGGCCGCTGGCCACCTGTTTGATGGCACTGCGCCGGTTGTCGGTCAGCCGCTCCGGATCCTCTCCTCCTTCCCCCGTATTGCTCTTACCGCCGATGGCATTCATGGCGATGGCCAGGGATTCATGGGCCTCGGCGCTGATCGAGCCGTAGGACATCGCCCCGGTTTTAAAGCGCCTGAGAATCGCTTCGACCGGTTCGACCTCTTCGATGGGGATGGACAGGGTATCCTGGCGGAAATCGAGCAGGCCGCGCAGGGTGGCCAGCTGGCTGCGGTGGTCGTTGACATCGGCCGAATACCGCTTGAAGGCATCGTAGTCCGCCTGCCGGCAGGCCTCCTGCAGGGCGTGGACGGTGGCGGGATTAAACAGGTGGAACTCCCCATCATGCCGCCACTGGTAGCGGCCGCCCGTGGGCAGGGTCTGGCCGTTGGCCGGCCGGTCGGGGAAGGCATCCCGGTGGCGCTGGCGCACCTCCTCCCCCAGCCCGTAGATGTCGATCCCCTCGAGACGGCTGGGAGTGCCGGCGAAATACCGGTTCACCACGGTGCTGTGCAGCCCCAGGGCTTCAAAAATCTGCGCCCCGCGGTAGCTCTGGATCGTCGAGATCCCCATTTTGGAGAGAATCTTGACGATCCCTTTGACGACCGCCTGGATGAAATAGGCCTGCGCCTGGGCCAGGGTGACGTCGACGAGCATCTTGCGGGCGATCATTTCCTCGAGCGTCTCAAAGACGAGGTGGGGGTTGATGGCATCGACCCCGTAGCCGATGAGGACGGCGAAATGGTGCACTTCGCGGGGTTCGCCCGATTCGACGATCAGGCTGCAGCGAGTCCGCAGCCCCTGGCGGATCAGGTGATGGTGGAGGCCGGCCGCGGCCAGCAGGGCGGGAATCGCCCCTTTTTGCCAGCTCACCAGCCGGTCGGAGAGGATCAGGATGCGTGCGCCCGCTTCAATGGCGGCCGAGGCCCGGGCAAAGAGGGCCTCAATGGCCGCTTCGAGGGCCGCGCCCCCGCCGCGCACGTTGTAAAGCAGGGATAGGGTCTCCGTCTTGAACTCGGGATGGGGGTTGTGGCGGATGGCGGCCAGCGCTTCATTGGTCAGCAGCGGGTGGGGAAGCTTGATGCGGCGGGCGTGACCGGGCCGGGGATCGAGCAGGTTCCCCTCGGCGCCGAGCAGCGTCTCGGTGCTGGTGACCAGCTCCTCGCGAATGGCGTCGATCGGGGGATTGGTCACCTGGGCGAAAAGCTGCTTGAAATAATGGTAGAGCGGCTGGGGCGTGTTGGAGAGGACGGCCGGCGGCGTGTCATCGCCCATTGAGCCGAGCGCTTCCACCCCGCCCTGGGCCATTGGCTGGATGAGCAGCCGCATGTCTTCGAAGGTATAGCCGAAAAAGTGCTGCCGCTCGGTAACCGCGGACCGGCTCGGCGGGAAAATCGGTTCGGCCGGCGGCAGGTCGGCCAGGGAAATCATATTTTCGGAGAGCCAGCGGTCGTATGGATGGACGGCCGCCAGGCTCTCTTTCAGCTCTTCATCCCCGATGATGCGGCCGGCACGGGTATCGACCAGAAGCATCCGGCCGGGCTGCAGTCTCCCCTTGTAGGCGATCACGTCGGGCGGCAAGTCGAGCACGCCCACCTCTGAGGCGAGTATGACCAGATCATTTTGCGTGACGTAGTAGCGGGATGGGCGCAGCCCGTTGCGGTCCAGAACCGCCCCCACCACCGTCCCGTCGGTAAAGGCGATTGACGCCGGACCGTCCCAGGGCTCCATGAGGCAGCTGTGATATTCGTAAAAGGCCTTTTTGGCCGGCGACATCGAGTCGTGTTTCTGCCAGGGCTCCGGCACCGTCATCATCACGGCATGGGGGAGCGAATACCCGGACAGGTAGAGGAACTCCAGGGCGTTGTCATACATGCCGGAATCGCTCGTATCTCGATCAATAATGGGGAGGATTTTCGGCAGATCCTCGCCGAAAACTGCGCTGGCGAAAAGCCCCTGCCGGGTGTCCATCCAGTTGGCGTTTCCCTGAACGGTGTTGATTTCCCCATTGTGGATGAGATAGCGGTAGGGATGGGCCCGGTGCCAGGCCGGAAAGGTGTTGGTGCTGAAGCGGGAGTGCACGACAGCCACGGCCGATTCGACGCGCTCGTCCTGCAGATCGGGGAAATAATCCGGCACCTGGGAGGATTGGAGCATCCCTTTATAGATGACAGTGCGGGCGGAGAGGCTGGAAATGTAGAAATCGCTGTTCTTGCCGGGCAGGGCGGCGGCGATTTCTTTTTGCGCCAGCCGGCGGATGACGAAGAGTTTGCGCTCGAAGGCCAGGTCATCGCTTCCGGCCAGGTGGTTTTTTTGGATAAAGACCTGCTGAATGTCTGGCTCGGCGGCGACGGCCGTGGCTCCCAGTGCCCGGTTGTCCGTCGGCACCGGCCGCCAGCCAAGGAGAATCTGCCCTTCGCGGGCGACGATATCGGCGAACTGGGCCTGACATCGCCGGCGCAGGTCGGGATCGGCCGGCAGGAAAATCATCCCGACCCCATACGTGCCGGGCGAAGGCAGCTGAATCCCCAGTGGAGGGCAGATCTCGGCCAAAAATCGGTGGGGGATCTGGAGAAGAATGCCGGCGCCGTCTCCCGTATTGGCTTCGGCGCCCACCGCCCCGCGGTGTTCCATGTGGAGGAGGACTTCCAGCGCCTGCTGAACGATCTGGTGGGAGGCGCGGCCCTTCATCTGGACGACGAAGCCCATGCCGCAGGCATCATGCTCGAACCGCGGATGGTATAGGCCCTGAGCGCCAGGGGGCGTCTTTCTCGTTACCATCTTCTCTCCTCTATTCCCACGATAATCAGCTGTTGGAAAAGTTCAGCTTGCCGCGATGCAGACGAGCCGGGACCTGACTTTTCTGGATAAACGCGCGGCTGTCCGGGCGATTTTCCCGCCGGTCTGCGCCGGCGGGGATCCATCTTCTTCCTATAATAAAAAAGCCCGGTTGTGGGACTGGGCCTTCCCCTTTATCCCACGTCTGGCGTTCCAGGCGATTTGTTTTGCGCGCGCGTGAAACAGATAGGGAGCCGGGATTGTTATTATAGGAATTCACCCGAAAAGGCCGCATCAGCCAACCTGCACAAGATTTGGCGGGTGGTTTTTTGTCATTTGTGTAAATTGACGGTCCGGTCGGTAATCGGGTATAGTTACCTCCGTCGGATAAAAAAATATTTTTCGGGCCAGGAAGCCCTCCCAGATTGCAGCTGCGCTGCTTTTTGGGAGGGCTTTCTCTGTTTTACGGCCAGGATCACAGGCCCTGGAGGTTCCGAAGAAGCAGCAGACAGGAGAAGAGAGATGAAGCTGTTAAAGAAAGTCCGTTTGCATCGCATTCTGTGGAATATGTTCATCGTGGGGGTTGTTTTCAGCCTCGCCGGCGCCGTCTACGCCCAGGAGGGGTTTACCAACGAGGAAATCGCCTTCGCCATCGACAACCTGACGATGTTTATCTGCGCGGTTCTGGTGCTGTTCATGCAGGCCGGTTTCGCCATGGTCGAGGCCGGCTTTAATGGGGGGAAAAACACGATCAACATCCTGTTTAAGAACCTGATGGATATGGCCATCGGCGGTGTTTTGTTCTTTATCGTCGGCTATGGCATCATGTACCCGGGTGAATTCAACGGGATCTTCGGGTTTGCCGGGGTGGGGATTCCGGCGCAGGATGCCCTGGACCCGAATTACCTGCCCCACTACCAGACCGATTTTCTGTTCCAGGTCGCCTTCGCCGCTACGGCCGCCACGATCGTCTCCGGCGCGGTCGCCGGCCGGATGCAGTTCCGCTCCTACCTGATTTACAGCGGCGTGATTACCGCCCTGGTCTACCCGATCGCCGGCTCCTGGCAGTGGGGCGGCGGCTGGTTGAGCGCCCTGGGCTTCCATGATTTCGCCGGATCGCTGATCGTGCACGCCGTCGGCGGCTTTGCCGGCCTGGCCGGGGCGATTGCGCTCGGCCCTCGCCTGGGCAAATTTAATGCCGACGGCTCAGCCAACCCGATGCCGGGGCACAATATCACGGCCGCCACCCTCGGCGTTTTCATCCTGCTGATCGGCTGGTTTGGGTTTAATCCCGGTAGCGTCCTGGCCATGACGGGCGAGGCCAACACGATCGCCGTCGTCTTCGTGGCGGTCAACACCTTCCTGGCGGCCTGCACCGGGGCGGTCGCCGCCATGATGGCTTCCTATTTCGTCAACAAGGGTAAACCCGACCTCGGTATCACCCTCAACGGCATGCTGGCCGGCCTGGTCGGGATCACCGCCAATGCCGACATTGTGACCAACGTCGAGGCGCTCCTGATCGGCCTCGTGGCTGGTGTTGTTGTGGTCGGCGGGATGGTCCTGCTGGAAAAAATGCGGATCGACGACCCGGTGGGTGCCTGGCCGGTGCACGGCCTGTGCGGGATCTGGGGCGGCATCGCCACCGGGTTGTTCGGGGAAGGGGCGACCCTCGGCGTGCAGATCCTGGGATCGGCCGTCTACAGCGCCTGGGCTTTTGGGACGATGCTGGCGGTTTTCTACCTGATTAGAGCGGCCGGCTTCCTGCGGGTCACCGAAAAAGAAGAGCTCGAAGGGCTGGACATCAGCGAGCACGGCGCGGTGAACTATCCCGAATTCGGGGCGGTGGTCGCGGCCGAATAACTTGAAGTTGAACGATCGATTGAATTGAAACCGAGAACGAAACAGGGGTTGACAGGATCGACTGCTCGTTGGAGATCGGCCGCCGGCCAGTCTCCAACGACCTCTTTCCCGCAGCCGAAGGAACCGGCCGGCAGACAGGTATGAAACTGACGATCGAACGCAACAGTGGGGCCAATCGAGAAAAGGTTCCGTACATGATCGCGCTGGAAATTTTGAGCGTCACGGCCGACGTTGGCCGTGTCTACCGCATTCCGGTGGCCATCACCTACGTCGGCGCGGGCAAACACTTCCACGTCGAAATCTGCGGAGTGCGGCTCGACGCCCAGGGAAAGCCGCAGGCGCTGCTGCAGTCGGCGGAGATCCTCTGCCGCAACCTGATCAACGTCTCCCGCTTTCCGAGCTACGTCTTCATCGCCCGGCGGGCCGGCCATGTCTATCCGGCCTACACGATCGGGGACGAAGTGTTTATCACGACGACCGGGGGCGGCCCCGTTTTCCGCCATGTCGAGCTGGCCCGGGTGCGCCGCCATCTCACCGAGTACCTGCACCAGATCAAGGTATTGGGGCAGGACGGCAAGAGTGATAAGCTGCACGTGCGCGGGATCGATCCGCGCACGCTGGGGCTGCGCCGGCCGGTCCTGTACCTGAAAAAGCGGGTGGTCGGTGAAGAGGATTTCTGGGCGCCGGCTTTTATCTCGGGCGACGGCCGGGCGCTGTACACCTACGCGGCCAGCGAGCGGCGGGAAACCCCCCTCGACGGCGGCTGCGAGGTGCTTCGTCTGCGGGAGATCGTGGCCCGGGCGCTGCAGGCGGATCGCCGGTTGGGCGACCGGTACGACCTGCGCCCCGACCGGCTGATGCCGGCCGGCTGGCAGGCGCTGCGCGAGCGGCTCAACCCCGCCGGCCGGGTCATGATCGGCGGCCGGGATTTCGATTTTTTTAACATCGCCCTCGATGGGGAGCAGCCGCTCTGGCTGGGACTCGAACCCCGGCCGGGTGAGGACCGCTTCGGGCTGTTCGTCGGTGCTTCGGCCGAGGACACCCTGGCGCGCATGACGCGCGACTTTGCCCGGCGGCAGGCCAAATTGGAGGAAGATTTTTAATGTTTCTGGCCCACAGGGGCCGCGAATCACAACAAAACCCACGGTTTCCCCGTCCAGCTCGCATTCCATGGATCGCCTGGACGATGGCAAAGCATGACCCAAACGAAAAAACATATCGAAGGAGAAAGGTAGCATGACCCCCAAAGAAGTGACCCAGTTAATAAAGGAAAAAGGACTCCAGTTCGTCGACATCAAATTCACCGACGTCTTCGGCCAGTGGCAGCATTTCACTTTCCCGGCTGAAATGTACGACGAAGGGGATGTCTTCGAAGAAGGGCTGGGCTTTGACGGCTCGTCGATTCGCGGCTTTCAGAAGATCGAAGCCAGCGACATGATCCTTATCGGCGACCCCAACTCGGCCGTCGTCGACCCGATCTGCGAGGCCCCGACGCTCAGCATCGTCGGGGATGTCTACGACCCGATTTCGCGCGAACCCTATTCGCGGGACCCGCGCTACGTGGCCCGCAAGGCGGTCGAATTTGTGAAGGCGGCCGGCATCGCCGACACGGTGTTCGTCGGCCCGGAGGCGGAATTTTTCGTCTTCGACAAGGTGATGTACTCGGCCGGCGAGTATTCCTCGGCCTACCAGGTCGACAGCGAGGAAGGGCCGTGGAACTCCGGTATCTTCGGCTTTGGCCACTCCGTGCCCCACAAGCGGGGGTACTTCCCGGTCGCCCCGTTTGACACCCTGCAGGATCTCCGCTCCGAAATGGTGCGCACGATGATCAACAGCGGCATCGAAGTCGAACTGCACCACCACGAGGTCGGCACCGGCGGCCAGTGCGAGATCGACATGAAATACCAGGATTTGATTAAGATGGCCGACCAGGTGCAGATGTACAAGTACATCGTCAAGAACGTGGCCAAGAAGGCGGGTAAGACGGTCACCTTCATGCCCAAGCCGATCTTCGCCGACAACGGCTCCGGTATGCACACCCACCTGTCGATGTGGAAGGATGGCCAGAACCTCTTTGCCGGCGATGGCTACGCCGGCTTGAGCGAGACAGCCCTCTACTACATCGGCGGCATCCTCAAGCACATCAACGCCCTGCTGGCCATCTGCGCCCCGACCACCAACTCCTACCGCCGGCTGGTGCCGGGCTACGAGGCACCGGTCGTGATCGCCTATTCGGCGCGCAACCGGTCGGCTGCCTGCCGCATCCCGATGTACAGCAGCTCCCCCAAAGCCAAGCGGGTTGAGTTCCGCAGCCCCGATCCGGCCGCCAACCCCTATCTCGCCTTCGCGGCGATGGTCATGGCCGGCGTCGATGGGATCAAGAACAAGATCCACCCCGGCGATCCGGTGGAAATCGACCTCTTCGAAGAAGAGAACATGGGGAACGTCCAGATGACGGTCGGCAAGCTCAACGAGGCGATCGACGCCCTGGAGGCCGACCACGACTTCCTGCTCGAGGGCGGGGTCTTCACCAAAGACCTGCTCGAAGCGTTCGTCGAGTACAAGAAAGAAGAGGAAGTCGGGCCGGTCAGCCTGCGGCCGCATCCGTACGAATTCGTCCTCTACTACGGCGTCTAAATGCCGCCATTCAGGTGGAATGCGGCCGGGCTCCGATGAGCCCGGCCGTTTGTTTTCCGGCAGGAGCGGCGGGCGAGATGTCCATCATTTCCGGTTGACGATCGGCCCAATCCCGACCACAATTAGAGCATGGCGCTCCAGGAGACGGCACCGCTGCAAAGTCATGTTATGCAGGGACTGCGCCAGATCACCCGCGCCCTCGGGGCGGTGGAAGATCTGGATACCACTCTCGATCTGATCGTCCGTCAGACAACCGATCTGATGGGGGTCGATTCCTCCAGCCTCTACCTCCTCGACCCGGACCACGAAACTCTGCGGCTGCGGGCCACCACCGGGCTGGCGTCCCAGGCGCTTGGCCGGGGGACTCTGCGCGTGGGAGAGGGGATGACCGGCCAGGCGGTGCTGCAGGGGCGGCCGGTTTTCGCAGCCAACGCCAAGCAGAATCCCTTTTTCAAGCGGGTCGTCGGGGCCAAAGAGATGGTCTTCGAGTCGCTGTTGGCGGTCCCCCTCATCGTCGAGGAGAACACGATCGGCGCACTCAACGTCCAGACCCTGCGCCCGCACAGCTACACCCCGGACGAAGTGGAGTTTTTGACCCTGATCGGCGATCTGGCGGCCGGGGCGCTGTACAAGGCGCAGCTCTATGACCGGCAGCGGCAGCAGCTCGAGGAGCTGCAGACCCTGGCCCAGCTGAGCAAGGCGGTCACCGCTCCCCAGTATCTCGAGGACATGCTCGACGTCGTCACCGGGATGGCCGCGCAGTCGATGAATGCGGCCGTCTGCTCGATTTTTCTGCTCGACGAAACCGGCGAGTACCTCGAGCTGCGCTCCGCCCGCCGCGCGGATGCTCCCTACCGCCACCGCCCCCCCCTGCCGCTCGGCGATGGGGTGATCGGCCAGGTCGCCGAAAGCGGCCGGGCGATCTTCATTCCCAACGTCCTGGAGCATCCGCTGTACCTGGCCAAAGATCTGGCTCGGGAAGAAGGGCTGGTCTCGATGCTGGCCGTGCCCCTTACGGTGCGCGACCGGGTCATCGGCGTCATGACCTGCTACACCAACCGGGAGGTGATCTTCACCCCGAAGCAGCGGACCCTGTTCGGCACTCTGGCCAACCAGACGGCGCTGGCCATCGAAAACGCCCAGCTGGTGACGAACGCGGCCGTCGTGCGGGAGATGCACCACCGGATCAAAAACAACCTGCAAACAGTAGCCATGCTGATGCGGCTGCAGATGGCCGAGGCGGACAAGCTCAACACCCGCGAGCTGCTCGAGGTCAGCATCGGCCGGGTGCAGAGCATCGCGGCCGTCCACGAAGTCCTCTCGGAGCGGGGCTTCCGCCTGGTCGACGTCAAAGATGTGCTGCAGCGGATTGTCCGCATGACGATGGTGGCGCCCGGCCGGGCGATCGACATCGTGGTCAAGGGGGAGGATTTCGCCCTGCCCAGCCGGGCGGCGACCGGCGTGGCGCTCGTCGTCAATGAGCTGGTCCAAAATGCCCTGGAGCATGCCTTCGCCGGGCAGAACAGCGGCCGCGGCCGCATTGAAATCAGCCTGGCCCGGGTCGCCGAGGAATTCCTGGTCAGCGTCGTCGATAACGGCCGCGGCCTGCCGGAGAATTTCGGCCGCAACCTGGGGCTGGAGCTGGTCGAATCACTGGTCGAAGGAGATCTGAAGGGACGGGTCTCGTTTAACCGGCTGGCCGAGGGAACCGAGATTACCCTGCGGCTGCCCCGGTCGCTCGTCCGGGATTCCGATGGATAGGCCAGGATGGGCAGGAGAACATGCGCATCTTAATCGCCGACGACGAAGCGATCATTCGCCTGGGGTTAAAGGCGATCCTGCGCGAGCTGGGGCACGTCGTCTACGACGCCAGCAACGGCCGGGAAGCGCTGCAGATGGCCCGCAAGCAGAACCCCGACCTGGCCATCTTCGACGTCAAAATGCCGTACACCGACGGCATCGAAGCGGCCCGGGTGCTGAGCCGTGAACGCCCCCTGCCGATCATCCTGCTCACCGCTTACAGCGACGCCGATCTGATCGAAAAAGCTTCGGAGCTGCCGATCCACGGCTATCTGATCAAGCCGGTGCAGCCGAATGCCCTCGAGGCGGCCATCGCCGTGGCCATCAAGCGCTTCCAGGAGATAAAGGATCTGCACGCAGCCAATGAAAAGCTGGCGCAGGCTCTGGAAACGCGCAAACTGGTCGACCGGGCCAAGGGGAAGCTGATGGTGGAGAAGGGGCTCAATGAGGCGGATGCCTACCGCCTGCTGCAGCTGCGCGCCCGGGAGACCCGGCTGACCCTGCGGGAGGTGGCGCAGGCTGTTTTGAAGGGTTGATCGGATCGTGACCTGTTCCCTGCTCGGGCCGCGGGGCGCCAGCGGATTGGTCGGTTCGCCAGCAGGCGCAGGATTCCGCGCCTCGTGAGGTGACAGGCTTTTGGGGAGAGAGCGGTCGACGGCGCTGCCCTTTGCTTCGGGGAGCAGCCGGCCGGCTTTGGGGACGATTTCACCCTGAAAGCGGCCGGTTTTTGCTACACTGAGGGCATCAAACCGGATCGATCAGTCGATCCTGGAAAGGGAGGCTAAAAATGGGGACGGAAAAACAGTTCATTGACTGGCTGCTGGCGGCGGAAACCCCTTCGATCCGCTACCAGACCCGAATTGACCTGCTGGGAGCCGGGCCGGATGATCCGGCCGCGGCGGACGACCGAAAGGCCATCATGACCGGCGGGCCGGTGCCGGCTATCTTTGCCCGGCAGACCCCGGCCGGCCACTGGGAAAACGAGCAGAGCTACTACACGCCGAAATACACGAGCTCCCACTGGAGCCTGATGGTGCTGGCCGAGCTCTGGGTCGATCCCGCCGACGGGCGCTTTCAGCGCGGCGTCGACTTCATGCTGGCCGATACGGCCGGCCGGCTGCAGCAGCGCCTGGCCGAAAATAACCTCGGTTTCTCCTGCCTGTGGGGGAACATCATGCGCTATGCCTTCCACGCCGGCCGCTTCGACGACCCGCGGGCGGCAGCCCTGGTCGGCTACGCCGTGCGCGACCTGGGGAACGGCCACTGTCGCTGCGAGATCAACAGCGGCCATGCCTGCGCCTGGGGAGTGGCGCGCACCTTCTGGGGGCTGGCCGCGCTGCCGGCCGGCCGCCGCTCGCCTGAAGTGGAGAGTGCTTTGACTGACGGCGTGGAATTCTTGCTCAGTCAGCACAACCTGACCGACGCCGACTACCCGGTGCCCGAGAACGGCAAAATCAGCCCCTACTGGTTCCGGCTCAATTTTCCGCTCTACTACCAGGCCGACATTCTCTTCACGCTGCGCGTGCTTGGGGAGCTGGACCGGCTCGACCATCCCGGCGCGCAGCCCGCCCTCGACTGGCTCGAGGGGCAGCGGAGCCGGCAGGGGCGCTGGCGCGGGCGCAACCCCTTTGGCCGCCGCGGCTGGGGGCTGGGAGACCGGCAGGAGACCGCCCGCTGGGTTTCCCTGCAGGCCGCCCGCATCCTGAAGCAGGCCGGCCGGCTCACCTTCAGCGGCGCCTGACTAATTGGAATGGACGGCGTCGAGGTCGGGGCGCAGGACGACGCTTTCCTGCTCGTTGGGATCGGTGCGGGCCAGCACGGCCGTGCACGGCTCGCGCTCGCTGGCGTTGTAAGGGAGATGGGGAACGCCGGCCGGAATATAGAGAAACTCGCCCGCTTTGACGACGAGATGCTCGGCTAACCCTTCGCCAAACCACATGCCCGCCTCGCCGGACAGGCAGTAGATGGCGGTTTCGTGGTTTTCGTGCAGATGCGCCCTGGCCCGGCCGCCGGGGGGGATGGTCAGCAGGTGCATGCAGATGCCGGCCGCGCCGGTATTTTCGGCGGCGATGCCGGCGAAATAGGTGAAGGCCTGCTTGCCTTCAAAGGTCGCCCCCGGCTGGATAACCTGGCAGGTCGGAGTTGGGAGTTCGGACATCGGTTTCCTCATTTGCCGCTGCACATCGACAGCGGCCGGATTATGGTGGCCTATCTGCCTGGCCGTTTCAAGGAGATGGGGGGAAAGCGCGGCAGGCCCATAAACCGGCAGCAATGAGCCCGACCGGCTGTTCCACGCCCGGTTTCGGCCCCCTAATTTTCCCGGAAACTGCCAGTTTCCGGGAAAATATGGCCCCCATTTTACCACCAACCAGCGGGTCAAAACTCTCAACCTGTTTCAGGATATGTCACGAAGGCCGGCCACTTTTTGACAGGCGGCCGGTAAATACTCTAAGATGCGTTCACGGGCGGCCGCGGGCGGCCGGTCGGATGTTCGACAAGCAAGGAGCAAGAGTTATGTCAACTTATCAGCCGGAAGTTCCTCCCCGGGCCGTGCCCGAAAATAACGCGGGTTATTTCGAAAAAATTACCCAGGCGGTCTTTCAGTCCGGTTTCAGCTGGCAGGTAATCCGGCAGAAATGGCCGAATTTTCAGACGGCTTTCGCCGGCTTCGACGTCGATCGGGTGGCCGCTTTCACCGACGAAGACGTCGCCCGCCTGGTCGAAGACAAAGGGATCGTGCGCAACGGCCGCAAGATCGAAGCGACCATCCAGAATGCCCGCATCGCCCGCGAGCTGATCGGCCAACACGGGTCGTTTGCCGGCTACCTGCGGTCGCTCGATTCCCTCGACTATCCCGCGCGGGAAAAGCAGTTCTGCCGGCAGTTTAAATTCATGGGGCCGATGGGGGCTTATTTCTTCTTCTGGTCGGTCGGGGAAGAGGTCCCCCCGCACGACGAGTGGCGCGCCGCGCAAAAAAAATAAAACGGTTCCGGGCCGCCAGACCCGGAACCGTTCATCTACAATCGAGCAAGAATAAGGGAGCCGCAAGCCCGACCTACACCGGCACCACCTCCGCCTCGGCGTCGACGTCGACCTGGATCCGGGTGAAGGTGAGCACGCTGTCGTCCACATCGACCAGAACGCGGTCGCCGGCCTCAAACTCCCCTTTGAGCAGGCTGACCGACATCGGGCTTTCGACATAGCGCTGCAGGGCTCTTTTGAGCGGCCGGGCACCGAAATCCTTGTCGAAGCCCTGATCCGCCAGCCAGCTCTTGGCCGCCGGGGTGAGCTCGAGGGTGATGCCGCCGTGTTCAGCCAGCCGCTTGGCCACTTCTGTCATCTGCAGATCGACGATCTGCACCACTTCTTCCTTGGACAGCGGCTCGAAGATGATGATTTCGTCGATCCGGTTGATGAACTCCGGCCGGAACGTCTTCTTGAGCGCCTCTTCGATCTCCTTGTGCCGGGAAGCTTCTTCCGGATCGCGCATGCCGGCAAAGCCGAGCGCGCCGGAGGTCTTGACGAACGAAGTGCCAACGTTGCTGGTCATGATGATGACCGTGTTGCGGAAGTTGACCACCCGGCCCTGGCCGTCGGTCAAACGGCCGTCGTCGAGGAGCTGCAGCAGGGCGTTCCAGACGTCGGGATGGGCCTTCTCGATTTCGTCAAAGAGGACGACGCTGTACGGCCGGCGGCGCACCTGCTCGGTCAGCTGGCCCCCTTCTTCATACCCCACGTAGCCCGGCGGCGCGCCGAAGAGGCGGCTGACCGTGTGCTGCTCGCGGAATTCGCTCATGTCGACCCGGATCAGGGCATCCTCGTCGCCGAACATGAACTCGGCCAGCGCCTTGGCCAGCTCGGTTTTCCCGACGCCGGAGCTCCCCAGGAAGATGAAGGAGCCGATCGGCCGGCGGGGATCGCTCAGCCCGCTCCGGCTGCGGCGGATGGCGTCGGCCAGGGCGGCGATCGCCTTCTTCTGCCCGACCAGCCGCTCGCCGAGCCGCTCCTCCATGTGGAGCAGCCGGTTGGCCTCGGTTTCCATCATCTGCGTGACCGGGATCCCGGTCCACGAGGCGATGACCTGGGCGATATCCTCCGGCCCGACCACCTCGTCAATGGCGTTTTCCTGGAGCCATGCCTCCCGCGCCTCGTTGTACTCCGTTTCAAGGCGGAGCCGTTCGGCCCGGTTGGTCGCCGCCCGCTCATAGTCGCGGACGTTGTGGGCCGCTTCTTCCTCGGCCGCCAGGTGGTCGACCTGCTTTTTGAGCTCCTTGATTTCCGGCGGCAGGGTGTAGAGGGTGACCCGCAGCTTGGCGGCGGCCTCGTCGATGAGGTCGATCGCCTTGTCCGGCAGGCGGCGGTCGGTCACGTACCGGTCGGAAAGCCGGGCGGCCGCCTCCAGGGCGGCGTCGGCGTAGAGCACTTTGTGATGGGCCTGGTAGCGATCCCGCACTCCGTGCAGAATCTGGATTGTCTCTTCGACCGTCGGCTCATCGACGAAAACCGGGGCGAAGCGCCGCTCAAGGGCGCTGTCTTTCTCGATATACTGCCGGTATTCGTCGAGTGTCGTCGCCCCGACGCACTGCAGCTCGCCGCGGGCCAGGGCCGGTTTGAGCATGTTGCTGGCGTCCATCGCCCCCTGGGCGGCACCGGCGCCGACGACGGTGTGCAGCTCGTCGATGAAGAGGATGATCTCTCCTTCGGAGTTCTGAACTTCCTCAATGGCCGCCTTGAGCCGCTCCTCGAATTCGCCGCGGAAGCGGCTGCCGGCGATCATCGCCCCCAGGTCGAGAGACATGACGACCTTGTTCAGCAGATTGGCCGGCACGTCGTGCTCGACGATTTTCTGCGCCAACCCTTCGACGATGGCCGTTTTGCCGACGCCAGCTTCGCCGATCAGAACCGGGTTGTTTTTCGTGCGCCGGCTGAGCACCTGGATCAGGCGCAGAATCTCGTCATCCCGGCCGATGACCGGGTCGAGCCGCCCTTCCCGGGCCAGCTGGGTCAGATCCCGGCTGTATTTGGCCAGCGCCTTGTAGCGGGACTCGGCGTTGGCGTCGGTGACCCGGCGGCCGCCGCGGATGTCCTGAATCGCCTCGTTGACCCGCTCCCGCGTGATGCCGTATTCCTGCAGGATGCGCGAGGTGGCGGTGTTGCGCTCGCTCAGCAGGGCCAGGAAGATGTGTTCGGTGGAGATAAATTCATCCTTGAGCTGGTTGGCCTCGCTCTGGGCGAGTTCGAGGATGGTGCGAATGCGCGGCGTGTAGAAAATCTGACCGACGCCGCCGCCGTAAACATTGACCTTCGGCGTGCTCCGCAGGACGTCTTCGACGCGCGAGATCATGCCCGCTACGTCGACATTGAGATAGTTCAAAATGTGGGCGACGGCCCCATCGTTCTGCTCGAGCAGCGCCAGGAAGAGATGTTCGGTGTCGACCTGGCTGTGGCTGTAGAGCTGGACGATTTTATAGGCGCGGGCAGCCGCATCCTGGGCTCGTTCGGTAAAACGATCAAATCGCATGGACATGGTTCGTTGGATCTGCCTCCTGTCAGACAGGCCGCCGGGCAGGCTGCGGCCGGGCTTCGGCTGGTCTGGATGATCGCGTTGGACTGAATCCGGCGAGTTCGCTCTCGGTTCGGCCGTTCAGACGGCCGGCTGAGGGACAGCCTTCCCCCAAATTTTAACTGAATTAATCCAGTTTAGAAGCTCAAAATTGGAAAGCTGTAAGATCTGGCACTCGCGCTGATAGAGTGCTAATTCGGATCGTGCCCACCGCTTCGGCTCTACAGGACCTGGACCCCTTCGTGATCGTAGCCGTCGCCCCAGGCCAGCAGCCGGCTGGGTGTGACCTCGACCAGCCGCCACTCGATTTCCGGGTCCCGGGTAAAATCGAACTCGTATTTATTGAAAAAGTATTCGGACAGTTTTTCCGAAGCGGTGCGGCTGCTGGCGTGGGCCTCGCCTTCAATCATGATCACCCGCTCGGGATCGGGCAGCGAAATCGAGACGCGCTGGTTGAGCTTCAGGTTTTCATACTGTTCGCTGTGGGTAGGCACGACGAAATAGAAGATATTGTCGAGCCAGACGAACCAGACGGGCAGCAGGTGCGGGCTGTTGTCGGGACGGACGGTAGACACCCAGGCGGTGGATTCACGTCCGAGCCGCATTTCGATGGCGCGCCAGCGTTCGGGACTGCGTCTCATGCAGGGGATTATAAAAGAAACCGGGTGTTCTCAAAACCCGGTTTCTCGAGGCGCTACTGATCCTGAACCTTGGCCCAGGTATCTTTGAGGCCGACGGTCAGGTTAAAGACCACCCTGTCCGGCCCGGTGTCGGGGTCGACGGCGAAATAGCCGTGGCGGAGGAACTGGAAGCGCTCGCCCGGGGCGGCCTCGGCCAGGAGGGGCTCAACCATGGCCGCGGCGATGGTCAGGGAGCCGGGGTTGAGATTGTCGATCCAATCCCCCCCCTCGGGGGCGTTGTTGGGATCCTCGACGGCGAACAGCCGGTCGTAGAGGCGGACCTCGGCCGCGGCCGCATGGTGGGCGGAGACCCAGTGCAGGGTCCCTTTGATCCGGCGGCCGTCGGGCGCATTGCCCCCGTAGGTCTCCGGATCGTAGGTGCAGCGCAGCTCCGTCACGGCGCCGCCGGCGTCCTTGATCACCTCGGTGCAGGTGATGAGATAGGCTTTCATCAGGCGGACTTCCCGGCCGGGGGCGAGCCGAAAGAATTTTTTGGCCGGCTCTTCCATGAAATCATCTCGCTCGATGTAGATTTCGCGCGAGAAGGGAACCCGGCGCACCGCTTCCAGCCCTTCGGGCACCCCGTCCCGAAACTGGGGGTAGTTGTCGACTTCGACCCACTCGGTTTTGTCTTCCGGATAATTTTCGATGACGACCTTGAGCGGATCGAGGACGGCCATGCGGCGGGGGGCGGTGTTGTTGAGGTCGTCCCGCACGGCAAACTCGAGCAGGCCGACGTCGACGGTGCTGTTGGCCTTTGAGACGCCGGTCAGGTCGATGAAGTTGCGGATGGCAGCCGGGGTGTACCCGCGGCGGCGCATTCCGGAAACGGTCGGCATACGGGGGTCGTCCCAGCCGCTGACCGCCCCGTCCTGCACCAGCTGCAGCAGCCGGCGCTTGCTGGTGTTGGTGTAGTTGAGCTCGAGCCGGGCGAATTCGATCTGCTGCGGCTTGTAGAGGTCGAGCTGGTCGAGAAACCACTCGTAGAGCGGCCGGTTGTTTTCGAATTCCAGGGTGCAGATCGAATGGGTGATCCCCTCGATCGAGTCGCTCTGGCCGTGGGCCCAGTCGTACAGCGGGTAGATGCACCAGTCGCTGCCGGTGCGGTGGTGTTCGGCGTGCAGGATGCGGTACATGACCGGATCGCGCAGGGTGATATTGGGGGAGGTCATGTCAATTTTGGCCCGCAGCACCCGGGAACCGTCGGGAAACTCCCCGTTTTTCATCCGCTCGAGCAGGTCGAGATTTTCGGCGACGGAGCGATCCCGGTAGGGGCTGTTTTTACCCGGCGTGGTCAGGGTGCCCCGGTATTCGCGAATCTCCTCGGCGCTGAGGTCGTCGACGTAGGCCAGCTCCTTTTTGACCAGCTCCACGGCCCATTCGTAGAGGCGGCCGAAGTAATCCGAGGCGAAATAGAGGCCATCCCAGGTGAAGCCGAGCCACTCGATGTCCCGGATAAAGCTGTCGACATATTCCTGCTCTTCCTTGGTCGGGTTTGTGTCGTCGAAGCGCAGGTTGCACTTGCCGCCGTAGTCCTGGGCCAGCCCGAAATTGAGGCAGACCGATTTGGCGTGGCCGATATGCATGTAGCCGTTCGGTTCAGGTGGAAAGCGGGTGTGGACCCGGCCGCCGAACCGGCCGCTGGCGTTGTGTTCGTCGATGATCGTGCGAATAAAGTTCGAGGTCGTCGTCAGGTCTTCCGTGGACATCAGAATTTCTCTTCCATGCTGGCAGTCTTAAAAAAAAGCCCGGGCGGTCTTGCCAGGACAGTAAACGGCAATTATAGGCGATTTCCATCAGCGCCGCATATCGCTTCAGGGGGGCGAGCCCGTGGATTGGGGCGTATTTTGACAGCCCCCGCCGCTTTTGCTATGCTTGGCCGTCGTCAAACGACTTAAAACCCCAATATCTTATCCAGAGAGGTGGAGGGAACGGCCCGATGAAACCTCAGCAGCCGCCGCGTTTTGCGGAATTGGTGCTAAGTCCGGCAGTCAGAAGCGACTGGAAGATAAGAACGTGGCCAGACGTTGCGTTTCTCTCCCCTTCGCCTCCGGCGGAGGGGTTTTTTATTTTAAGGCGGCCGGCTGGATGCGCCGGCTCCACAGAAGCGGGCTGTGGCGGGATCGACGGAATGGTTGGAAAGCAGGCGTTCAACGCGCGGGCGAAATATTATGTCAAATCAAGGCCGGGATATCCGGTCGAGGTTTTGGCCGTGCTGGCCGATCAGTTCGGCCTGTCCGAAAGCTCGGTGGTGGCCGATATCGGCTCGGGCACCGGCCGGCTGGCCGCCCCTTTCCTGGCCCGCGGCTGCACGGTCTACGGGGTGGAGCCGAACGCTGAGATGCGGGCCGCGGCCGAGGTCGAGCTGGCCGGTTTCGACCGGTTTCACAGCCTGGAAGGCTCGGCCGAGGCGACCGGCTTGCCGGATGCCGGCGTCGATTTTATCACGGCCGGCCAGAGCGCTCACTGGTTTGACGTCGAACCGGCCGCGGCTGAATTCAACCGGATTCTGCGCCCCGGCGGGCAGGTCGCCCTGGTCTGGAACAGCCGGGACAGCCACGACGCCGTTTCGGCCGCCTTCAGCGCGCTGCTCGGGCAGTATCCCGGCCAGGATCCGCCGCCGCGGCGGCCCAACGAAGAAGAGAGAGACCGGCGGGTGCTGCTCGGCCGGGGGCACGCTGCCTACCAATTTATGCACGAGCAGCGGCTCGACTTCGACACCCTGCTGGCCCTGGCTCTGTCGAAATCGTATTCCCCGCTGCCGGGGGATCCCCACTACGAGCCCCTGGCGGCCGCCCTGCGGGGGCTCTTCGACCGCTATGCCCGGGACGGCCGGCTGCGGCTGGTCTATACCACGGCGCTGTACGTCGGCCGGCCGGAGCGAACGGCCCGCTAGCTGAATGATGGAAGAGATCGACACGGGACCAGACAGGAGCCGGCCCGGACGGCTCGACGAATAGGACAGATATGACACTGGTAATGAAATTTGGCGGCACCTCGGTGGGCAGCGCTCAGGCGATGCGAGAGACGGCCGATTTAATCGAAAAATTTAAACGAGAATGGGGGTCGGTCGTCGTCATCGCCTCCGGCATGGGCTCGAAGCCGGTCAAGGTGACCGACCTCCTGCTGGACGGCTCGCGAGCGGCCCTGGCCGGCCGCCGGGAGACGATCCCCGCCATCGCCCAGCAGCTGCGCGAGATCCACGACGAAGCGATCGACGGGCTGATCGAGGATCCGGCCGTGCGCGCCGCCGTGCGCGCCGACGTCTATGGCTTCGTCGAGCGCTTTGAAGATCTCTGCCAGGCGATCGGCATTCTGGGGGAGATCACGCCGCGCGCGACGGACGCCATCAGTGGGATGGGGGAGCAGATGAGCGTGCGGATCCTGGCCGCCTACCTGCGGCAGCGGGGCCGGCCGGCCGAGGCGGTCGACGCCACGGAGCTGATCGTGACCGATGATGATTTCACGGCCGCCACCCCGCAGATCGAGGAAACCCGGGAAAAAACCACCGCCCGCCTGGGGCCGCTGCTGGCCGCGGATGTGCTGCCGGTGGTCACCGGCTTCATCGCGGCCACACCAGAGGGGCTCACGACCACCCTCGGCCGTGGGGGCTCCGACTACAGCGCGGCCATCCTCGGCCGGGCGCTGCAGGCCGACGAAGTCTGGATCTGGACCGACGTCGACGGGGTCATGACGACCGATCCCCGGCTCGTGACCGAGGCGCGCACGATTCCCCGGCTGACCTACGGCGAAATCTCCGAGCTGGCCTACTACGGGGCCGGCGTGCTCCATCCGCGGACGATGCGGCCGGTCATGGAAAGCCACATCCCGCTGCGGATAAAAAACACCTTCAACCCGGATCACCCGGGCACGGTCATCGTCTTCAATGGGGAGGAGGAGTCGGCCGGCACCGGGGTGAAAGCGGTAACGGCCATTAAGGCGCTCAGCCTGGTGACGGTTGAGGGGCGGGGGATGATGGGCGTGCCCGGCGTGGCCGCCCGCACCTTCAAAGCGGTGGCAGAGAGCCGGGCCAGCGTCCTCATGATCACCCAGTCCTCCTCGGAGCAGTCGATCTGTTTCGTGCTGCCGGAATCGGCGGCCCCGCAGGTGCTGGCCCAGCTGCGGCAGGAGTTCGCCGGGGAGCTGCGCCACCGGGACATCGACAAAATCTGGTCGCTCGAGCCGGTGGCGATCGTGACGGCCGTCGGAGCCGGCATGCGGGGAACACCGGGGATCGCCGGCCGCCTGTTCACCGCGCTGGGCAGCGCCGGCGTCAACATCTTGGCCATCGCCCAGGGTTCCTCGGAGTGCAGCATCAGCGTGGTCGTCGATGCCCACGAGGTGGGGCGGGCAGTGCGCCAGATTCACGATTTGATTATTCTGCCGGATGCTCCGGGATAAAGGCGTCCCCCTTGACCGGAAAGACGGGTCGTAAGAGAGGGTTGCTAGACTTCACAATACGGCAGCACTGGCCGCATCAGTGTGTCTCGGGCCTATGATCGGGAAGGATCAGGTATGATGACGCGCCGGCGGCCGCCCGTTTGGATAACCAAAGGGCGTTAAATATCAGAATCAGAGGAAGCGAGAGGAAGGGAAACCAGGCGAAAAGCAACCTTGCCGCTCATCTCGAGGTAGGACCGTACTCTCCTGATTTTCTGTTTCCAGGAACCCATCGCAAGGGACAGGCGTGGTTCCGGGAAACGAAAAAATCATCTGCGCAGTAACGACAATTGAATTACCCAATAACGGGCTTCCGGGTCCCAATGCCTCTGTCATGGCATTGGCGACGGCCAGGCGTGTGGATTTTTAAATGACGCCAGCCGGGCCAGACTGCCGATTTCGGCTACCTGTGGACTGTTCATCCAAGTCTCCGAAGGAGTGTAGACGAACTTATGGAAATTATCGGCTCAATCTTGTCCTCGATCCTCCACATCGCCCCGGGCGGCGGCACGGCCGTGGAAGGATTCCTGCATCCGTTCCTGGGCATGGATCACATGCTGGCGATGCTGACGGTTGGCCTGCTGAGCGCCCAGATGGGCGGGCGGGCGATCTGGACCGTGCCGGTGACCTTCGTGCTGGCCATGGGCTTCGGTGGGGTCATCGGTTTCTACGGGGTGCCGGTCCCCATGGTTGAGTACGGAATCGCCGGCTCAGTCATCATTCTGGGAGCGGCTCTGCTGGCCAAAACCCGGCTGCCGGTGACGATCGTCATGGTCTTCGTGGGGTTTTTCGGCCTGTTTCACGGCCATGCCCATGGAGCTGAACTGCCGCGCATTTCGGAGGATCCCCTGTATTTGATCGCCTACGTGCTCGGGTTCATGACGGCGACGGCCGGGCTCCACATCATCGGCGCCCTTCTCGGGTACATCGCCCTGCGCCGGCCGCGGGGTCCGATCATTCTCCGCCTTTCCGGCGCCTTCATCGCCATCGCCGGCCTTTTCATTCTCCGCGGTCTCTAGTCGCTACTTGCCCGGATAGGAACCCCTATGGATGCATCGCGAAAAAAGTCCATGGAAAACAACCCATCCCTGTCGTTGGAAGAACGCCTGGAGCCCTGGCTGGTGCAGGCGGAGTGGGTCCTTCTGGAAATCATCGGGGCTATTTTGTGGGTCGCCGGCTTTGTCGATCTGTTCACCCACCGCAGCGAGCCGCCGACGATTCTGGGACTCTATTCGATTCCCTTTGCCATCTTCCTCGTCGTCTACTCGCTGGGCTTTATCTTCTGGTACCGCCTGATTACCGACGTTCACGGCGTCGACCGCCTCAAACAATGGATCGGCTACGTGCAGAAGCGGGGCTGGCTGGGACTCCTGATGCTCCTCGGGTTCGCCGGCGCGATCATCTCCATGTTCCTCATACCGGAACGGTGGGCTCGTTTTCCCCTGCTGGAAATCGCCCTGCTGATCCTCATGGGCATGACGGCCGGGTTGGTTCTGTTCGCTCGGGTCACTCCCGGAGAGCGGGTGCAGACCTGGCGGCGGGCGGCTATCGGCCTGCTGGCCGTCCTGGCGCTGGTCGAAGGAACTTTCCAGCTTCTCTCATTTTTCGGCTGGCTGCCCTATCAAACCATCAACGGCCTCTATACCTTTACCGGCCGAGTCTACCAGACGGCCGAAGGGTTTGGCCACGGCCGGGCCAATCACTATGGCTGGTACTACCCGGAGTTTCGCCTGGCCGACGACACGACCCGCATCATCTTGACCGGCGACTCCTATCTGCTGGGGCTGCAGGTGAAGCCGGAAGAGAACATGGGCGTGGTCCTGGATGACCTGATCAACGGCGGCAGCACGAAAGATCAGCCGTTCGAGGTCATGTCCCTGGGAATGCCGGACTACGGCCCGACGATCTACCTCAGCGATATCCTGTATCCCTTTACCCTCACGCCGCTTGAACCCAATGAAGTGGTGGTGCTCTTCCACCTGGCCAACGATTTCCAGACCTGGTCGGAGCCGGGCGGCCCGCTGCCCTTCGTCGAACTGGACGAAAATGACTGGCCGCTCGTCGTCGAGGCCGATCAGCCCCTGCGCCACGATCTCTGGCACACGGTCATTCGCGGCTACGAGACCCCCAACCCGGTGCATGTCATCCAGACCCACCTCTTCCTGGCCAACATGCTGCGGGACTGGCTGCGCACCGATTTCGATTTCCTGGTAGACGTCTATCCCGGTTATGCCAGCACGGCCGGCGCGGGGGTCGGGCGGCCGTTCGGGGAAAGCGATTTCATGTTTGCCCGGGATGGGGGAGCGCGCTTCGATGAAAATATCGAAATCGCCACCAAGCAGATCCTGACCTTTAAAGCACAGCTGGAGGCGGATGGGGTATCGATGCGGCTGGTGACGATCCCGTACTTCCCGGCCGGCTTCTACGCCGAGGCCGGCTCCGGCGCCTGGAGTCCGGAATGGCAGGAGTACGATCTGTTCGCGCCGGACCGGGCGCTGGAAAAGTTCGCCGGGGAGAACGGCATTCCATTCCTGTCGCTCGGCCAGGCGATGCAGGGTCGCGGCCTGACGGCCGGCCAGATCCAACGATTATTTTTTAAAGAAGGCACCGGCCGCTTTACCGCCGAAGGACATGCCTTTGTGGCCGGGCTGATTTTCGACTGTTTTTATCAGCCGGACGGCGGAGCAACTGCCGGCTGTTCGGTAGATTAAATATCAAGGAAGACAGTCGGGTTTTGTGACAGTGATTGCAGATATCGGGGTGCAGGTGCCGGCAGTAAATCCCTGCCGGACTGCATTCACCGGCGGGCAGCAAATGGACGTTACAACGCGCTGGTGGGGGACATTTGACCGGCTGTTCCATGAACTGGCCGGATGGTTTTACGCTGTCTTTGCCGACAGCCCGCTGCCGGGTGCCGTCCGGCTCGCGGCCCGCGTTGCCATTTTCATGACCGGTTTTTTCGCCCTCGATTGGTGGGTCCGCAAAGTGACCGATCTGCCCATCAGGGGTTATTTCCAGCCGGTTCTGGCCGTCGAATTAGTCGGCCGCATCGCCAGACATCCGCTTTACCTGGCCATCGCCCTGCTGCTGGCGGCCGTGCTGATCTGGCAGAGGGAACGGGCGTTTAAGCCCTGGACGGCGCTTGAGTACGGCCGGCCCCTGGGCCTGTTCACCGGTTTTGTCTGCCTCGTGGCGGCCTGGGCTTACGGCACGTACGATTTCAACCTCTATTTCAACCAGGGCCATCTCTTCGACCGGCTGCTGCTGTTTGGGCTGGCCCTGCTGGTTTTCTGGCGGCCGGTTTTCGTCCTGCCGTTCGTCCTGCTCCTGCGGGCGATCGTCACCCAGTTTAACTATCCGGTGGCCGGCCAGTATTATGTCTGGACCGAAGTCAATCTGCTGCTGCGAGCTTTAATTCTGGTCGCGGCGATGGGCTTCGTTTACACCCTGGTGGGCTTCCGGCGGACGGCCGATCTCCTGTTCATCCTGCTCAGCCTGGTGGCCGCCTCCTATTTTCGCTCCGGGTTGGGAAAATTTCAGCTCGACTGGCTGAGCTTTCCCCACATCTACCTGCTCATGCCCGGCGGCTACGCCAGCGGCTGGCTGAGCTTTCTTTCTCCGGAGGCGGTGGTCACTTTCGTCCGCGTCCTGCGGGCGGCCGTCTGGCCGATGATGATCTTTACGGCCGTGGTCGAACTCGGCTGTCTCTTTATCGTCGCCCGCCGCTGGACCAGCCGCTGGTTCCTGGTCCTGTTTCCGATGTTTCACCTCGGCGTGTTCATCGTCTCGGGGATCTTTTTCTGGAAATGGATCGCTCTGGAGCTGGCGCTGCTGGCCCTGCTCTGGCGCATTGGTCGAGAAGAAGAGCCGGCGATCCACACGCCGGTGCATCTCCTGCTTTCGATAGTCTTGATCGCCGGCGGGGCTACCTGGTTTAAGACGACGACGATGGCCTGGTACGACACGCCCGTCCAGTACACCTACCGCTTTATCGGGATCGACGACAGCGGCCAGGAAATCCCGCTGGCCACTGAGAATTTCGTCCCTTATACCGACGAATTCACGTTTGGCGACCTGGCTTATCTGTCGGCAGAGACCCAGCTGACCGGCGCCTATGGGGTGACGGGCAGCCGGCCGGTGGCCGAGGCGCTGCTCGACGTCCGTTCGGCGGACGCCCTCGAGCGGATCGAAGCCGAGCATGCGGTGAATCCACATGACCCGGATCGGGCGGCCGAACTGGAGGATTTCATGCGGCGGGTGCTTCTCAACCGCCAGGAGCGAGCGGGCAATCCGACCTGGTGGTCGCTCATCCAGGCGCCCCGCTACCTCTGGAGTTTTCCCCGACCGGGTGAGGTCGTCCTGGACGGCTCCGAAACCATCAGGCGGGTGATCATTGTCCAGGTGACGACGCTTTTTGACGGCCAGAGTTTTAAAAAGATTCGCGAGCGCGTGGTCCACGAGTTTGACCTGGAAACACCGCAGCCGGCCGGCAGCTGAGAGCGCTGGGCCGTGCCGGGCCCGGCCGGCGCCGGGCAAACCGGCCGGATCGGCATCGTTTCGAACCCGTCGATGAACTCGAAGCCGCCGTAGGAAATCGGTGCATTATGAAAACCTTAATCCTGACCGTTCCCGATGTCAAAGCGATCGTTCGGCGCGTCACCCTCCATGCCCTGATGGATGAGATGATCGCCCGGCTGCGCGCGGCCTGCAGCGCCTACGATCCGGCCGCAACGATTGTTCCGACGCGGGCGGGCTTCACCTATACCGACCCCGACCTCGGCTTGATCGAATGGATGCCAATCATGCAGCAGGGCGGCCGGGTGACGATCAAGGTCGTCGGCTACCATCCGGCCAACCCGGCGCGCCATGGGCTGCCCACGATCGTCTCCACGGTCAGCGCCTACGATACCGGGTCCGGCCACCTGGCCGGCCTCACCGACGGCACTTTTCTGACCGCCCTGCGCACCGGGGCGGCTTCGGCGCTGGCCAGCCAGGTGCTGGCCCGGCCGGACAGCCGGGTGATCGGCCTGATCGGCGCCGGTGCACAGGCGGTGGCCCAGCTGCACGCCCTGTCGCGGATCTTCGACATCGAAAAAGTGCTGGTATACGATCTCGATCCGGCCGTCACCCAGAGCTTCTCTCGACGGACCGGCTTCCTCGGCCTGGAGATCGTGCCGGTCACCCGGGAATGGCTGCCCCGGCTCGTGGAAGAGGCGGACATTCTGACCACGGCGACCTCCGTCGAAGTCGGCCGGGGACCGGTTTTCAGCGACAACGGCTGCAAAGAGACGATCCACATCAACGCAGTCGGCTCCGATTTCCCCGGCAAGTTCGAAATACCGCTGCCGCTGCTGCAGCGCAGCTTCGTCTGCCCGGATTTCCGCGAACAGGCGGAAAAAGAAGGGGAATGCCAGCAGCTGAACCCGGAGGAAATCGGCCCTTCGCTGGCCGAGGTGGTGCGCCATCCGGAAAAATACGAAACGGTCTGGCAGCGCCGCAGCGTCTTCGACTCGACGGGCTGGGCCCTGGAGGACCAAGTGGCCATGGAGCTGCTGCTCGATTACGCTCGGGAGATGGGATTGGGCACGGCCGTCGAGCTGGAGCACGCGGCGGCCGACCCGCGCGATCCCTACGAGGAAATGATCGGGACGGCCCCGGCCGCCGCTCCATAGGTCACTAATTTCCGGCCGCCGCTCCCGTGCGCTCCTGGAAATTACTGAAGGATAAGTAAGATGGATTTTTCCTGGTCACCCGAGCAAATCACCCGCAAAGAAGATGCCATCCGGTTCGCGCAGGAAGAACTGAACGGCGACGTTCTCGGCCGGGATAAAAGCGGCGAGTTCCCCCGGGATCTCTGGCGGCGCTGCGGCGCCTTTGGCCTGCAGGGGCTCCACGTCCCCCGGGCCTACGGCGGCCAGGGAGAAGATCTCCTGACCACGGTGCTGACCCTGGAAGGGATCGGCTACGGCTGCCGGGACAACGGCCTGACATTCGCCCTCAACGCCCAGATGTGGAGCATCCAGCCGACCATCCTCGATTTTGCCAGCGAGGCGCAGAAGATGAAATACCTGCCAGGCCTCTGCCGGGGGGAGCTGATCGGCTGCTACGGGATGACCGAGCCCGGCGCCGGCTCCGACGCCTACAGCCTCCGCACGCTGGCGACCCGGGTTGACGGCGGCTACGTGCTCAACGGCGAAAAAGCCCTGATCACCTTTGCCCCGATGGCCGATTTTGCCATCATTTTTGCCACGACCGATCCAGCGAAAGGAAAGTGGGGGCTGACCGTCTTCTTTGTCGACCGGGGGACTGCCGGCTTCACCACCGGTCCGGTCCAGGAAAAGATGGGGCTGCGCACCGTGCCGATTGGGCGGATTATGCTGGAGGACTGCTTCGTCCCGGAGGAAAACCGGCTGGGCGCGGATGGGGCAGGGGCGAGCATCTTTAACAGCTCGCAGGAAGTCGAGCGGGCCTGCATCCTGGCCGGCCAGGTCGGGGCGATGGCCTACCAGCTTGAACAGTGCATCCGCTATGCCCGCGAGCGGGAGCAGTTCGGCCGGCCGATCGCCAAATTTCAGACGATCTCCAACCGGATTGCCGAGATGAAGCTCCGCCTGGAGGCGGCCCGCCTCTTTCTCTACCGGGCGGCCTGGCTGAAGCAGGCCGGCCGGCCGGTCATGCTCGAGGCGGCGCTGGCCAACTGGCTCATCGCGGAGCATTTTGTCACCTCGAGCCTGGATGCGATTCGCATCTTCGGCGGCCGGGGCTACCTGACAGAAAATGAAATCGAGCGCGATCTGCGCGATGCGGTGGCCGGTCCCATCTACGGCGGTACGGCTGATATTCAACGCAACATCATCGCCCGCCTGCTGGGACTGTAAGGGAACGAGAAAATGGAGCGAACCTTTCTCATCCCACACGCGGTGCAGCGATCGGCCGAAAAATATCCCGATCATCCGGCCATGCGCTTCAATAAACAGGCGCTGACCTACGCCGAGCTCGAGCAGCAGACCAACCGGCTGGCTCACCTGCTCGTCGGGCTGGGCGTGCGCCGCGGCGATCGGGTGGGGGTTTTTCTCAACAAGAGCCTGGAAACGGCCGTGGCCATCTACGGCGTCATGAAAGCGGGCGCCGCCTACGTGCCGCTCGACCCCATGGCCCCTGCGCCGCGGCTGGCGCTCGTCCTGCGGGACTGCGACATCCGCCACCTGATCACACACGAACCCAAACGGGCGGCCGTGGCCGAGCTGCTGGCGGGGTCGGAGCGGCCGGACTTTGTCATCGGACTGGACCGTCTCGAAGGGGCGCCGGCCGCTGTCGAGTTCGCGCCCTGGCCGGCGCTGGCGGGGCTGGCGGCCGAACCGGTAGTCATACCAGGGCTGATGGGCCAGGACCTGGCTTACATTATGTATACTTCGGGGTCGACCGGAGCCCCGAAAGGGATGATGCACACCCATTTCAGCGGGCTGAGCTACGCCCGCATGGCGGCCGATACCTACGAGGTGACCCACGCCGATCGGTTGAGCAATCACTCTCCCCTCCATTTTGATATGTCGACGTTCGACTTTTTTTCCGGTCCGCTGTGCGGGGCGACGACGACAATCATCCCGGAGCCGTATACCAAGCTGCCCGCCAGCCTTTCCAAACTGATCGAAGAGGAGCGCCTGACGATCTGGTATTCGGTGCCTTTCGCCCTGATTCAGCTGCTGCTGCACGGTGTCATGGAGGAGCGGGACCTCAGCAGCCTGCGCTGGGTGCTGTTCGGCGGCGAGCCGTTCCCACCGAAACACCTGTGGGCGCTCATGGCGCGGCTGCCCCAGGCTCGCTTCAGCAACGTCTACGGCCCGGCCGAGGTGAACCAGTGTACCTACTACCACGTGCCGCCGCTGGCGGAAGATCACACCGAGTCGATCCCCATCGGCCGGGTCTGGGACAATGCCGAAGGGCTGGTGATCGATGAGGCGGATCGGGTCGTGGCCGAAGGGGAAATCGGCGAGCTGCTGATTCGCGCGCCGACGATGATGCGCGGCTACTGGCGGCGGCCGGATCTCAACCGGCGGGCTTTTTACTACCGGCAGACCTTCGACGGATTTGACGACGTCTTTTACCGCACCGGCGACCTGGTCCAGGCGCTGCCCGACGGCAGCCTGCGCTTTCTGGGGCGCAAAGATCGGCAGATCAAGGTGCGCGGCTACCGGGTCGAGCTGGACGAAATTGAAAACGCCCTCTCGCGCCATCCGGCCGTCGCCGAAAATGGGGTGTACACCCTGCCGCTGGGCGATGACACGCTGGCGCTGGAGGCGGCCGTGCTCTTGAAGCACGAGAAACAGGTGACGATCGAAGCGCTGAAAGCTTTCTTGCACACCCAGCTGCCCGGTTACGCCGTACCCGAAAACCTGCTGCTGGTCGCCGAACTGCCGCGCACGGGCACCGGAAAAATAGACCGGCGGGTGCTGCGGGAGCGGGCGCTGGCAGCGCGGTCCGGCGCGCCGAAGTTGGAGGGATAACCCAGAATGGCAGCCCCAAAGAATTCCCTCCGCTCCTTAAAAACGCGGCGCCAGCGGCGGCACGTGTGGCTGGCCGGGTCGGCCGTTCTGTCCTTCAGCCTGCTGTTTTACCTGCTGGGCTTCTCGCCCGAGCGGTGGGTCGACATCGACGCCCTGAAAATCAGCATCGTGACGTGGCGGATCAGTGTCTCCCTGGCCTACAGCGCCCTCTTTTTCCTGGCCGCCACCCTCGCCGTCGGCCCGCTGGCCCTGCTGCGCGGCCGGCCGAACCCGACGAACGACTATCTGCGGCGGGACCTGGGCTACTGGGCCGGCGGGCTGGCCCTGGCTCACATGGCCTTCGCCATCACGATTCACACCGACGGCTGGCGGCTCTGGACCCTCTGGCTGAGTGAGGCCGGTTTTTCCGGCATCAAAATCCAGGGAGGCTGGTTCGGGCTGGCCAACTATGCCGGGCTGGCCATGGTCGCCCTGCTGTCCCTGCTGCTCGTCATCTCGAACGACGCCTTCATGAAGCGGCTGGGAATGCGCACCTGGAAAAACCTGCAGCGGCTGACCTACCTGGTGCTGGCGCTGCTCTTTGTTCACGGCTTCGCCTACCAGCGGGTCGAGCAGCGGCTCCCGGTGATGCGGGCCGCCTTTCTGCTCGTAATCGCCCTGATCGTCATCGTGCAGGGGCTGGGTGTTCTGGCCCACCTGGCCCGGCGGCGGAAAACCGGCCGCCACGAGACGGCGCGCCTCAAAAAAAGCGCCGCGAAATAACTCGCGGCATTGGCGGCATTGATTGAAGGAGAATAGGTCTTGGATACTCCGACGAAAATAAAGCAATTTATCGCCCGCGAGCTGGTTGGCCAGCAGGATTTCGTCCTGCAGGATCACGACGACCTGCTGCTGAGCGGGATCGTCGATTCACTCGGCGTGGTCCGGCTGGTGACCTTCATCGAAGACGAGCTGCGGACGCCGGTCCCGGCCGGGGATGTGACGATTGAAAATTTCGGCACCGTCGCCTCGATCGCCGCCTACCTGGACCAGAGGCGTCCGGCGTAAGCCGGTCGATGGCTGACCAGTCCACTCCCCAACGACCGATGGAGGATCCCGGGTGATCGAACAAAATGGTAAAAACGCGGCGGAAAAAGCGGGGGCAGGCGGCTCGGCCGCCGAGCGGTCCAACCTGACCCGCAGCCAGTTTTTGATCTGGATGGGTCAGAAGCTCTCGGCAGACGCGCCGCTCTACAACATGATCCAGACGTTCACTTTCGACGGCCGGCTGGCGCCTGACCGCTTCGCCCGGGCTTTCGCCGCCCTGGCTGAGCAGAGCGACGCCCTGCGCACGGTGATCGTGGAAATCGACGGGACGCCGCAGCAGCAGGTGCTGGCCGAACCCCCGTTCCAGCTCGAATGGATCGACCTGGCCGGCGCCCCCGATCCACAGGCCGCCTATGACGCCTGGGTCGAGGAACGCCGGGGGCGGCTGTTCGACCTGGGAGCCGGCCTCTACGACACCGCTCTTCTCGGTCTGGGGGAAAACCGCTTTGTCTGGTATCTCAACCAGCACCACCTGATCACCGACGGCTGGTCCTTCGAAGTGGTCTACCGCCGGGTGGCCGCCCTCTACCAGGCGCTGGGCGCCGGTGAAAACCCGGCCGCCCTCCCACCGCTGCCGGCCTATGCCGACTACCGGCGGCATGAGCGGGAGCACCGGCATTCGCCCGCCTTCGCCGCCGACCAGAGCTACTGGGCGGAAAAGATCGCCGAACCGGTCGAACCGCTCCCCTTTTACGAAAATGCCTCTCGCGCCTCATCGCCGGAAACCGAGCGCATCGTCTGTGATCTCGGGCCGGAGCGAACCCGCCGGCTCGTCGCCCTGGCCGGGGAGGAAGGGATCCGGACCTTCAGCCAGGATCTGACCCTCTTTAATCTCTTCGCTTCGATTTTCTGCGCCTTCCTGCACCGGCTGAGCGGCCGGGAGGAGCTCATGCTGGGAGCGCCGGTGCACAACCGGCCGACGCCCGCCTTTAAAGAAACGATCGGCCTGTTTATGGAAGTCTGCCCGCTGCGGGTGGCCGTTGACGAAGCAGAGACCTTTCGATCGCTCGTCCAGAAGGTGACGGCCGAGAGCTTCGCCACCCTGCGCCACGCCCGGCCCGGCGTGAGCAGCGCCGAAACCAACCGCTCCTACCCGGTCCTGCTCAACTTTGTCAATGTTGTCTTTCCTCCCTTCTGCGGCCTTCCCGTCGAAGTCGACTGGATTCATGCCGGCTTTGGCGATACCAGCCACGCTCTCAGGCTCCAGATTCACGATTTCAGCGGCAGCGGCAGCTACCGGCTCCATTTTGACCTGAACCGGCAGCTCTTTAATCCGGTGCAGCAGGGCCGGGTAGTGGAGCATTTTCTGCGGGTTGTTGACGGCATCCTGGCCGACCCCGGCCGGAAGCTGGGCGAGCTGTCCCTCCTGTCACCCGACGACGAAGCGGTGCTGGTGCGAAATTTCAACCGGACGGCGGCGCCGGTGCCGGCCGGTGAATCGATTGTGACCCTTTTTGAAGCCCAGGCGGCCCGCACACCCCGGGCGGCGGCTGTCGTCGATGACGGCCGGACGCTGACCTACGAGCAGCTCGACGGCCGGGCCAACCGGCTGGCTCACCATCTGCGCCGTCTGGGGATCGGCCCCGACACCCCGGTCGCGATTTACATGGACCACTCTCTGGAAGTCGTCGCCGCCCTGCTCGGCGTCATGAAGGCCGGCGGCGCCTACGTCCCGATCGACCCGGCCTTTCCCGTCGAGCGGGTGGCCTGGATTCTCTCGGAGCTCGGCCGCTCCGGGAGCGGTGCCCCGCCGCTGATCCTGACCCAGCCCCCCCTGGCGCCCGCGCTCGATCACCTGGAAGCGGCGGCGCGGGTGGTGGTCGTCGACCCCGAATGGACCCCGTTCGCCGGCGAAGGGGCCGGCCGTCTGGACGACAAACCCGATCCGGCTCACCTGTCCTACGTCATCTACACTTCCGGGTCGACCGGCCGGCCGAAAGGGGTCATGATCGAGCAGCGCAGCCTGGTGAACTACATCCACTGGGCGATCGGCCGCTACCTGCAGGGCGAGGTCTGCGATTTTCCCCTCTTCTCCTCGCTCTCGTTCGACCTGACGGTTACTTCAATCTTCGTGCCGCTGCTGAGCGGCGGCCGGATCGTCGTTTACCCGGAGGACGACGGCGCGCGCGGCATGGCCATCTTCAAGGTTATCAAAGACAACGCAGTCGATTTCATCAAGCTGACTCCCGCCCATCTGACCCTGATCCAGAATCTCGACCTCAGCCGGACGCGCCTCAAGGGGTTCATTGTCGGCGGCGAGGATTTCAAAAGCGAGCTGGCGCGCCGCATCGACGACCAGTTCGCCGGCCGGGCGGCCATCTACAACGAATACGGGCCAACCGAAGCGACCGTCGGCTGCATGATTCACCGGTTCGACCGCGAACGGGATCCGGCAACCTCTGTGCCGATCGGCCGGCCGATCGCCAACACCCAGATTTTTGTGCTCGACCGGAGCGGGCAGCCGGTGCCCCCGGGGGTGATCGGCGAGATGGCCGTGGGCGGACTCGGGTTGGCGCGCGGTTATTTCAACCGGCCGGATTTGACCGCCGAGCGCTTTGTCGAGCATCCGCTGGCGGCCGGCGGCCGGCTCTACCGCACCGGCGACCTGGCTCGCTGGAGCGACGACGGCCGGCTCGAATTTCTCGGCCGGGCTGACCACCAGGTCAAGATCGGCGGCGCCCGGATCGAACTGGGCGAGATCGAGAGCCGGCTCCTGGCCCACCCGGCCATCCGGGAAGTCGTGCTCGAAGTTACCTCGGTGCGGCGGCAGCCCCCGGCCGCCCCCCTGCGCCACTGCGCCCGCTGCGGCCTGGCCTCGAATTTTCCCGGCGTGACCTATGACGAGGCGGGCGTCTGTCACATTTGCCGCGCCTACGACGGCTACAGGGAGCGGGCCCGGTCCTATTTTAAGAGTCGCGCCGAGCTCGACGCGCTGCTCGACCGGATCAAAGCGGAGCGGACCGGCACGCACGACTGCCTGGTGCTCCTGAGCGGCGGCAAGGACAGCACCTACATGCTCTACCAGCTGGCGGCCGCCGGGCTGAAGATCCTGGCCTTTACGCTCGACAACGGGTACATCTCGGAAACGGCCAAAGAAAATATCCGGCGGGTGGTAGGCGCGCTCGGTGTCGACCACGTCTTTGGAACCACCCCGGCCATGAACGAGATCTTTGCCGAAAGTCTGCGCCAGCACCACAACGTCTGCAACGGCTGTTTTAAGACGATTTACACCCTGGCGGTCAACCTGGCCCGGGAGCGCGGCATTCGCACGATCGTCACCGGTCTTTCCCGGGGGCAGTTTTTTGAGACCCGCCTGACCGAGCATGTTTTCCAGCAGCCGCAGTTCGACCCCGACCGGATCGACGAGGCGGTTTTGACTGCCCGCAAGGCCTATCACCGGCGCAGCGACGCCGTCTCCCACGGCCTGGACGTCGACGTCTTTCGCACCGACGCCGTGTTCGAGGACATCCGCTTCCTCGATTTTTATCGCTACTGGGAGGTCGATCTGGCGGAAATGCTCGATTTCCTGGACCGGCACGCCCCCTGGGTGCGGCCGGCCGACACCGGTCGTTCGACCAACTGCCTCATCAACGACGCCGGCATTTACATCCACAAAAAACAGCAGGGCTACCACAACTACGCCCTGCCCTACAGCTGGGATGTCCGCCTGGGCCACAAAACCCGGGATGAGGCGCTGGCTGAGCTCGATGACGACATCGACGAGGAGCAGGTGCGCCGGATCCTGGCCGAAATCGGCTACGAAGAGCCGGCGCCGGCCGCCGGCCTGGAGGAAAAGCGGCTGGCCGCCTATTTTGTGGCCGACCGGCCGCTGACAACTTCCGACCTGCGGGCCTACCTGGGCCGCGATCTGCCCGATTTCATGATCCCCACCTATTTCATCCCCCTGGAGGCGATGCCGCTGACCCGCAATGGCAAAGTCAACCGGGAGGCCCTGCCCGATCCGCAGGAGCGCCGGCCGGAGCTGGCCACCCGCTTCGCCCCGCCGGAGGGCCCGGTCGAGAGCCGGGTGGCCGCGATCTGGGCCGGGGCGCTGCATATCCCCCAGATCGGCCGGCACGACAATTTCTTCGAGCTCGGCGGCAGCTCACTGCCGGCCATTCAAATCGTCTACCAGGTCAGCCAGGCGTTCGCCGTCGACTTCCCGCTGCAGGCCTTTTTCGAGGAGCCCACCGTGGCCGGCATGAGCGGGCGCATCGAAGGGCTGATTCTGCGCCAGATCGAATCGATGAGCGATGAAGAAGCGGCGGAGCTGCTGAACCGCCTGTAAGCGGACCAACGGAACGGGTTTATGACCAATTCTTCTGATTTTTCTGACCGCAGGGAACATCTTTCCGCCGCCAAGCAGGCGCTCCTGGAACAGCGGCTGCGCGGGCAGGCGGGCCGGGAATCCGGCCTGCCGGGTATTACCCGCCGGCCGGCCGGCGAGCCCGCCCGTCTCTCCTTCGCCCAGGAGCGGCTCTGGTTTCTGCAGCAGCTGAACCCGGCCGGCGGCGCCTACCACATGCATCACACCCTGCGCGTGCGGGGGGCGCTCGATCTGGACGCCCTCGAAGAAAGCCTCAACCGGATGATCGCCCGCCATGAGATTCTGCGCACCAGCTTCGCGCCCGAGGCCGGCCGGCTTGTTCAGCTGGTCGCCCCCTCGCTCCGCCTCGCCGTTGAGCGGATCGACCGGCGGGACATCCCCCCGGCCGGGCGGGCGGCGGAAATCGAGCGGCTGGCCGTGCAGGCCGTCCAGCAGCCCTTCGAACTGGCCAGGCTCCCCCTGCTGCGGGCGGCCGTGGCCACCTTCGAAGAGGCCGACCACGCCCTCATCCTGGTCAACCACCACATCATCTCCGACGAGTGGTCGACCGGCGTCTTCTGGCGCGAGCTGGCGGCCGGCTATCGAGACTGCCTGGAAAAACGGCCGGCTCCCCCGCCGTCCCTGCCGGTGCAGTACGCCGATTTCGCCGGCTGGCAGCGGGCCTGGCTGGCGGAAGGGCGCGCGCTCGACCAGCTGGCCTACTGGAAGAAGCAGCTGGCCGGCGAACTGCCCCTGCTCCAGCTGCCGGCCGATCATCCCCGACCGGCCGTGCAGTCCTTCCGCGGCGGTCTGCGGCGGCGCGCCATTCCGGAGGCGATCGCCGGCCGGCTCGAAACCCTGGCCCGGGAGCGCGGCGCCACGATGTTCATGACCCTGCTGGCCGCCTTCTACGCGCTGCTCTACCGGTACACTGGCCAGGCCGATCTGCTCGTCGGCACCCCCATCGCCAACCGCAGCCGGCCGGAGCTGGAAAACCTGATCGGCTTTTTCCTCAACACGCTCGTCCTGCGCGCCGATCTCAGCGGGGAGCCCCGGTTCGACGACCTGCTGGCGCAGGTCCGCCGGGTCGCCCTGGAGGCCTTCGCCCACCAGGATCTGCCGTTTGAGCGGCTGGTCGACGAAATCAGGCCGAAACGGGATCTGAGCGCCAATCCGCTGTTTCAGGTCATGTTCGTCTACCAGGAAAACCAGGTGGACGCCTTCCGGCTGCCCGGACTCGACCTGGAGCTGCTGCCGATCGACGGCGGCTTTGCCAAGTTTGACCTGACTCTCTTCGCCGGCCGGGAGGACGGGAATCTGACGCTGGCGGTCGAATACAGCCGCGATTTGTTCGACGGGGAGACGATTGACCGGCTGCTGAGTCACCTGGTGACGCTCCTGGAGGGGATCGCGGCCAACCCGGATACCCCGCTCGGCCGGCTGCCCCTGCTGTCTCCGGCCGAACGCACCACACTTCTGGTCAATTGGAACGACACCGCTGCCCCTTTCCCCGCAGACACCCTGATTCACGAGCTGATCGAAGCCCGGGCCGGGGCGGCGCCCGATCAGCCGGCCGTCCTGTTCGCGGCGGAGCGGCTGACCTACCGCGAATTGAACGAACGGGCCAACCGGCTGGCGCACGCGCTGCAGGCGCGCGGCGCGGGCGCGGGAGCCCGGATCGGCCTCTGCCTGGAGCGATCGATCGACCTGCCGGTGGCCATGCTGGCTATCCTCAAGGCGGGCGGCGCCTATATCCCGCTTGACCCATCCTACCCGGCCGAGCGGCTGGCCTGGATGCTGGCCGATTCAGGCGCGGAAATCGTGGTCACCCACCGCCGCCTGCGCGAGCGGATTCCAGGCGGCGCCAACCGTCTGCTCCTGATCGACGCGGATTGGCAGGCGATTGAACGTTTCCCGGCCGCCAATCCCACCCGGCCGGTCGGGGCGGACGCCCTGGCCTACATCATCTACACCTCGGGTTCGACCGGCCGGCCGAAAGGGGTGCCGGTGTCCCACCGGAATCTCGTCCACTCGACGACCGCCCGCGAGGCCGTCTATCCGGAGCCGGTCGGCCGCTTTCTGCTGCTGTCTTCTTTCGCCTTCGACAGCTCGATCGTCGGCCTCTTCTGGTCGCTCTGCCAGGGCGGCACGCTCTGCCTGCCGCGGCAGCGCGAGGAGCAGGATGTGGCGGCCGTCGCCCGGCTGATCGATCGGCAGCAGATTACCCACATACTCTGCCTGCCGTCGCTCTATGAGCTGCTGCTCGCCTACGGCGGCGGCGAGCAGCTGTCCACGCTGGCGACAGTCATCGTGGCCGGTGAGGCCTGTCCGACCGCGGTCGTCCGGGAGCATGCCGCCCGGCTGCCGGACGCCGCGCTCTACAACGAGTACGGGCCGACCGAGGGGACGGTCTGGAGCACCGTCTACCGGATGCCCACGCCGCCGCTCACCGGCCGCGTGCCGATCGGTCGGCCGATTCCCAACATGCAGGTCTACGTCCTGAGCCCGGAGCGGGAGCCCCAGCCGGTCGGCGTGCCGGGCGAGCTCTTCATCGGCGGGGCCGGGCTGGTTGCCGGCTATCTCAACCGGCCGGATCTGACCGCTGCCCGTTTTATCCCCCATCCATTTTCCGCTGACCCGCACGCCCGCCTCTACCGGACCGGGGACCTGGCCCGCTTCCGGCCCGATGGGAACCTCGAATTTCTCGGCCGCGTGGACCACCAGGTGAAGATTCGCGGCTACCGGCTGGAGCTTGAAGAGATCGAAGCGGTGCTGCTGGAGCACCCGGCCGTGGGCCAGGCAGTGGTCATCGCCCGCGAGGAGCGGGCAAATGGAAGCGCGGCCGAACCGGTCGCTGCCGATCCGGAGGCCTTGCTGGCCCGCCTGCAGGCCCTCGATGACGGCGCGGCCGCCCGGCTGCTGGCCGGGGTCGAACAGATCACAGACGACGAAGCGGAGCTCATTATCCGCCGAGAAGACGCACGGGGAGAAGAAACCTGAGATGACCCGCAAATTTCGCCGCACGGCCGATTTTGACATCGCCGTTCAGATCAAAAATGACCGATTTGTCCGCCCACCCCGGGAAGCCCAGCGCCACTGGCTGCTCAACCGGGCGCTGGCGGAATTTGCCGAGGATCTCGCCGCCCTCGACGAGCTGGCCGGCCGCTTCGTGCCCGGTCGGGACGCCGTTCAGATCGAGGCGCGGGATACCGCCCCCCTCGCCGACGACGACATCATGGAGGACTGGCAGATTCCCCTGATGCGGGCCATGGCCGCCGTCGCCACGGCCGCCCACGGGGATGTCCTGGAAATCGGATTTGGCCGGGGGGTGTCGGCCGGCTTCATTCAGGCCGGCCGGGTGCGCTCCCACACGATCGTCGAGTGCAATCCGTCGGTGATCGAACGGTTTCACGCCTGGCGCCAGGGCTTCCCGGAGGCGGAAATCCGGCTGATTCCCGGCCTGTGGCAGGAGGTGACCGACCAGTTTGACCGGTACGACGCCATCTTTTTCCACACTTACCCGCTCGACGAGGAGGAATACATCGAGACCGCGGTCAACAGCGCTACCTTCGCCGAACATTTTTTCCCCACGGCCGCGGCGCATCTGCGCGAGGGCGGGGTCTTTACCTATATGACCAATGAGATCGATTCCTTGAGCCGTGCGCATCAACGGGCGCTCTTCCGCCATTTCCGCTCGATCGCGCTGGAGCGGCTGCCGCTGCTGCTGCCCCCGGATGTGCGGGATACCTGGTGGGCGGACTCGATGATGATCGTCAAAGCGGTGCGCTGAAGGGAGAAGGGCCTGTCGATATGAATGATTTTGCCGAGCGTTTGACCCGCCTTTCCGCGTTCCGCCTCACCCTGCTGGCCCGGCGCCTCGAGGCGCTTGCCGCGGCACCCGGCCCGGAGGTCGCGCCGCCGTCCGCCGCCCTGGTGGCCTACCTGGTTCCCCGGGCGGACCGGCCGGTTTCTCCGGAGGAGATCCGGACCTACCTGGCCGAAAAACTGCCTGATTATATGATCCCCGGCCGGTTCATTTTCCTCGACGAGCTGCCGCTGACGCCAAACGGTAAATTAGATCGGGCCGCGCTGCCCGATGATCCTCCCGGGCCGGGCCTTCTGGCGGAAGCGGCCTTCGTCGCCCCCCGCACCGATCTGGAAAAAGAGATCGCGGCCGTCTGGGCCGATCTGCTCGGCTTTGACATGATCGGCTGCACCGACGATTTCTTTGAGCTCGGCGGCCATTCCCTGCTGGTCACCCGCTGCCTGCTCCGTCTGCGAGATCGCTTCCAGGTGGAGATTCCCGTCAGCCAGTTTTTCGCCGCCCCGACGGTCGCCGCCCTGGCCGAACAGGTGCAGACGCTGCGCTGGCTGGCCGATCCGGATGCCCGGGCGCGAGACGCGGAGGAAAGCGACCGGGATACCTTCGAGATATGAACACGCTCGAATTTTTAAGCACCCTGCGTGGTCTTGACGTCCGGCTGGCGGTTGAAGGCGAACGGCTGAAAATCGACGCCCCTCAGGGGGTGCTGTCCGACGCCCTGCGGGAAGAGCTGCGGGCGCGCAAAGAGGAAATTCTGGCCTATCTGCGGCGGGCCGCGGATGGGAGCGGCGGCCGGCTGCCGCCGATTGCGCCGGCCGGGGCAGCTGACCCGGCCCCCCTTTCCGTCTCCCAGGAGCGGATCTGGTCCCTCGTCCAGTTTGATCCCGCCAATCCCCTCTACAACATGTATATGGCCTTCCGCGTGGACGGCGAGCTCGACTGCGCCGTCCTGGAGGAGGCCCTGAACGACCTGGTCGGCCGGCATGAGGCGCTGCACACGAGCTTCACCCTGGTCGACGGGCAGCCGCGGCAGGTGATCGAACCGGCCCCGCGCTGGACGATTCCCCTGACCGACCTCCAGGGGCTGGACGGGGCGGCTCAGCTGGACGCGGTGGATCGGCTGGTGGCCGAAGAGACCGGCCGTCCTTTTGTGGTTGACCAGGAGCCGCTGCTCCGGCTGCGGCTGCTGCGGCTCCACGAGTTGGCGTTCGTACTGGTGATCGCGATGCATCACCTGATCGCCGATGGGCGCTCCTGGGAGGTGCTGCTGCGCGACCTCGGCGCCCTGTACACCGCCCGGGTGCGGGGGGAGCGGCCGCAGCTGCCCGAGCTGCCGCTGCGCTACATCGATTATGCCGTCTGGCAGCAGGCGCTCTTCGAGCAGGCGGCGCTGGACGATCAGCTGCGGTTCTGGCAGGAGCAGCTGGCGGGTGAGGTGCAGGAGCTGGAGCTCCCGACTGATTTCAGACTCTCTTCCCGGGCGGGCGACACCGGATCCCGTCTGAAAACCCGGCTCTGCTCCGAGCTGACGGAGGCGGTCAGGGCGTTCAGCCGGCAGGAGGGGAGCACCCTCTTTCTGACCCTGCTGACCGCCTTCGACATCCTGCTCCATGCCCACAGCGGACAGACCGATCTGATCGTCTGCACGCCGGTGGCCTGCCGCCATCAGCCGGGCGTCCATGAAGTCATCGGTTATTTCAATAATCTCGTCCTGCTGCGGCAGGATCTGGCCGGCGGCCCCAGCTTTCGCGAACTGCTCGACCGGGTGCGGGACACCGCTCTGGCCGCTTATGAAAACCAGGATGTACCGATTCAGCGGCTGGTGGAACTGCCGAATCTGCTCCGGGTGCGGCTGACCCGCGCCATGTTCGCCATACAGGAATCGCTGGAAAACGGGCTGGTCCTCGACGGGCTCCAGGTCGAAGCGCTGGACATTTACAACGAGACGGCTAATTTTGATCTGTATCTTTCGCTGATCGATCGGGGAGAAGAGCTGGAAGCGGTCCTGGAGTACAAGCCGGATCTCTTTAAGGAAGAAACCATCCGCTGTCTGCTAGCTGATTTTGCCGAAGTTCTGCAGACGGCCGTCGACCATCCCAACCGGCCGCTCGGGGAATTTTTACCCGGTCGCCGCCGCCTTCAGCTCACCGCCGGACCGGCATCGGCGGGAGATTTCCTCCCACCGCGAACCGGGGTTGAAGCCCAGCTGGCGCGCATCTGGGAAGAGATGCTGCAGGTCCGGCCGATCGGCGTTCGGGATGATTTTTTCGCCCTCGGCGGCCATTCCCTGCTGGCTCTGCGGCTCTTTGGCAAAATTGAGCGGGAAATCGGGGCCAACCTGCCTCTTTCCGCGCTTCTGAAAAGCCCGACCATCGAATACCTGGCCCGCCTGATCGATCATCCGGATGAAAAGAGCCGCTGGTCCTATCTGGTGCCCATCCAGCCGCTCGGCCAGAAGCCGCCCTTTTTCGCCATTCACGGCGCCGATGGGAACGTGCTCTTCTGGCGCAATATTGTCAGCCAGCTGGAAACCAACCAGCCCTTTTACGGTCTCCAGGCGCCGGGGGTTGACGGTCGGAGCCGGACCGTCAGCAGCATCGAGCGGATGGCCGGACTCTACCTGGCGGAGATGCGCCAGGTGCAGCCGCGCGGTCCGTATTATCTCGGCGGTTATTCGATGGGGGGGGAAGTCGCGTTCGAAATCGCCCAGCAGCTGGTGCGCCAGGGAGAAGAAGTGGCTCTTCTCGTCCTGTTTGACACGTCTAACCCGGTCCGGCCGGTGCGCCCCCACATCCTTGGCGACATGGCCGATGAAGAAAAGGACCGGCTGCTGCACAGGACGGATGACCGGATCGGCTCTCTGCGGCGGAAACTTCAGGGCCATCTCGAACGGCTGGCCCCGCTCTCTCCGGCCGGCCGTTGGCGCTATCTCTGGGCTGATGTTTCGATGCGCGCGCGCCGGCTGCGGCTGCGGCTGCTCGTCTCGTTTTATCACGGCCGCGGCCGGCGCCTGCCCGACGACCTGCTGCTGGCCTACCTGTCTGAGAGCCATCTGAAAGCGGTGCTGCGCTATGTCCCGACCGTTTATCCCGGTGTCGTCACGCTGTTTCGCGCGGCGGAGAGCCTGGTCGATAATCCGGCCGACTCTCCGATGGGCTGGCTGCCGCTGGCCGAGGGTGGACTGGATGTTCATGTCTACGATGGCTCCCACCAGATTTACAATCCGAAGCTGGCTGTTGAAATCGGCTCGATACTCAATCGCTGCCTGGCGGCGGCCCAGGCACGGGGGCTGGCCGCGCCTGGATGAGCGCCCCGGTTTGCGTCCCCTTTTGATTCATTCTAAGGGGTGAGGCGGGAAAGTTTTCTTGTAAGGGATTCCTGGTACACTATTTGAGAATGGCATGTTTTACCCCCGGTGCGCCATCTGAGCGGCACGGACAAACCGGGAGTGGATCCCATCTGAAGAAAGCGATCCATTCGGAAGTGAGTGTAAAATTTAACCGGATGATGTCGTCCGGAAAGCAGGCTGGCGGATGTCCGTTCCAATCAAGGGCGGGCGCGAACCAGACAGGGCGGGAAGCTGTGTGACCCGATTGAGCCGGCCGGTTTCGGCCGGTGGTAGTTTCGACTGTACCCATAATGTAGCGAAAATCCTCTCGACAACCTGCAGGCAGCAGAAAGAAAGCAATCGAGATTGAGCAAGCTCTGCGGCGAGCGCCGTGTGCACATCCCTCCCCGCAGAAAAGGACGTTAAGATGAGTCAATGGCCCCCTCCACCCAAGCGGCTGGCTCTAGCCGACCACGACGTGCACCTCTGGCTGGCCCAGCTCGACCTGAAGCCGGAAGAAATTACCCATCTGCGGGGGTTTCTCTCATCCGATGAAACCGGGCGGGCCGAGCGCTTTCGCTTTGACCGGGATCGCGATTATTTCATCGCCGCCCGGGGGATTCTGCGCTATATCCTGGGCCAGTATCTGAACCGGCAGCCGGGTGATATCGCCTTTGTCTACAGCGAGCACGGCAAACCGGCCCTGGCGACCGGCGAGAATCTGCAGTTCAACCTCTCCCACGCCGGCGCTCTGGCCCTGATTGGCCTGACCCGCGGCCGCAAGATCGGGGTCGACCTGGAGCGCATGGAGCCCCTGCCCGACCTGGAAGAAATCGCCCATCGCTTTTTCTCCGCCAACGAAAACCAGGTGCTGCGCTCTCTGCCTACGGAGACCCGCCAGGACGCCTTTTTCGCCTGCTGGACCCGGAAGGAGGCCTATATCAAGGCCCGCGGAGAGGGGCTGTCCCTGCCGCTGCACCAGTTTGATGTCTCGCTGGCTCCGGGCCGGCCGGCCGGCCTCCTGCAGACCCGCCCCGATCCCCGGGAAGCCGCCCGCTGGACCGTGAAAGCCCTCTCCCCGGCCGCCGGCTACCAGGCCGCCGTCGTGGTCGAAGGGAATGGGGGGAAGGTGCTGTGCTGGCGGTTCTAAAAGAGTGCCGAGTGCCGAGTGGAGAGTTGAAAGTTTAAAGTGGA
>JBFFZG010000004.1:0-43641 GCA_041568735.1 Promineifilaceae bacterium (SeqCode)
GCTGCCCGGCCGCTCTTACCGGGTCGCACCCGGTCCCCCGCTCGGCCGGAGTTATGCCGAAGAAATCGCAGCCGTTCACGGCATCAGCTACGAGCAGCTGCTCACCCGTCTGGGCCAACGTGGAATCATCGAACCAAAAAATCGTTCGGATTCGACTCACCCACCGGCTGACTGACCGGCTCCTCTCTATCGCTCGCCGTTGACCATCCGCTCAAGGTTGGCAACCTGCTCCCTCGTGCCGATCACCACCAGGTGATCGCCGACCTCCAGCCGGGAATCGGCTCCCGGGGCCATGACATTCTGGCCGCGCCGGTTGAGCACGACAACCGTCACCCCGGTTTTCCCCCGGACCTCAACTTCGCGCAGTGTCTTACCCGCGACCTGGGATCCGGGACCCACGGTGATATCTTCCAACCAGAGCTCCAATCCGCTGTTGGTCGTCACCACTTCGAGCATCTCAGACAGGTCGGGGCGCAGGGCGAAATTAGCCATGCGCTGCCCGCCTATGCTGTAAGGTGAGATCACCTTGTTGGCTCCCGCCCGGCGCATTTTGGCCTCATTCTGCGGCATCGAACTGCGCGAAATGATGAGAAGATCCGGCTGGAGCGCCCGGGCCGAAATGACGACGAACAGATTGTTGGCATCATCCCCGGTGCAGACGAGCAGTCCGCGGGCACGGGTCAGCCCCGCCTGCAGAAGCACGTCGTCATCCGTGGCGTCCCCCTGGAGGTAGTAGAGATGCAGTTTGTGCTCCCGGAGAAGTTCAATTGCCGTGGTGTCGTTGTCGATCACCACAACGTCCCGGGGCGCTTCGCGAAGAATTTCGGCGGCATTCTGCCCGACCCGGCCAAAGCCGCAAATAATGTAGTGATCTCTGAGGTGTTCGATTTCTCGAGCCATCCGCTGCTCCCTGGTCATCCTGGAGAAACTGACCGAAAACAAATACTGGGTAATGATGCTGAAGCTGTAGGCGACACCGCCGATCCCGATGGCAAGCAGGACCACGGTGAAGATGCGCCCTCCGTCGGAAAGGGTTCGGACCTCGCCAAAGCCGACGGTCGTCAGAGTGATGGCGGTCATGTAAAAGGAATCAAAAGCCGACCAGCCCTCGATGACCATGTAACCGGCGGTACCCAGGCCAAAGACAAATATTAGAACGATGAGTAAAAATCCGGTGCGCTGCTGAAGTTCCCGCCGATCGTTCATATGGGGGGATTTTACGCTATAATCAGGACCGGACCCACCCGGAGGCGGCTGCAGCTCCCCCTGATTTCGAATTTTCCGGCCGCTTTGACCGCCAATTCCCAACATCCATCCTGGAGGACGATTCGATGATCCCAATCGAGAATCCCAGCCTGCACCGTGTTGAACCCGATGCGTTCTCGCTGACAGCCTGGCCAACCCGCGGTGCGGCGTTTTACGACGGCTCCAGAGAAGCCGCCGTCGAAGAGTTCAAGGGTCTGCGCAAGGAGCTGATTGACCTGCAGTATCTCCTCTATGCAGAGGGGAAACGGAAGCTACTGATCGTCCTGCAGGCCATGGATGCCGGCGGCAAGGATGGGACCATCCGGGGCTTATTTAAAGGCGTTAATCCACAGGGAGTTCGGGTGACATCGTTTAAGGCGCCGACAAGCGAGGAACTCGCTCATGACTTTCTCTGGCGCATCCACCAGGCCGCCCCGAGGAATGGGATGATCGGGGTTTTCAACCGCTCTCACTACGAAGATGTCCTGATCGTTCGGGTCCTCAATCTCGTGCCGGAGGGAGTCTGGCGCCCCCGTTATAATCATATCAACCACTTTGAAAAATTACTCGTGGACAGCGGCACAACAATCCTCAAGTTTTATCTGCACATATCGAGAGATGAACAGAAATCCCGCCTGCAAAAACGGCTGGATAATCCGCAAAAAAACTGGAAATTTGACGCGGGTGATCTCGAGCAGCGGCGCCATTGGGATGATTATATGGCCGCCTTCGAAGAGGCGCTTCGCCGCTGCAGTCTTCCCCACGCCCCCTGGTACGCGATTCCGGCCGACCAGAAATGGTACCGCAATCTGGCCATCATGCGGGTCGTCGTCCATACCCTGCGCAGCATGGCGCTCACACTGCCAACCGTTACCGCCGATTTGAGCCAGATCGTCATCGACTGATGGGGCTCTGGTTATCGAGCCGGCTGTTTCTCATCTGGGAGTCAGCAGGGATTTTCGACCGGGATGGCGGGGCTCCCACTCCTGAAGCCCGGCGCTCGAGCGGAAAGTTTCATGGCGAAGTTTGATTGGGAAACCGAAGAGCAGGAATCCGCCTGGACAGAGCCGGCCGCCAAATCACGGCCCGAAAGGTCGCGCATCCAGTGGATCCTCCTCGCCATGGCGGGTTTCTCCCTCCTGGCTGGATATTTCCTCTATCGCCAGGCCCTGAGGCGCATCCAAGCGGCTGAAACCACCGCCCTGGCCGAGGTGCGCTCGAGCCAATCCCTCCTGCAATCCGCCTACACTGAAACCGACCGGGAGCTGCTCGATAATTTACTCTCCGGTCGGGACCGGCGGTGGGTCGCCTCCCAGAAAAACCTGCTGCAATCAGATCTCCTCTATGACCGGCCGTCACTCGGACTTTACCTGACGGTTGATCCGATCGGAGCCGAGCGCCCCCAGACCATCACCCTCTCAACCGACCTGACGACGGCGACTGTCAGCACCCTCTGGCCCTACGAATTCGAACCCCTGGGCCAGGAATTCATGCTTCTCCAAACCCAGATCTTCCGGCGCGGAGAGGAGCGGTGGCTGCTCACTCCTCTGCTCGGGGATGCCTGGACGCAGCAGGGCCAGGTCCAGGGACCTTACGTCGATTTCAACTACCCGGTCGGTGACGAAGCACTCGTGCTGAGGCTGGCGGACGATCTCAACCAGGCGATCGACATACTCTGCAGTGATGCGATTCAGCTGGCCTGTGATGGCAATCATACCCCCCGATTTACGCTCGAACTGACCACTGACCCGGAGAGCCTTCTCGACCTGGAGCGCCGCATTTTTCGCCCGGGACCCAACCGCTTCCGCCAGTTTCCCACCCCGACCCTGATCGGCCTCCCGGTCGACGAAGCCGGTTATCTGGCGCTGCGCTCGATTTACGCCCGTTTTCTGCTCACCCCCTGGCTGCGGGATCAGACCCGGCACCGCCCATCGGTTTGGCCGGGGCATGACTACCAGGTTGGCTGGCTGATCGACGAGTGGCTGCGCCAGGCCGGCATTTTGCCGCCGCTCGACCTCACCGTGCTGCAGGTGCCGGCTCCCGACCTGCCGGATGGCACCTTGCTCCTGGCCTGCGCGGCCGGCAAAACCAATCGGCTGGTGGCCTATTCGCCCCGATCCGGCACTTTCGAAACCCTGGGTATTGGCGGCCGCATCCTCGATATCAAGAGCCATTCCGATGGGCGGCTGCTGGCCGTGCGGCAGGACGACCTGGGCCTGATTTTGACCTGGCGGGATTTCTCCCAGCCGCTGGCGGCGTTTCCAATTCTGGAACCGGTGACAGATTTCACATGGGAGGAAGCCAGCGGACGGGCGTATTTGAACACGATCCGGCTGGGAACCGAACCCCAGGATCTCGATTTAGTCAACACATTCGAAATCGCCTGCAGCGACAATCGGTGCCAGGCCTCTGAATTCCGTGGTCCACCGGCCGATTCCATCACCTGGTCGCCGGAAGGCACCCGGGCCATCATCAATCAGAACAACCGGCTCACAATTTTTCGCCCGGACGGCATTCAGGAAGAGATGCGAATCATCCGCGATGGGGTCGCCATGGAATCCATCGGCGGCCGCTCCCCTTTCTGGGTCAGTGAGACCCAGTGGCGCATGGTAACCGGCATTGCCGAGAGCGGGACACGCCAGGAAAATCGGCTGGTGACGATGACCTTCCTGCCGGCCAGTCCACCTCAATGGGTCATCTCCAACTCGGAAGGTCCGGCGCTGCTGATCGATGCGGTATCCCCCGAAGAACGCCCGGAAAATCTCCTCATCCTCTATGCCACGCCGGATCCAGCCGCTCCTGAGACGAGTTCGATCATCCTGGCGCTGGAGCTGCAGAGGGCAAGGTACTGGCTCTTTTCTTTAAATCACCGGCGGATGACGGCCGAACTGATCGGGGAATCGCCCGGCCTGGCAAAATTCTTCATATCGACCTCCGGACGGCTGATCGGACTGATTGAAGCGACGGCCGGCAGCCTCGATTTTCTCCACCTCCACAACCGGCCCACCGGTGAGACCCGGCTCCTCAGCCTGGAGAATCAGTTCCAGGCGATCCTCGATCTTTCACCCGATGAAGATTGGCTGTTGATTCTGGACCAGGGCTCCCTGCGCTTCCTGGAGCCGGCCACCGGGCGGGAGATTCGCCTGCCTCAGGCGATTTTCGGGGGCTGTTATGACGCCAGCTGGCTCTCCGCGGATCCGGTCAATTTACCGTAACGGGGGGATGGGTGCGGCCCTCCCCGCCGGGAACACGCGAACGCGCCTGGAGACCTGCTGTCTCGAGAAAAATCCCCCATTTTCTACCCTGGATTTTAGAGCCAGAGAGACCTAAGAGGATTCGACCGGACAGACTCGTTGTGGTATAATTATTATGTTGAATTACTACAACACCCAGAGACAAAAGCGTAAAAAAAATCCAATCATTTGATCGAACAAACAGATCACTGATCCAGGGGTTGGTCCATGGCAAAATCAAAGAATAAAAACGGGGCGGTTCAGTACGATGCCGGCAATATTCAGGTCCTCAAAGGGCTCGAAGCCGTCCGCCTGCGCCCTGGGATGTACGTCGGGGGTACCGACGATAAGGCGCTGCATCATCTGGCGTATGAAATCGTCGACAACTCGATTGACGAAGTGCTCGCCGGCCGGTGCGACCGCATCGAGGTCACCATCAATGCCGACGAAAGCATCACCATCGAAGACAACGGCGTCGGGATTCCCGTCGACACCCATCCCACGGAAAAGGTTTCCGCGCTGCAGGTGGTTCATACTACCCTGCACGCCGGCGGCAAGTTCGACAATTCCGCCTACAAGGTTTCGGGTGGCCTGCACGGCGTGGGGGCCGCGGCAGTTAACGCTCTTTCAGAATGGTTTGAAGTCGAAGTCAAACGGGATAAGCATGTGTGGAGGCAGCGCTACGAGCGCGGCATCCCCCAGGCGCCGGTCGAAAAGGTGCGCCAGCTGAAACGCGGTGAAGATACCGGGACCCGTACGACCTTTAAATTCGACCCGATCATTTTCAAAGACCTGGAAGACAGCTATAAATTCGAAACCCTGCGCAACCGTTTTCGGGAGATGGCTTTTGTCACCTCTAATGTCTATATTCGGCTGACCGATGGTCGCCAGGAGGTTCCACGGGAAACCGCCTTCTTCTTCGATGGCGGCGTCGCCTCGTTTGTGCGCTATCTCAACCGGAATCGAAATGCCCTGCACCCGCCGATTCACATCAGCCGGGAAGTCGACCTGATGCAGGTCGAACTGGCCATGCAGTACACCGACGGCATTGCCATCAACGAATATTCGTTCGCCAACACGATCTACACGCCGGACGGGGGGACCCATCTTTCCGCCTTCCGCTCATCGCTGACCCGGGCGATCAACAACTACGCCCGCAAGAACAACCTGCTCAAGGAAAAGGACAAGAATTTTTCAAGCGACGACACGCGGGAAGGGCTGACCTGTGTGATCAGCATCAAGCATCCCGATCCACAGTTTGAGAGCCAGACCAAGGTCAAACTGATGAACAACGACGTGGCCAGCGCCGTTTCCTCGGTGTCTTACGACGCGCTGACGACTTTTCTCGAGGAAAATCCGCGGGAAGCCAAAAAGATCGTCGACCGCTGTCTGACGAGCTCCCGCGCCCGAGATGCCGCTCGCAAGGCGCGCGAACTGGTCATGCGCAAGAGCGCTCTGGAAAGCCTGACCCTGCCCGGCAAACTGGCCGACTGTTCCGAGCGCGATCCGAACAAATGCGAGATCTACATCGTCGAGGGCGACTCGGCCGGCGGCTCCGCCAAACAGGGGCGGGACCGCCACTTCCAGGCAATCTTGCCCCTGCGCGGCAAGATTTTGAATACCGAGCGGGCCCGCCTGGATAAAATCCTGGCCAACAATGAGGTCAAAGCCCTGATTTCAGCTCTCGGTACCGGCATCGGCGAGTCGTTCGACGTCACCAATCTGCGCTACGGCCGCATCATCATCATGACCGACGCAGACGTCGACGGCAGCCACATCCGCACCCTGCTGCTGACCTTCATCTTCCGCTACATGCCGGAGCTGATCGAGAAGGGGCATCTCTACATCGCCCAACCGCCTCTTTACAGCAACAAGATCGGCAAAGAAATGACTTACACTTACACCGAGTCCGAGCAGGATGCCTTCATGAAGACCCTGAACAACCAGAAAATCCACATTCAGCGGTACAAGGGTCTCGGGGAGATGAATCCCGGGCAGCTGTGGGAGACGACCATGGACCCCGCCAGCCGCACCCTGCTGCAGGTGACCGTCGAGGATGCCGTGACGGCCGATCGCACTTTCGACATGCTCATGGGCAGTGAAGTGGCGCCGCGCCGACGCTTCATTACGACCCACGCCAATGAGGTACGGAATCTCGACATCTGATTTCGCCCCATCGAAAAAATCGAGAGGAAAAGCCGGGCTTCCGCCCGGCCTTTTTTTTGGGCAGCGGCAGGTTCGCCCGGCCTGGATTTCGGCCGCACAGCCCGACTGCCGCCGAAAACCAGCGAAAATGACCGTTTTTTCGACCTGGATGGCCGGTTATGTTAATAACAAGCATATTTTTGTCGCAAAAAAACCGAAAGGTGGTATAAATAAATAATCATTCGGAGATGATTCTCGGAAGGGTGCATTTGTGAGACACGGCCGCTGGCCGGGGCAGTTTCGCCCCCACGGCCCTGGACACAAATGGCGAAAAAGATTGCCAAAACGTTTTGGCGGCGAGAGAAGGAAGGAGCCACCTATCTTTTGCCCGAATGCACGATCGCGGCGAACCGACCAACGATTTGGAACCGGTGGCAACGATCGTTACTGGAACAACCTGTCAGGCAAGACTGAACCTACCTGCCGTTTCCAAAACGCTTTCCGTTCACCCCGTCAGGCAATCTAAATACCTCCCTTTTTCCGAGGCATCCATCCCCGTTGAAATTTCAATCCGAGGATAGGATACTTTTTGCACATGACAATCGAATTAAACCCCCACAATGTGGACGGAGGGAGCACCCATGGATAACCCAAGAAAAGATGTTGCCGTATTTTTTGACTTTGAAAATATCGTCTATTCGCTGCGCAACAACTACGGCATCAATGCGAATTTCGAAGATTTGATGGACAAATGCAACGAGTTCGGCCGGGTCGTAGTGGCCCGCGCCTTTGCCGATTGGAACCGGCAGAGCTCGTCCATGATTCCAGCCCTGATTTCCAACGGCTTTGATCCGGTTTACGTCCCCAGTTTTTACACCAACGAAAACGGGAAGCAGGACCTGCGGAAAAACGCCGTCGATATGTACATGGCCATCGACGCCATGGACATTCTGCACAACCGGAAAAATGTCGACACCTTCATCCTGCTGACCGGCGACAGCGATTTTCTGCCGGTCGTCACCTCGATTCGGCGGGAGGGAAACCGGGTCATCGCCATTGGCGTTGACGGAACCGTTTCGTCCCACCTGGCGCAGGCGGTCGACGAATTTATCTTCTACAGCCAGGTTTCCACCATTCCGGAAACCAAGTTCAAGAAACGGCCGAAAGACGTCTACGACGGGCTGGTGGAAGCGATCAAGCGGCTGCAGAAAGAAAACCGCTCGACCGTGCTGCCCAATGTCAAGATGATGATGGGTGAGCTGCTCGGCGGGTTTGACGAAAAGAAGCACACTGACCGCAACAATCGGCGCTTCCAGAAATTCAAGGAGTTCGTCCAGGAAGGCGAACGGCGCGGTATTGTCCAGCTCGTCACCACCGGCACCGTCAACGAAGTCTTTCTGGCCGACGAGGATGTCAAGGGACGCCGGGGAAGTGACGCCGGTAAAAAACAGGAGGCGCTCTCCCTGGGCGAGGCCTATGACCTGCTGGTCGCGGCCGTGGACAAGGCATCCAAAGAAAACCGGTCGATGCGCACCTCATCGATTAAAGGCATCATGACCGAGATGCGCAATGACTTCGACGAGAAGCAGATCACCCTCGAAGAAGAGGAAGAGGGGTTCAGCCGGTTCAGCGATTTCGTGCAGGCGGCCGAGAAGAAAGGGCTTGTCAGCCTGGTCGGCGAAAGCACCAAACTGGAAATTCACCCGGTCGAGGAAGCGGCGGCCGCCGAAAAAGAAGGGGCTCCGACTGAAAAAGACCAGGACGGTACCCCGAAAGAAGAAAAGAAAGGGCGCGGCCGGCGGAGCAAAGCCTCGGCGAAAAAATCTGAGGTTGAAGCGCCGCTGGAAGAGCGTGCGGACGAGGATGAGGCCGCGCCGGTCGAAGCAGCGTCGGCCGCCAGCAGCACCTTTTCGGGGGAAGAACTCGAAGGGCGGCAGCTGATCGTCGACGGCCTCCATTCCTTCCAAAATTATCCCGCTTCCTTCCTCCAGATCGAAGCCCACTGCCGGCAGGTGCGGAATGACCGGTCGATGTACCTGCCTTCGCCCAAGGTGCGTGAGCTGCTCACGGAAGCAACCCGCGAGCTCGGCATTCTCAAGCGGATTTCTCCGCCCGGGGTATCCCCCGCCCAGTACGAGCTGAATGCCACCCCCGAACTGGTTGCCCGCTTCCTCGGCAGCGAACCGGCGGATGCTGCGCCGGCACCGGCCGCCAAAAAGGTGGAAAAAGCAGAAGAGACGAAGGGGAAAGGCAGCCGCAAAGGCAAGAAGCCCGAAAAAGGCAAGGCGAAAGGCGAGGCCCGGAGCAAGGCAGATAAAAGTCAGAAAGCCGCGCCGGAAAACGCGGCCGACGGGCAGGGGCGCGGCAACTACAGCCAGCCGCTTGTCGAAGCCTTCGATCTGCTCTCGACCGCGATCACGAAATCGGCGGAAGCCGGCCGGTCGCTGAAGCTGTCTGCAATCAAGAAGCAGATGAAACAGCTGAACCCGGAATTCGACGAATCCAGCCTGGCCTCGAGCGGCAAGACCTTCAAGCGCTTCAGTGACTTTGTGCGCGCGGCCCAGGTAGCCGGCGTGGTCAACGTCCAGGGGGAAGGGGCCCAGGCTGAAGTCCACCTGATCGATTAACCCCATCTTCTCGCGGCCGGATCCGGGCAAACCAGATCCGGCCGCTGCCCCTATCTCCCGCCTGAGCTGCGATGACCGACCGCATCTCGATTGAAGAAAACGCCGAGCGAGTCAAAATCGTCATCCCCTTGAAGCGAATCTGGCCTTTCTGGTGGACCTACTCCCTCCTGCTGCTGGTCTGGATCGGCAGTACAATCTGGGGAGTTTCGACACTGATCGGGTATGCGATCGGCGGCGACTACGGTTTTACCGGGCTTTTTTTGCTGGCCTGGATCATCATTTTGATCCTTATCGCCGCCCTCTGGTTCTGGCTCGGCAGCATGGTCTGGAAGCGGTGGCAGTATTACACTGCCGGCCGGGAAATTCTCTTTTTTTACCCGGACAAGCTGATTGTGCGGCGGCCCCTTTCCCTGATGGGGGTGACAGACGCCTATGATCGCCTGTATGTTTCTCCGCTCCATTTCGACGACCGGATCCAGGCGGCTGTCTTCGATTACGGGTCTTACCGCATTCCGGTCGGCTCCACTCTGACACCCCCCGAAGCCGGAGCGCTGGTCGACCTGGTAAACAGCCGCTTTTACCCCGATACTTTGCCGGAGGAGGACGAAGAGGATTAGGTGGTGCGCACCACTGCCCGTATCCTGTTCACCCAACGCATGACCAACAAAACAGTTCCCACCCGCCCCCAGCGCGAACGCGCTTTCCTGATCGGCACCGAATTTCGTGATCAGGATGCGCTCCTGCCACCAGAGGAAAGCCTGGAGGAACTGGCACGCCTGGCCGAAACGGCCGGGCTGGATATCGCCGGGGCCACTATTCAACGGCTGAACAAGCCAAACAGCGCAACCTACGTCGGTTCGGGCAAGATCGACGAGGTAAAACTTCTCATGGAAGAGATGGTCGCCGGGGTGCTGATTTTCGACGATGAACTGTTGCCTCGCCATCAGCGTGAGCTGGAAAAAATCTTTCAGGAAAAGGTCAAGGTGCTCGATCGCACGGCGCTCATCCTGGATATATTCGCCCAGCACGCCCAGACCAAAGAGGGTAAGCTGCAGGTCGAGCTGGCGCAGCTCGAGTATCGTCTCCCCCGCCTGACCCGCATGTGGACTCATCTGGCCCGGCAGGCCGGCACCGGCGGCGGCAGCGTCGGTCTGCGCGGTCCCGGTGAAACCCAGCTGGAGCTGGACCGGCGGGAAATCAACCGGCGCATCGCCTTTCTGAAAGATCAGCTCGAAGGGGTCCGGGCCCACCGGGCGCGCCACCGCTTCAAACGGCAGCAGACGGAGCTGCAGACGGTGGCCATCGTTGGCTACACGAATTCAGGCAAGTCGACTCTGCTCAACCGGCTCAGCGGCGCCGATGTTCTGTCGGCCGACATGCTCTTCGCCACTCTCGATCCGACCACCCGCCGCGTGCGGATGCCCGGTGGGCGGGATGTTCTCTTTACCGATACGGTCGGCTTTATCCAGAAGCTGCCCACCCACATCATCGCAGCTTTCCGGGCCACCCTGGAAGAGGTCACCGAGGCCGACGTCCTGCTGCACGTCATCGACGCCACCCATCCCCAGGTCGAAGCCCAGATTGAGGCGGTGCTGGACACCCTGACCGATCTCGAGGTCGAACACCTGCCCATGGTCTGTGCCTTCAATAAGCTGGACCAGCTGCCGCCTGATGTACGTCTGGAGGCTATGCCGGAGACTCCCGGGGAAGCGGTCCTCATTTCCGCCGCAACCGGCCAGGGAATCGACGACCTGCTCCCGGCGGTGGAACGGGCGGTCCAATCGGCCTACCAGGCGCTTTGCATCGAACTGCCCTACACCCGCGGCGACCTGGTCTCGCTTTTCCACGAGCGCGGGCTGGTCGACAGCGAGGTCCACGGCGGCGACGGGATTCGCATGAGCGGCCGGGTGCCGGCCCGCCTCATCTCCTACTTTTCAGACTTTCTGGTCCTCGACCGGCCGGTCTGATCGTCTCCCCGGCCGCTGGACGAAAACAGGGCGGGACCGGCTTGGATCACCGCCCCTGTCGATCTGGGTCCAGCCCGGTATAATTCCTGACTAAGTGATCCCGGCCGCCGGCATGCCCCGGCGCGGCCGGCAGCAAACAACTGACCATCCCAGAGGAAAATCGGCCGATGAATGAACTGTTTGACCGAACGAGCGCTTTTCTCGCCAAACGGCCGGGCTTGCTCCCCCTGGTCGGGATCCTGCTCGTCCTGATCAATTTCGGGCTGCGGTTCCTCGCGGCCGACACCAGCTGGCTGGTGCGGACCGATCTGCTCCTCCACCTGGGTCTGATCGTCGGCCTGCTCGGCCTCCTGCTTATCAAACCGCTGCAGTGAATCCAGCCTCATCCATTCGCAACCTGGCTCTTCAACCAGCCATTGACCGGGCCATGAACGAATTCCACGAGCGGCTGGAAGACGGACTGGCCCTGGCAAGGGAAATTCAACAAATCCCGGCACCAACCTTCTGCGAAATCGAGCGAGCACGGCGCGTACGAGAGTATTTTGACCGGCTGGATTTACGGGATGTCGAACTCGATGACCTGGGCAATGTCTACGGCCGGATGATCGGATCTCACCGCAGCCGGCCCCCCCTGGTTCTCTCCGCCCACCTCGACACGGTTTTCCCCATGGAGACCGATCTGTCGACCCGCCGCAGCGGCACCCGGCTGGCCGGACCGGGCATGGCCGACAACAGCATGGGGGTAGCCGGGGTTATCTGGCTGCTCGAGGTGCTCGTCCGCCACGGCTTGCGCCCCGCCCGAGATATCTGGTTTGTGGCCAATGTCGGGGAGGAGGGGCTCGGAGATCTCAACGGCATGCGGGCCGTCGTCGATCGCTTCCAGACTGAGGCCACCTACATCATCCTCGAAGGGGGGTCGTTCGGCCACGTGATCCACCGGGGAATCGGGGTGCGACGCTTCCGCGTCACGATCAAAGCGAGCGGCGGCCATTCCTGGGCGGATTTCGGCCACGCCAGCGCCATTCACACGCTGGGCCACGTTATTGCGGCCATCGATCAAATCGCCGTACCCATCCAGCCAAAAACCACCTACAATGTTGGGGTGGTCGAAGGGGGAACCTCCATCAATTCGATCGCCGAATCGGCTTCCTGCCTGCTCGACCTGCGCTCGGAAAAAGAGGAGGCGCTGCAGACCCAGATGGAGCAGGTGAAGGAAATTCTGCAGCGGTTCTCACAGAAACGGCAGGTAAAAATTACGCTCGAGAAAATCGGCGACAGGCCGGCCGGTGGAATTCCGGCCGATCACCCGCTGGTCATGGACGCCAGGGAAGCGCTCCATGCCGTCGGCCGGCGGAAAATTGAATTTGGGGCCAGCAGCACGGACGCCAATATTCCGCTGAGCCGCGGGGCGGCGGCCGTCTGCATCGGCCTGGCCGAGTCCGGCAACGTGCATCGACTGAACGAATATCTCGACTTCGCCCATCTGAGCCGGGGCATGGGGCAGCTTCTCCTGCTGGCGGCAAAAACGGCCGGTTTAGCCGCCGGCGAAAACGCTCCGGATTAACGGTGGCCGTTGGCTCGCACCTGATGCCGGGCCAGAACCCGCTCCAGGGCGTCCAGACCGCGGACCAGCGCATCCATCGGAGGGCCGAAGCTGATACGGGCATAGGAGCGGTAGCGGCCGTAGGTCCGGCGGCGGTCCGGATTGACGTCGAAAAAGGGACCCGGCACCGTAATCACTTTTTCTTCCAACCCGGCTTCAAAGAAAGCCATGCCGTCGTTCAGCGGTTCGGGCAGCCGCTCGAGATTAGCCCACACATAAAAGGTGCCTACCGGCTCTGCCTCGACGAGAATCCCCATCTGGTGCAGCCGCCGCAGCGTGTAATCCCGCTTTTCCCGGAAACGGCGCTGGGTGGCGATTGTTTCGGCCAGGACGTAATCCGGCTCGAGCAGGTCGAGCGCCTGCCGCTGAAATGGATTGTTGGGTCCCCCATCCAAAAAGGATCCCGCGCTGGCGATCGTATTGATCACCTGCCGGGGACCAAGCGTCCAGGAAAGCCGCCAGCCCGGATACCGCCAGTTTTTGGTCAGCCCATCCACGACGATGACCGGATCTTCATCGACGTCATCGATGAATTCGGCCGCGGAAACCATCTTTGGATCGCCGTGGGTCGGTCCATTGTAGATGTAATGGGAATAGAACTCATCGAAAATGAGGGCACAGCGATATTCCCGCCCCATCTCCACCCAGCGGCGCAGCTGGGCTCCCTCGACCACCTGACCGGTCGGATTGCAGGGATTGCTGACCAGGAGGGCTTTCAGGCCTCGCCCCTGAATTTCTCGCTTGAGATGGCTCAGAGGCGCCTGGTAGCGAAGCTCAGGATCGAGCAGAATGGGAATCGGGATGAAAGCCTTAAAGACGCTGAGAAGCTCTTCGTAGGCGGTGTAATCCGGCAGGAAATGGCCCATGTTGATGTTGCCGAGGGCCGCCGCGAGCCGGGTTAAGGCCACGCGCCCGCCGCCGGCGATGCTTACATTTTCATAGGTATATTGAGAGGCCCTGTCCCGCCGGTACAGGGCATTGTAGAGATCAGCTACTTTCTGTCGCAGCTCGATCTGCCCGGTCACCGGGCTGTATTCGTGCCGGGTCAGGTCAATCGTCAGGCTTTCGACCCGGGTCGGAGCACCTTCCAGGAAGCCCACTTCGGGAGAGCCCTGCCCGAGATTCGCCCATTCGTCACTTTCGTAGGTAAACCCCTTTTCGGAGGCCCGGTGCATGACGTAGATGACGCCTGTCCGGGGCACCTGCCGAAATCCGGGGATTGTTTTTTCTTGATCAGTCATTTCGCTTTCTCTGTTTCCTGTGCCATAATTCGGTCCCCAGGAATTACAATCGCCGCACGGGCCACATTCGGGTTTTAAAACAAAAATCGGCCAGGAATGCCGGCCGCTGTCAGGCGCCTAATGATAAATCAAACTGGTGAGATAGCCAACCATGAATCAAACGTATGGCAGTCAGAGCATGGTAGCCCCTCTAAAAAAGGTCCTCGTCCGGCGTCCGGACAGCGCTTTTGGGGAGGCCGACCCGGCGACCTGGCATTACACCGCTCAGCCGGATCTGGCGGCGGCCCTGGCAGAGCATGACAGCTTCGTGGACCTCCTGCGGCAGACCGGAGCGGAGGTTATTTTTCACGAAGAGCCGCTCCCCCGGCACGCCGATGCGATTTTTGTGCACGATCCCGTGCTTGTGACCCGTGACGGGGCGATCCTGCTGCGGATGGGCAAACCGCTGCGGCGGGGGGAAGAGGCGGCCATCGGCCGAACCCTCGAAGCAGCCGGCATTCCGATCACCTCCCGGCTACACGGGGATGCGATGGCTGAGGGGGGGGATCTGCTCTGGATCGACGAGCGCACCCTGGCCGCCGGACAGGGTTTTCGCACCAATGAAGCCGGGCTGAACCAGCTGCGGGACGCGGTTCCGGCCGGCGTCGAGGTGATTCCGGTTCACCTGCCCTACTTTGCCGGACCGGAGGCCTGTCTTCACTTGATGTCCTTCATCAGCATCGTCGACCACGACCTGGCCGTCGTCTTTCCCCCGTTGATGCCGGTTCCATTCTGGCAGCTCCTCGAGCAGCGCGGTTTTCGCTTTGTCGAAGTACCGGAAGCTGAATTTGCCACGATGGGGCCGAATGTCCTGGCCACCGCTCCCGGGCACTGCCTGATGCTGGAAGGAAATCCGATTACCCGGCGGCGGCTGGAAGCGGCCGGCTGCGAGGTCGCGACCTACCGCGGCTGGGAGATATCCCTCAAGGCTGAGGGCGGCGCGACCTGCCTGACACGGCCGCTCCTCCGTTTGGAAGATTAGACGAAAAAGCCCCGAAACCGGATGGTTTCGGGGCACCGATCGTCTATTTCTCCTGTCGCCGGGCAGGGGCTTTAGGGGGCGAACCGCTCCCGCCGGAACAGCAGGAAGAGTCCGATGAAAATGAGGATAACCGGCCAGAGATAGTTCATGTAGGCCAGCATCTCCAGGAAAACACCGCCGGTCAGGATGGCCACGCCGATGACGCCCATAATGGCGGCCGGAATCAGCGCCCACCAGTGGGTTTCATCGGTGAGCACAGCCGTCAGGAGGGTGATCAGAACCCAACCACCGGCAAATCCAAGCATAAACAGGCCGCCTTCGCCGTCTTCCACCTGGCTGGCCAGTGGGAGATCCATCAGCAAGATTCCCAGGCTGATACCGGCAAAGATGCCTCCGGGGATCATGAGGCCGGCCGTCCTCGTGAGGCCTCCCCAGACAATGAAGATCAGGGCCATGGCCGGCAAAATGAGAAAGCCAATCCATTCCCAGGTCGTCAGTTGACCGATCAAAAACAGAATCCCAAGGGCGACCAGCCCCAGGCCAGACACCACTTTCGAGCGAGATTCATGCTTCTTGTTTTCAATTTTTCCTTCCATTTTTGCCTCCAGGGATCCACCCAATCACCAGTTCGAGAGGTTGATAAAGGCTCGTTTGCTGCGCCGTCCTGGTAAACTGTGGGTCCAGTTTCATTTTCCTGAAGCGCGCCCGGTTGAGCCGGGTTCGCGCCAAACATTTAATTACAGTCTACTCAATTGCTCCCTGCTCCGGATCTATCGAAAGTCACATTCAGGTCATATTTCGGTCATCCTGCCGCCCCGGCCGGATCATCCCTATCGACACCTGGCGGTATTTGCCGCATAATGGTAAAAAGAATCGACGTCCGGCGGCTTCTGTCCCCAGCGAACATCGGCCAGGCCAGCATGAAAGAAATCCCCCTGTTCCCGCTGAATACAGTGCTTTTTCCCAATATGCCGATCACCCTGCATATTTTTGAAGAGCGGTACAAGCAGATGATGAACCAGTGTATTGCCGACAGCATACCGTTCGGGGTGGTTCTGATTCGCCAGGGAAGCGAAGTCGGCCGGACGGCCGAAACCTATCAATTTGGCTGTGCGGCCCATATCGCCCAGGTCCAGCCGCTGGAAGATGGCCGAATGAACATGGTCGCCCTCGGCAAAGAGCGATTTCGCATCGAGTCGCTCCACCACGACCTGCCATATTTGCGCGGGGAAATTGTCGAGATTGAACTGGATACGACCTTGAAAGGAGACATCGGCCGGATTACCGATCTGCTGCGGGCCGCCATCACCGAATATTTAACAGTGCTATCCAGCGTTGGCGACGTCGAATTCAAAGTCGACAAGCTGCCGGATTCCCCACTCGAACTGGCTTACTTGAGCGCCACCCTTCTGCAGGCTCCCAACGAGCGCAAGCAGGAGCTGCTGGAAATTAATGGCGCGGACCAGCTCATTCGCGAAGTTTACGACACCTGCCGGCGGGAAATATCCATCCTGCGCGCCATGCTGTCCAGCGAGCAGATGCCGGACAACGATGGTCCCTTTTCTCTCAACTGACGGTCGCACTCCCCATTAGACCAGCCCCAGCTCCCGGGCCTTTAAGGCAGCCGCGGTTCGATCTCGCACCCCCAGCTTTCCCAGAATATTGGTCACATGATTTTTGACCGTCCCCTCGGTGATGTAGAGTTTGGCCGCGATCTCCCGATTGCTGGCGCCGGTGGCCAATATCGCCAGAATTTCCAGCTCCCGCTCCGAAAGCGGTTCGACGAGATCCTGGTTCGGATTCCGCCGCGGCCGCGGTCCGCCGCTCCGCGTCAATTCGGCGATGACCTTCGCGGCGATGGACGGCTGCAGGAATGAATCCCCCCGATAAGCCGCCCGGATGGCTTCGACGAGTTTTTCCGATGAGACATCTTTGAGCAGATAGCCAACGGCCCCCGCCCGAAGGCCTTCGATAACGTGCTCGTCGTCGTCAAAAGTGGTCAGGATGATGACTTTGACGTCGGGAAATGATTGCTGCAGCCGCCGGGTGGCCGCCACGCCGTCGAGGACCGGCATGCGCAGGTCCATCAAAACGACATCCGGACTGGCGGCAGCGGTTTCGGCCAGGGCCTCTTCTCCATCGCCGGCTTCCCCCGCGATCTCGATGTCTTCCCAGATGGAAAGGAGAGTTCCGAGCCCCTCGCGGAAAAGCGGCTGGTCATCCACCAGCAGAACGCGAATTTTATGGCTCATCGTCGAGTACTTCCTCGCCAGAGGGGAGTGTAGCCATGAGGGAGAAACCGGCTCCCGGCGCCGTCTCGATTGCGAGCTTTCCTCCGAGCAGCGAAATTCGCTCCTGGATGCCGAGGAGTCCAAAACCCCCTTCCAGATTGTCCGCCCCGCGGCCGTCATCCCGCACTTCAAGAGTGATCTGCTCCGGTTGGGACCAATCGAGGGCCACCCAGGCCCGGCCGGCCTCCGCATGTTTGCGGATATTGGTCAGCGCTTCCTGGACTGTCCGGTAGATCCCCTGCGCCAGCCGCGGCGGCAGGGGTCGTGCGTCCCCCTCGATAGACAGCGTCGTTTCAATTCCGGCCGCTCTCGTCAGCTCGATCAGCTCCGGCAGTGATTCGGCCAGCGGCCGCAGGTCGCGGCTCTCTCGCAGCATCGAAACCGACTGGCGAACCTCCTGCAGCCCTTCCTGGGTCAGCCGCTGTGCCTTGTCGAGGGCATCGACCGCCCGCTCCTGGTTCTGAGACAAAATTGCGCGGGCAGCCCCAATCTGCACGTTGACGACAGTCAGGTAGTGGCCCAGGCTGTCGTGAATTTCGCGAGCCATCCGGTTTCGCTCGCGGATGACCGCCAGCTCCTCGATTTTTTCCGCGTAGAGGCTCAACTTGTGATTGGCTTCGCGCAGCTTGGCGGCCAGGACTTCGATCTGCATACGGCTGTTTCTCTCGCGCACGGCGATCTGGGAAAAGGCGGCCACGAAAATAACGGCCGGGGAAACGAACAGCGGGATCTGATAATTGAGCTCGTCATAGGCGACATAGAAAATCGCAGTGGCTGCCGCCAGGCAGACGATCGAAATCACGACCAGCATGCCGATAGAATGTTCGGCGGCCTGGCCGATGGCCGGTAAAAAGAGCAGCCAGATTTGCCCCTGTGCATCGCCGAGGATCCCGATCCAGAAGGCGAGGCCGTAGACGGTGCCAAAGTAGAGCAGCTGTCCGGCCAGGCCGGGTGCGGCATCGATCAGGAATTCCGGACGAAGATTGAGGAAACAATAGACGACACCGAGCAGGATCAGGAGCGTGATCTCCCACCAGGGGAAAAAGGGGACCCCTTCCCGATTTGAGGCGGCGATAAACATGGTCAGGTAGGCAGCCGCCACCACGACGATGAATGCCAGCGTAGCAAAGCGCCCCTCAAGAAAATCGGGGGAGGGTTTGCGCTGCCGTCGATCAATCAGCCGCATTTCAGACCTTGCTCAACCATTCTGGGGGAAGACGACCTGCTCGCGCCCGGCTAATTTTTCGGCGATCCGATCGACGACAATTTCAAGATGTTCCGGCCGCCTGACAAAATTGAGGTCGTCGGAAGGAATCGTCAGCACCGGGCACAGGTCGAATCCTTCCAACCATTCATCGTAAAAGGAATCGAGAAGGGCGAGGTAATCGGCCGAAATACCGGCTTCTATTTCCCGTCCCCGCGCGTGGATTCGGTCGTGGAGAATCTTTACCGGCGCCTTCAAGTACAGGAGGAGATCCGGCCGTGGAAGGCCGGTCTCGATGCGATCGTAAACCGCCCGATAGGCCGCGTAATCCCGATCGGTCAGGTTGCCGAGATGGTGTAGGGCGCGGGCGAAGATATAGGCATCTTCATAGATGCTGCGATCGGCGATGGCCGATTCCAAACGGGCCGCCAGCAGCTGGTGCTGCTGGGCCCGGTGACCGAGGAAAAATATCTGCAGATGGAATGACCACTGGCGCATGTCCTGGTAAAAATCAGCCAGGTAAGGATTGTCCTGGACCGATTCAAACCCCGTTATCCAGCCCAGCCGCTGGCCTAGCTGTCTGGTCAGGGAAGTTTTTCCCGCGCCAATATTTCCGGCAACCAGCACAAATCGCTTTGTCATACGTTCCCCTGTTCACTGTTTGGTGGGAATGATGGTAGCCGAAAGTCTTCTTCCTGCCAAACAGGGTAAAATCGGGGAAATGATGGGAAATTTACCCGCGAACCATCCCCTGCATCGGGCTTTTATAATCCCGCTGGCTCTGCTCTTATCGGGACTGCTGGCCTGCACGCTGCTGACACCGCCGGACGTCGACCTGGCTGCCCCGGCGACAGAGACGGCCGGGCCCTCCGCGTCCCCAACGGGATCGGCCGCGCCTCCCGTTGCCTTCACCTGGCCGCCGCTTCCGGCGGCGGCCGCCGCCGGCCGGCCGGAGGGCGCCCTGACACCGGATGCCAGCCCGCCTTTCCTTGGCGATGGGGTGGCTTATGCGACCGAAATCGGCCCGCAGGAGGTCCTCTTCTTATTCGACCCCCTTCCCGGGGCTTCTTATCTGATTCTCCTCCTGCCGGAGCCCACCCTCGATCCGCTCCTAATCATCCGCGACGAACGGGGAAGCGAATTGGACCGGATTGATAAGCGCACAACCGGAGAGGCTGAGCTGATCCGGTTCACCGCCGAAGATGACCGCCGCCGCGTCTTTGCCGTGGCCGGATTCGAAGGGAGCCGCGGCCAGGCAAAAATTGCCGTGGCGCGAGAAGGGGGACCCTTCATCCAGTCCCTGGTCGAGGTCGAGGAAGCGGTAGCCGAAGATGAATATAACCGGTACGACCTGTCGCTGACAGCCGGGCGGGCGGTCCTGTTCCAGGTTGAACCGGTCGAAGAATTCGACCCCGTGTTCGAACTCTACGGGCCGGCCGGCTTTCTTTTCAATCGGGACCAGGGATCGACTGCCGAAGGGGAAGAATATTTCTGGGTGCCAGAGGCGTCGGGGCGTTATGCTCTGACCGTGTTTGGGTTTGAGTTTTCACCCGGCAGCTACCGGCTGCAGGTTCTCGAAATGGCCACCCCGAATTGAGCCGGCCGGTCAGGGGTTGATCAGCCGGAAGCTGGCCACAATTGCCTCGAGTTCTCCGCCGATCGCCGGCTCGTCTTCGGCAGGGACATTGGCCGTCAAAATGATCGTTCGTTCGGTATCGGGAATGAGAAACTGCCAGACCGTCATGCCAAACGTCTCGCCAAGGGGATTGGTGATCTCAGCAGTGTAGTGCAGGCGCACAGCCGTATGTCCATCGATTTCTATAGAATCGGGATCGAGCTCCTCGACCAGGGGGAAATTCGAGCGAATCTGCCGCAGCAGAGAAGCGACGTGATCATCGAAGCTTTCCCCGGCTTTCAGCCGGGACGTCACGATATTCAGGCTGGCCGGGTTTTTCGCTTCCTCCTGGAGATCGACCATATGGACGGCGTAGAAACGAACCCCACCGGCAATGAGCTGGCGGAAGAGTTCACTGGTAAACAGATCGTCGAGCCGGCGATCACGGGCGGCCTCCAGGGCCGGCTCTCCCGCCCGGAATCCGACCAGATCGGCCACCTGCCAGGCTTCCCCCAGGACCAGAGTGAAGCCCTCCTGCGGATACCGATATTCGATTCGGCCATCCCCCAGGGGAAGAATGACCTGGGGCGGCAAAGGGGTCGGCGTTTCAATGGGCGCAGGTGTCTGGCTGGCAACCGGCAGCGCGGTCGGCGATGGTTCGGCCGGCGCTGTGACCAGCGGCGGGCTGGTCGGGGTCGGGGCGACCGGAACCGTCGTCGCCGTCGGCTGGAGTTCCGGCCGGGCCGTGGGCGTCCCCTGACAGGCTGCCAGGATCAAGAGGGAAATTAAAGCGAGCGAAAGTAAAATAAGACGCATGCCTCACCTGAAAGGGAATCAATGATCCAGTCGGTATCTGCGGCCACCCCGGCACAAACGGAAAGAATTATATCACCCAACCTGATTAATCTTGAGTCAACTCCCCGCAATTGATATCCTTCTAAGGATAGGTCGGCGCGATTTTCCGAACCGACCGCGAGCTGGAGAATCTGTGAATGCCGAAAGAAACTGTCCGACGCCAGTTTGGCGACAAAGCCGACGCCTACGCTGCCAGCCAGGTCCACGCGGCCGGGGAGAGCCTGGCCCGACTGCTGGCCCTGGTTCACCCCGCGTCCGACTGGGATGTACTGGACGTGGCGACCGGCGCCGGTCATACCGCTCTCACGTTTGCCCCCCATGTCCGGCAGGTCGTTGCCGCAGATATCACCCCGTCGATGCTGGCCAAAACGGCCGAGCAGGCCCGGGATCGAGGGCTCGACAACATCCGGACAGAAACGGCCGCCGCCGAAACCATGCCGTTCCCGAATGGCACGTTTCACCTCGTGACCTGCCGCATCGCGCCCCATCATTTTGACGACGTGGCCGCCTTTGTGCGGGAAGCGGCCCGGGTTCTCAGGCCAGGGGGAAAGCTGGCCGTCGTGGACAACATCGTGCCGTCGACCCGCTCGCACAAAAAGCGGGAGCAGGCGGCCCTGGCAGCGGCCGCAACCTTTCTCAACGCCTTTGAACGGCTGCGGGATCCGAGTCACAACCGCCTGCTTACCCTGGTCGAGTGGACCTCCTTCTTCACGGACGCCGGGCTTCAAATCGCGGAGGTGGAAACGCTGCGCAAGAAGATCGACTTCGACAGCTGGGCCGGCCGTATGCAGGTGTCTGCTGAAGACCGGGTCCGCCTCCGCGTGATGCTGCTCCGGCCGCCTAAAATTGTACAAGATTTTTTGACCCCCCTTTTAGCCGGCGATAGAATAACATTTCATTTAACGGAAGGAATCATCATCGGGGAAAAATCGGCCTGAACGAGCACCCGGCACGGCCGGTTTCGCCGCCCCAGGAACGCGCATGAGCAAGAGCTACCACTTTTGGATTACCGGCTGCCAGATGAACTACGCCGATGCCCGGCGAGTGGCGACCGAACTGGAGAAACTCGGCTATCGATCGAACCCATCGATCGACGACGCCGATGTGATCGTGCTGCAGACCTGCACGGTGCGCCAGCAGTCAGAGGACAAAGCCTATGGCAAGCTGCACTCCTTGAAGCCGCTCAAGGAGAAATTTCCCGAGAAGACCATCGCCGTCATGGGCTGCGTCGTCGGGGTTCGGGGAAATGAAAAGCTTGAAGAGACTTTCCCCTATGTCGACGTCTTCATGGAGCCGTCGACGGACGGCCAGCCGCTCGTCGCCCACCTGACCCAGGATGAAGTGGCCGCTTACGAGCTGGAGATGGCCGGCCAGATTCACGCCCTCCAGGATGAAAAAGTCATTCTGCCAGAGGACCAGCGCGGACAGCTCGTGGCCGCCCCCGTATCGATCGTCTACGGCTGCTCCCACGCCTGCACCTTTTGCATTATTCCCCAGAAGCGGGGCATCGAACGGAGCCGGCCGGTTGGCGAAATCGCGGCGGAAGTGCGATCCCTGGTCAAACAGGGGGTCAAAGAGGTCATGCTGCTCGGCCAGATCGTCGACCGCTACGGGTACGATGTGCCGGACGGACCGGACCTGGCCGACCTGCTCCGCGTCGTCAACGGAATCGACGGCCTGGAGCGCATCCGCTTCCTGACCAGCCATCCAAGCTACATGACGGATCGGATTCTGGAAGCGGTGGCCACCCTGCCGAAAGTGATGCCCCAGATTGAAGTTCCAATTCAGGCGGGCAGCAATGTCGTGCTGGAAAACATGAAGCGGGGCTACACTCGAGAGGCTTATCGGGCGCTGATTCACCGCGTCCGCGAATTGATCCCCGAGGCCGCCATTCACTGCGATATCATCGTCGGCTTTCCCAGGGAGACCGGGGATCAGTTCCAGGAAACCGTCGACATTCTCGAAGAACTGGCCCTCGACAAGATTCACCTGGCGCGCTACAGCCCCCGACCGGGCACCGTCAGCGCCCGGCGCATGGATGACGATGTTCCCGAAGAAGAAAAGCGCCGCCGCTACCAGGTGATTGAAGCGCTCCAGAAGCGCATCTCGACGGAAAAAATGGCAGCCTACCGGGGAACCGTGCAGCAGGTACTCGTCGAAGATTTGCACAAAGGCCGCTGGCGCGGCCGGAATCCCCAGAGTCGCCTGGTCTTTTTTGACGACCCGAGAGACCTCAAAGGACAGCTGGTCGACGTCTGCATTCGCCACACCGGGCCCTGGAGCATGTCCGGCGAGGCGGTCGACCGGCCCGCGGCAGAGGCCACCCCGGCGGTCGAGAGCATCCCTCTCAATTTAATCTAGATTTTCTGGCCTATCTTTTCTGGACGCATGCTGTCCACAGATCAGCCGTATTTGCGTTTCAACGCCCGGTCGATCTGCCGGTCGGCATCCCGTTTGGCAATATCAGCCCGCTTATCGTAGGTCTTCTTCCCCCTGGCCACGGCGATTTCGACCTTGGCCCAGCCGTTTTTCAGGTAAAGACGGGTCGGAATCAGAGTCACCCCCTTATCCTGCAAAATGCGCTCGATTCGGGCGAGTTCTCGTTTTGAAACGAGCAGCTTCCGCGGCCGCTCCGGTTCGTGGTTTTCCCGGTTCCCCTGTGCGTACGGCGCGATGTGGCAGTCGATGAGCCAGAGCTCGCCGTTGATCAGGCGGGCGTAGGCTCTTTTTAAGTCCACCTTGTGGCCGCGAATTGATTTGATTTCCGTGCCCGTCAGCACCATGCCGGCCTCGATTTCATCGCTGAGATGATAGTCGTGGCGCGCTCGCCGGTTGGTGCTGATGATTTTGATGCCTGTTTCGCGCATGGGATGGTTCAGAAAGGGAGCGGCTGACCTGAAGGCCGGCCGCTCACCTGGCCGGGGGCCCGTTCGGCGCCAGACCTGGGCCGTTATTGACCGCCGGTCAGCACGTCAATCGCCTGCTGCAGCTGCGGGTCTTCGGCGCTGCCGAGATCGACGTCGTCGGGGAGGATCACTTCGATATCCGGGGTGATCCCTTCCTTGCTGATATTGACGTTGTTGGGCGTGAACCAGCGGGCGATCGTCACCCGCAGTTCAGAGCCGTCGCTCAGGTTGCGCAGCTGCTGTACCGACCCTTTACCGAAGGTTTTCTCCCCAACCAGTGTGGCCCGGCCGTTGTCCCGCAGAGCGCCGGCCACCAGCTCAGACGCGCTGGCCGAGCCGGCGTTGACGAGCACCACCAATGGGATCTCCTCGCCAATTTCCCCATCCTGGGCGCGGAAGGTTTGATCGAGGCCGCTGGCATTTTTTTCGTAAAGGATAACCGATTCCGGCAGATAGAGATCGGCGATGTCGACGGCCGTATCGAGAAAGCCCCCGGGGTTATCCCGCAGATCGAGGATGATTCCGGTCGCCCCGTCGTCAATGAGGGCTTCCATCGCCTCCGTCAGCCGGTCGGTGGCGATGGCGTTGAAGCTCGTCAGCTGAATGTAGCCGATTTCATCTTCGAGCATGCGATATTCGACCGTGGGAATTTCGATCCGGGCCCGGGTGATCGTGATCTGCAGCAGCGCGGGATTTTCTCCTCGCAGAATGCCGAGAGTAACCTGGGTGTCGCGCGGTCCACGCACTTTACTGATGACTTCGTCGAGGCTCTGGCCGACGATATTCTCGCCGTCTACTTCGATAATCAGGTCCCCGGCCTTGATGCCGGCCAGGTCGGCCGGCCGGTTGTCCATCGGCCGGACAATTTCGACGAACCCATCTTCATTTTCTCGTACGAAAGCGCCGATTCCCTCGAAAGTCCCATTCATGTCTTCGCGGAAACGGGCGGCTACCTCCGGGCGGGCAAAGGTGGTGTAATCATCTCCAAGGGATTCCAGGGCGGCGTTAATCAGGGCATAGTTCAGCGACTGGACGGAAGGCAGATCCCCGTCAAAATCCCGGTCGATAATTTCCCAGACTTCAAACAGGAGGCTCAAATCGTCGGCCGTCAGGTCTGCGGCGGGCGGTCCTTCCTGGGCCGGTGCGCTCTCAACCACGCCGTCTTCAGAGGAATGGACTTCCGGAACCGGAGTCACCTGGATCGTCACGTCGCTGCCGTCAGACCCAGGCTGCTCGACCTGTGGTGCATTCGATCCTGGGCTGCCAACCCCGGCCGAGACTTCCCGGGTGACTTCAACCTCGATCACCTGAAACCCCTCACCCCGGCCGTAAACTATCCCGGCATAAAAAGAAGCCGATGCCACCACGATCAGGAGTAAAAATCCCAGAACCAGGCTCACCAATGTTTTTATGACGCTTTTCGATTCGTTTATCTCAGACATCTGATTACCTCGTAAAACAACCCAAAAAAAGTTTCGATTTCCAATCGAAAAACCAAACCGGACAACAGGCTCGACTGGTTCTTGCAAACAGGTTCACCCCCCCTCGAATCATGGCAAGAATATCTATTATAACGCCCTTCGACTAAATAATCCGTACCCGCATCTGCTTCAGGGAGTGGTCAATATTTCGATCGCCTGCTCGAGCGCTTCATCCCGGCCGGCCGCCACCCCATCGTCGCTGGGAATCACCTCGATTTCCGGCGTCAGGCCCTGCTGATCGATCTGATGCCGGCTCGGCGTGTACCAGCGGGCAGAGGTGACGTGAACGGATGACCCGTCGCTCAGATCGTAGACCAGCTGAACGGACCCCTTGCCAAAGGAGCGCTGCCCGACAAGGGTCGCTCGCTCGAGGTCACCCAGGGCGCCGGCCAGGATTTCCGCCGCGCTGGCCGTGCCCCCGTCGATCAGGACGACCAGGGGTTCCCTGGAAAAGGGGGTCGGCCGGGTGGCCTTAATGACTCGCTCGCCGTTCCGGCGGGTTTCCTGGATGAGCAGGATTCCTTCCACCACAAACTGGTCGGCGATTTCAACTGCGGCATCGAGCAGTCCACCGGGATTATGGCGCAGATCGAGGATCAGGCGATCGGCACCCTGGTCGAGCAAACCCTGCACCGCCTTTTCGACCTCACCCGGACTTTCCCCGCTGAAACGGGTCAGCTGCACGTAGCCGATCCGCGGTTCGTCCGGGAGTAGCCGGGCCACCACGGACGGGACCAGGATTTCGCCGCGGGTCACCCGGATATCCACCGGGGTGTCACTTCCCTGATGGCGAACCGTCAGGACCACATCCGTTCCGATTTCACCGCGGACGAGCAGGCCGACCTCGTTCATCGACATGTCCAGACTGATTTCGACCCCGTCAATAGCCAGGAGGACGTCACCGTCCCGGATACCGGCCTCAGCCGCCGGGTTTCCGGGAATGATGGTCAGCACGATTTCTCCCCGGTCGTTGCGGCTCGAATAAACCCCGATCCCGCCGTAGTTTCCCCGCAGATTAATTTGTTCTTCCTGGCGGGCAACCGGCTCCAGAAAAACGGTGTATGGGTCGTTAAGCAGGTTGAGCGCTCCCCGAATAACTCCGTAAGTGAGCTGGCGACCGCTCGGAGGCTCCCCGATAAAATCCTCCTCGACATGCTCCCAGGCCTCCCAGAAGAGGTCGAAGCCGGGATCGTCACCCGAAGCCAGCACCGGATCGGGCCAGATTGTTTCCACGTACTCGTTGGTTAACCAGCCCGCTCCGAAGGCGATTATCGGCAGGAGGATGATCAATCCGGTGATGAGCAGGTTGCTTTGCTTTTCAGACATATGGCGGCATTGGGCATGGACACTGGCTGAATTCTGTCCATTTCGAATAAAAATTAAAATGGAATTCCCGAACCCTCATCTAATTCTTACAGATTGGGGCGGTCCCTCCAGAGAAGGAGAGGCATTTTAGCACACGGTAAAGCGGGTGCAATGTGTCCGTTTTTTCTTTATACTTCAAGGTATGTTTTTCGATGAAGCCAGAATATTTGTCAAGAGCGGCGATGGCGGCGATGGGATGATCAGCTTTCGCCGAGAAAAATTTGTCCCGCGCGGCGGTCCAGACGGCGGAGATGGCGGCCACGGTGGGTCGATTATTTTTGTCGTCAATCCAAAAATGAACAGTCTGAACCGCTTTCACAAACAGGTGCACTATCAAGCGGATAATGGCCGGCACGGCGGCCGTTCGAAGAAAACAGGCGCCAGCGGCCGCAATTTGAGGCTCGAGGTGCCGCCGGGAACGGTCATCCGCGATGCGAAAACCGAGGAGCTGCTGGCCGATCTGACCGAACCAGGTGAGGAATTTACCCTTCTGCCCGGCGGCCGCGGCGGCCGGGGCAATGTCCATTTCGCCAGCAGCACCAACCAGGTGCCGGGCACGGCCGAACGGGGCGAACCGGGCAGCGAGCGCTGGCTGAACCTGGAGCTCAAGCTGATCGCCGACGTCGGCCTGATCGGCCTGCCAAATGCCGGTAAATCGACCCTGCTGGCAGCCATCAGCGCCGCCAGGCCAAAAATCGCCAGCTATCCATTCACCACGCTGACCCCCAACCTGGGTGTTGTGGCCATCGACGAGGATCATTCCCTCGTGTTTGCCGACATTCCGGGCCTGATCGAAGGGGCATCGGCCGGCGTCGGCCTTGGCCATGATTTCCTGCGCCACATCGAGCGCACGCGGGTTCTGGTCCACCTCGTCGACGGCAGTGCGAAGGAACCCCTGGAAAATTTTGCGGTGATTAACCAGGAGCTGGCCCTTTACGGTGCCGGTCTCGAGCAGAAACCCCAGCTGGTCGTCCTCACCAAGCTCGACCTGCCCGACGCCGCCGCCTGGGAACCGCTGATCGCCGAGGAGATGACCAAATGGGGGCATGAATTCATGTCGATTTCAGCCGTCACCGGCCTGGGGGTCCGCGAATTGCTCGCCCGGGTCAGCCAGATTGTCGAGGAGGCGGCCGAGAAGGAATCGTGGCCGGTAGAGGAAATCATCGTCATCCGGCCGGACGCCGATCCCAATCTTTTCGATATTTCCCGCGAGCCAGACGGCGCCTGGCGGGTCAGCGGAACGCGCATCGAAAAGGTCGCCGCCATGACTTACTGGGAGTTTGACGAGCCCGTCCAGCGCTTCCAGCGCATCCTCGAGAGCATGGGGATTACCGAAGCGCTGGAAACGGCCGGAATCGCAGCCGGCGACACCGTACGCATCGGCAGCGAGGAGCTGGAATGGGGAGAGTATTGAGGCGGCAATCCCCCTGGGCGTCGGCGGCCTTTCAGAAACCCGGCTTAGGGCCGGGCCGCCGGGCTGACCGATGAAACGAATCGGAATGCTGGGTGGCACATTTGACCCACCTCATCTGGGACACCTTCTCCTGGCCGAAACCGCCCTGACCGGGCTCGAGCTCGAGCAGGTCCTCTTTCTCCCGGTCGGCGCGCCCACCCATAAGGAAAGCCAGACACCGGCAGCGCAGCGCGTTCGGATGACCGAACTGGCCCTTACCGGCCGGCCAGCCTTCCGGCTGGACACCACCGACACCGACCGGCCGTCTCCGCACTACACGGTTGATCTCCTGCCGATGGTCCAGCAGAAATTTCCCACCGCCGAGCTCTGGCTGTTGATCGGCGGTGACTCCCTGCGGGATCTGCCGGCCTGGTACCGGCCGGCTGATGTTCTGGACCGCTGCCGGGTGGCTGTCCTGCCCCGGCCCGGGGCAGCCATCGATTGGGTGGACCTGGCACTGGTTTTTCCCCGGATCCGCGAGCGGGTCACCCGGCTGCGCGGCCCATCGATCGCCGTTTCGTCGACGGAACTTCGCCGTGAGCTGGCGGCCGGCCGCGGCTGGCCCACCCTGATCCCCCGGCCGGTGGTTGAGTATATCGCCGCCGCCGGACTCTACCGCGAGCCCGATGCCCCCTGATTCGACTCCGGAGGCGGCGGCCGTCGCCGCCCTGCTGCGCGACGCCCTGGCCGCCGGCCAGACGCCGGCGCTGACCGTGATCAGCGCCAGCATGCGCCCGCTCCTCGAACCGGGGGACGTCGTCGAGATCGAGCCCATTGATCCCGGCCGGCTCAAACCGGGCGACCTCGTCGTCCTGGCCCGGCCGGAAGCCCTGCTCACCCATCGCTTTCTCGGCTTTTCAGGAGAGTATCTCTGCACCGGCGGAGACTGGGCCCGCGAGCCGGATGCTCCCCAGCCGGCGGAAACCCTGCTCGGCCGGGTGCGCACCCGGCGCCGGGGCGCTGCGGCAATCGATCTGCAAGCCGGCCCCGGCGCTCGAGCATCCAGGACCCTGTGGCACCTGGCCGAGCGCCGGCGGCGGCTGGTCGACAGCCGGCCGGCCTGGCTGCGCCGGCCGCTGCGAGTGGGATTTCTGCTGGCAGCCAGAATCTGGCTTCGACTGAGTTATTAAGCCCCCCATTGACAGTTCTAAAATTTTATGTAAAATTGGCTATACGAAGAGATTTTTGCATTGGGAGAAAATCATGGCTGAAGAAGCTCAGAAAACCGCGGGCAATCTGGCCGAAATGACCCTCTTAGAAGTTCTGCCGGCCTTCGAGCAGCACATGCGGGAAGACGGATTCGCCACCAACACCGTCAAGGCCTTCGCCAGCGACGTGCGCCTCATCGCCGGCTACCTGCCAGACACCCCCGTCGGCGCGATCAGCACCGAGGATCTGAACCGGGTCGTCAATCAGCTGAAGGAACATAAATTTAAGAAGTCAGCCGATGACGAGAATTGGTCCACCTACAAGGAGAAATCGATGGCCCGGCGGATTACCACAATCAAAGTCCTCTTTGGCTGGCTCCGCAAGACCGACGCCGTCTTCATGAACCCGGCCGAACCGGTGGTGCAAACCAGCGCTAGAGGCAAGCTGCCGACCATTCCGACCGCAGAAGAAATCACCAAAGCCCGCGCCATCGCCAGAGCCTGGAGCGAGGGGGAAGCCCCCGCCGGCAAACACCAGGCCCGGGACAGCCGGCCGCTGGCTCTCCTCAGCCTCCTGCTCGACACCGGGGCCAAAAAGAGCGAGATTAAAGCGCTGCAGCTCGAGCATATCCTGCGGGATGATCCCCTCAATCCCCAGATCCACATCCGCTACCTGAATCCGCGGCTGAAGTACAAGGAGCGGAAGCTAGCCATCGATCCGGAAACCCTGGCCATCCTCGACCGCTACATCGACGATTACGCCCTGACGGATGAACTGTTCACCTGCACGCCGCGCAATCTCGAATACATCCTGCGCGACATCGCCCTCGAGCTCGGGTATGAAAAGAAAAAACCCCAGCCCTTCACGTTTGAAAATCTGCGCTGGGTATCGGCCCTCCAGGACCTGATGGCCGGCATGGATGAACTCCTCATTCAGGAAAAACAGGGACTCTCAAAGGTCACCTGGCGCGAGACGCGGAACAAACTGGATCAGCTGCGGGAAAAATACGAAAAGACGAAACTTTAACTGAGTAATCTGCGAGAAAAAGCCCTTCCACTGTGAAGGGCTTTTATTTCGACCGGACCGGCAAAACCCGGCTCAGGATTCCGTGCAGGTCGTCCCACCGGAGAAGAGCGGTTCGGCCGCCGGATTAAAGTAAATGTTGCGGGAAAAACTTTCACCGGAAGCTTCGCTCTGGACCTTGATTTCATGGACCCAGGGCGCGCAGCGGCGGGAGCTGATGAAATGGGTCTGGTTGCCGCCGAAGTAGCGGGCCGGCTGCTCCCGGTCAAAGACGAAGATCGTGTACGGGCCGGGGGGGCCGCCAAACGGGGTAATCAGCATCTCGCAGCGGTATTCGCTGCCCCCACCCGGATATTCGCAGCGGCTGAAAAAGACATTGAAGCCAAGGGGCTGCGCGGATGTGTCGCCACCACCGCCCGAATTCGTGGCCGTGGGTGCCGGCTTCGTCGGCAGGGCGGCCGGGGTCGGCGTGGCTGGCCGGTAGACCTCGATGGCAAAGGCCACCGGCGCTCCAAAGGTCTTTCCCTGACCGTCAACCAGCCCCCAGCGAGAAGGGTAGCGGCCCGGACGCTCCGGCGCGCGCATCTTTTCCGTGCGAAGGGTCAGGGTTTCGCCAGCCGAGGGTACAGCCGGCAGCTGGATTTCCGCGGCCAGTCCAAAATTCTCCCCGTCGAGATGGACCAGCCGCAGGCCGGCCGGCCAGGGGCATTCGGTCGGCCGGCTGAGAACCCAGTTGACAACCAGCCGGGCCCCTGCCGGGGCGGCGGTCGTTTCCGGGTTGCCGTAGGTGAATATATTGTCGAAGGAAACGGCCGGCCGGCAGTCCGCCAGGAATGCCGCCGTCGGATCGACGGTCGGCGTGGGCGGTTCAATCGTCGCCGTCGGCCGCCTGGTCGCAGTCATCGTCGGCGCCGGCAATGTGGCCGTGGCGGCCTGGGTGGGCACGGCGGCTGGTTTTGTCGCCGGCGGCCTCCCGGTTTCGGTGGCGGCGGCCACGGGAAGGACGGCCGCCGCCCCGGGCGCGTCCCGGACCGGCTCTTCCGGCCCGCTCACGGCCGCCATCGCCTCAGTCCGGCCGGTGCCGCTTCGCCCCGCTCGCCAGGTCAGACCCACGCCGGCGCAGAGCAGCAGCACGACGAGCAGCAGCCACGCCCGGCGGCCGGCCACGCGGGCAAACCGCGCCGGTTTTACGGCCGCCGCTCCCGCCAGATCCTCAACATGGTCAATCGTCAGATCAATTTCAGTCCGGTCGGGCGCGGCCGGTTCAAGGTCGGCTGACGCAAGCAGCCGGGTATGGTCGGCCTCCAGATCGGCGGTGGATCGGGCTGCTTCCGCCGCCAGCGAGGCCCGCGTGCCGGCCGGCGGTGTGTGCCGCTCGCGCAGGACCGCCGCCGGAATTTCACCCAGCAGCCGCTCATCCCCGCAGGCGAACACCGCTTCGGTCAGCCCCCTGGCCAGGTCCGTGGCCGATTGATAGCGTTCAGACGGAGCTTTGGCCAGCATTTTCAGAATGACATCTTCGATCGGCCGCGGCAGCTCCCCATTGAGCAGTGCCGGCGGATTGACCGGCTCCCGCACGTGCTTCATGACGAGGGCGACCGGCGACTCGGCGTCAAAGGGGAGCACGCCGGTGACCATCCCGTAAAAAACGACACCCAGTGCGTACAGGTCGCTGCGCTCATCCCCCGGCTCCCCGAGCCCCTGCTCCGGCGCCATATAGGCCGGGGTGCCGACCAGGGTGCCGGTCGTCGTGTGGGAAGTGCCGCGCAGCATGCGCACGATGCCAAAGTCGGTCAGCACGGCCGCGTCCCACTCGCTGAACATGATGTTGCCCGGCTTGATATCCCGGTGAATCATGCCGAAGGAGTGGGCGTGGGCCAGGGCGTCGGATACCTGGAGGATGGTCTGGATGGCGAGGGACAGGGGCAGTCGCTTTCCCTGCGACGAGACCCGCTGCTGCCGGGCGTGCAGCGTCCCCCCGGCGAGGTACTGCATGACGATAAACGGCCGGTGATCGATGACATCAAAATCGTAGACGTCGATGATATGGGGGTGATCGATGGCCGCCATCGCCCGCGCTTCCCGTTGAAAGCGCTGGACAAAATTCTCTTCGTCGACGAGAAAGGGGTACAGCAGCTTGATCGCCACATGGCGATCAAGGTTTTCCTGGTAGGCGCGGTAAACTTCCGCCATCCCGCCCCGGCCGAGCAGCGCTTCGATGCGGTATTTCCCGATGTGGGCACCGATCAGAGAATTTTGCGTTATCTGCGCCATGCAAAGGCTCTACACATGCCGTTTATGATCCCCCCACCCCCGATTCGACGACATTTCCCGACTCCGCCTTAAAACTCTGCTCGAGCGTATCGACGACCTGCCGCTGCATTTGCTCGGTCACCGTGGCGTAGTAGACCCGGGCCGTCAGCGTATACGTCTCCGTGGGCTCCTGATCGCGCAGGTGCATCACGACACTGATCTTTCGGTCCAGCGTTTCAATGATCGTCAGCAGCCCGGCCTTCTCCCCCCGCTCATTGGCCAGGTAAAGCTCCACCGTTGGCCGTTCGATGAAAGGGGTCATTTCCAGGTCGACCGCAACCCGCCGCCCTTCGGGAGATACTTCGAGCCGGATCCGTTCGATGCGCACATCTTCCCGCATGCGCGGCGCACTGTCCGGATCTTCAAAAAAATTGATCTCCATGGAGCGATTATAACCAGAGGAAGGCGGGAACTTCAACCGCTGCGGGCCGTTTTGCGGCAAAAATGAGAAGAAAAGCCTAGTCGATCTGGCCTCTTTTGCGCCGGATCCGATTAAGCCGGTGGCGAAGCTGGGGCAGCTGGATGCGGCCCGCAGCGCTCCCTTCCGCCAGGGCGATCGCTTTCTCGGCCCAAAACTGCGCCTGGGCGAGGTCGGAGTCGTGCCATTCAAAAACCATCGCCAGTTCGACGTGTGCGGGAATCGAATCGAACTCCTGGGCCAGCTCCTCCCAGTAGACGACCGCTTCCTCCCGGCGATCCTGCTTCTTCAAGAAGGCAGCCAGCTCGTCCAGGAGCCGGCTGCGGTCGGCGCCGCTGTGGCTGGCGGCGAGGCCGGCTGCCAGGTGGGCTTCGGCCTCGGCCGGAGCCTTTCGATCGAGGTGCCAGCGGGCCAGCCCCAGACTTTCCAGCGGCCGCAGGCTCCGATCCGGCCGCAGGACGAGGGTCATGAGCTCGGCCGCCAGTGTCACCATGGAAAGCATATCGACCTGGTTGTGATAGAAGACCCGCCGCAGCGGTTCGGCGTCCCCGTCGCGAAGATACTGGATGTACAGCCAGGGAATGAGCGAACCCGGCACATCTTCCTGGGTTCGCCGCACCCCGAGAACATTCTGCTCAAGGGCCCCCAGGGAGCAGGAACCCCACTGCCAGCGCCAGAGCCGGCGGGAAGGCGGCAGAAGGTCGAGGTGGGGATGATCGCGCAGATCCCCCCGGGTCAGCTCCACCCGATTTAAAAAGAGCCGGTTGTCGAGCAGCGGCAGATCGAAGGTCCGGCCGTTGAAGCTGACCACGCCAGGCCGTTCGGCGATCAGGCCGCGCAGCGCCCGCAGCATGGCCGGCTCATCGCCGTGATCCCGCAGGAAATACTGGCGAACGACAAGCGCGTCCCGCTCAAAATAGGCGGCCCCCACCATGAAGGCCAGGGTGCCGGCTCCACCCAGACCGGTCGTTTCGGTATCGAGAAACAGGAGCCGGCGCGGATCGATTTCCGCCAGCCGATCGTCGCCGGCAATCCAGGCCGCTGTCCCCGAGTCGTGTCGAAGCAGTTCGTCCAGACGGCGGCTGCCATGGCGGTGGATCAAGGGGTAGACTCGATCGACGACGAAGAAAGCGCCGGCTTCGTTTTCTTCAAGCCGGCCGGCCGGCATCACCTGATCAATTCCCCGCAGCTCCTCCGCGGGCGGGTATGGCCGACCCCCGCTGTGTCCCGGTTCCTGACCCGGTTCAGGAAGCGGCTTCTCGATGGGCGAGGCGGGTTTCAGCTGCCGGGCGCCCCGGGTCACCCCCAGACGGCGGAGTCTGGTCTGGAAATCATCGGACATGAGGGTAGTATGCGGGGGCGGACCGGGGTTGTCAAGGAGCCGCCGGCCCGGCTGCCCCTGTTTCGGGAAACGGTTCGGTCTCCCCTCCTTGCCCGGGTGGGGCGGCTCTGTTAGAATTCCTCTTGCTCGGGGCGTGGCGCAGCTTGGTAGCGCGCTTCAATGGGGTTGAAGAGGTCGTGGGTTCGAATCCCGCCGCCCCGACAGAGAAGAAGATGGCTGTCAGCTGCGGCCATCTTTTTTTATTGACCCGGCCGGTTCCCCTGCCGTCACCGGCCGATGACCACGTTGGAAGCGACCATGAATCGAACGACCTCCGCCGGCGGAATCCGCAATCTGTTTATCCTGACCCTCCTGACCCTCGGCGCCCTCCTCATCGTTCTTTCCCTGGGAGCGGAACTGCTGGGTCTCGATCTGACCCCCGGATTTGGCCTGATTCAGATGATCGAGCTCTTAATCGGGCTGACTTTTCTCACCCTGGCCGGATATATGCAAATTTTCGCCACTCGTGACCCCAAAACACCGCGCTCCCTCCAGGCCGACATCGGCATCCGGCTGGGGGCAACCGGCCTGGTCCTCGCCTACGTCGCCGGTCTTTCCGATCTGATCGGCATCGGCACGCACATTGAGCCCAATTTTCAGCGGCCGTATGTCGGCCCCTTTCAATTAATTGGCATCGGCTTGGGGATCCTGCTGGTGACCATGGGGATGCTGCTCTACTTTACGAGCCGCGGCTCCAGGCCCTTTTCTGCGCTTGAATTTCTGATCTCCGAAGGGGAGAATTCCGACGCGACCCCATCGGGTCCGGAAGAAGAAGGCTAACGGAGGCCGCTCAGCTCGAAAGACTGCCCCATGATGGTGAAGATGGCCGTACTGGTCGCCGGCCGCTGGAAAGTCAGGGCGAAGGGGAGCGACTGCCCGGCGTTAACCGCCCAGGGAAAGCCGGGACTGGTCGAAAAGACCAGGTAAAGGGCGCCATTGCTCTCGAGACGAACATTGCTTTCGCCGATAATCACCGGCTGGCTGGCAAGATTGGTCAGCTGGCCGGTCACGATCAGGCTGGTGCCGTCGGTGGAGATGTCCGCCTGCTGCAGGCTCACGGCGAGATTGGCATTGCTGATGCCCGAAAAAGGCAGGTTGACCTCGATCTGCCCGGGAGAGTCGACGCGGGTGACGACCCAGCGTAGGCGGGAACTCGTCAGGTTGCTCGGAATCTGGTAGCCGGCGGTCGACTGGCGAATCGTGCCTGGATCGATAAAACCGCTCAAAATCGGGTAGCGTCCTTCCTGGCTGGCGGCCGCGTTCAGGGAATATTGATTGCTCAGCTCATCAATCAGAGCCAGCCGCAGCAGGCCGGTGTCAAGCGGGGACTGGCCGATATTTTCCACGTCAAAATCGACGAGGAAGAGCGAAAATCCCGGCGGCGCAGCCGGGCTGTCGACCACCTGCGACGTGCTGCTGACCGTCATTCGAACATCGGCCAGCTGGGCAACTTCCCCGATTTCAACGGCAGCCGGCGCCGAAGCGGCGGTGCCCTGTTCTTGAGGCAGGACAAAGTCGGCGAAGACGACGAGACGCTGCTCCTCGTTAAGGCTGCCCAACCAGACGAGGGTCATCCGGGGGCGATTCTGGGCAAAAAGATCCGCATTCGAGGCGCCGCTCAGCTCGCGGCCGGTGACGGCAAATTCCCGCTGAGTGCCGTTCAAAGTGGTCAATAAGATTCGATCGCCGGGGGTCAAACCCTCGAGCAGGGTGCGATTGGCGGCGGTGTCCTGCAGGCCAAAGACATAATTAACAATGGATCCGTAGACCCAATCGGCCATGCCCGCTTCTCCTGAGGGAATCCAGCGGCCGTTCTGCGGCACAAACTGGGCTTTTACAGCAAACTCCGTCTCGCCGACGGTCAAAACAGCCGGCGGATCGAGATCGATGCTGAGGGTATTCACCCCGTCGGAGACGACGACAATGTTTTCCCCCGAAGGGGTTGCCACGAGATCCAGGCCGGTTTCCTCTTCCTCAGACGTCGTCCCGGAGCGATTGAAGAAACCACCTTCCGGAGCCAGCAGAAGAGCGCCGAAGATGCACATCAGCAGGAGGCCGGCCGCCGCCAGGGCCAGGACGACGAGCATCTGGGGGTCGAGCGGAATCCGGAGCTGGCGTTCTCCGCGAGGGGAGTCGTCTGGTGGCGGTGTCGGGGGGAAATCCTGATCGCTCATTGATCTTCTCGGGTCTGGGTTGTCGGCGGCTGGCGGTCTGTCAGGGTGATCGACCGGGCAGGTTGCTCGGAGCGATCCGAATCAGAATCTCTCCGGCCCCGGCATTGATCGTCTGGTTGATGCCAAAATAGGGAATGGATAATTTGATCAGGGACGTAGTTGGCGAAACGTTAAAGCGGATGACGCCGGCCTGGTTGGTGTATCCCAGGGAGAGCAGCTCGTTCGTCGCCCCATCGTAGACGAGAACCGCTGTTTCCTGGATGCCTTCGGTGAGCTCCGGCAGGTTGTTGCTGTTGCTGTCGTAGAACAGCACAACCGAGAAATTCGCCACGACCGGCGGCCGGATATTCGGCGTGGCCGAAGGGAGCGGCTGGATGCCAACCCGGGCCGGCTGGGTGGCCAGGGGCTGGGCGGCCTGCTGGGTTTCCAGCGCCTGAATCGTCAAGATGAGATCCGGCGTGGGTGTGACATTGGGATCGAAGGTCGGGGTGCTGGTCGGTCGGATAAAGCCGCCGCCGCCGCCGGTACCTGACCCGGTGCTGGGCGCCCGTGTCGGCGGGGCCGGGGTTGGCGTACTGGCATCGGCGCGGCAGGCCAGCGAATAGGTATAGCGGAACGACTGAGCGTAGTCGACCGGAACGACGGGGCCGACGAGGATGTAAAGCCAGCCCGTATACGGCGCCCGATACGGCACCAGGCTGCCCAAATCAGCGAAGCTTTTGTCGTTGTTGCCGGCGATGCCGTTCCCATTCTGATCATAGAGGATCATGTTGGTGTCGTTGAATCCGGAGAGATTGAAGGTCTCGCACTCGTAATTCCAACCCTGGCGGATCCACATCTTGAAAAAGTCATTGTCTGGACCCTTGCCTTCAGCTGGCACAAAATTCAGAAAGACCTCTTCGTTCGGCGCGATCAGGCAGGCGGTATTCCGATCAAAATTATTCTCACACTCATCGACGCCGCCAACCCGGGTCCCGGTCGGCAGCGGCGTTGGCGTTGCGGTGCCAGGTATCTGGGTGATGCTGACGCAGTAGGTTTTATTGGCCGGATCGCTGGCATCCCGGTTGGTAATTTCAATATAGTGATAGCCGTCGGCGGAAGCCGAGAAAATGATCTGTGAGGCGGTGAAACCGGACTGGAAGTTGTCATTTTCAGCCAACCGCTGTCCCTGAGGTCCGTAGAGGACCATGTAGGTATCGAGGCCGATGTCCACCTTATCTGTTTTGAGCTGGTAGGCCGCCCCGCCGCGAGCCCAGAAGCGATAGAAATCGACATCCCCGGCCGGCCAGAGGGTGGCGTCATCCCGGTTGCAGAAACCCAGATCCCCCACATCGAGCGTGTAGGCGGTGGAGATCGAGTTATTGGCCTCGTAGCGATCTGAAAAGACGGGCGTGGCGGCAGCGCCGGTCGGCGTCGGGGAGGCATCGTCATTGCGAATGACCAGCTGCGCGACGCTTCGGCCACCGAGGGTGGCATTTTTTGGTTCCTGGAGGATCAGATTGATCGTCTCATCACTTTCCGGGAGCGAGTCATTGATGATCGTCACCGTGAAGGATTTGACGGCGCTGTCATTCGGGGCGAAGACCAGCTGTCCGGTTGCCGTGCCGTAGTCGACGCCGGCTGTTGCGGTCCCATCGGCCGTGGTATAGGTCACTGTGATCGTGTTGGCCGTCTGGGTCGGCACCGCACTGACCTGCACATTGATCGTCGCCAGTCCCCCGCTCACGTTTTCATCCACAAAATAAGTAGAGGCGGTGAACTGAACCACCGGCGTGGTCTGGGCGGCATTGGCCTCGCCGCCGGCCGCGTAGATGGTACGGGCCAGCCCCGGGCCGGTTAATACCAGCAGCAGGAGAACCAGCGGAAATATCAGAACCAGAACGGGAAATATCAGGCGGGTGTGTCGTCGGTTTTTCAACAAAACCTCATTCCTTTTGCCCCCGAGTGAACCGGCCAGGTTCCTCTCAGATTATGTCATCAGCAAGCGGATTATAGAGAGTGATCTGGCTGGGGGCAAATCAGAAAGACCCCCAGGGAAGCACCGCCGGGAGCAGGCCGTTCGTGAACCAGCGCGGACGGAGTCGGCCGGCTGACCGGGCTTTATTGACAGCCCCCGGTGGGTGTGCTAAGATGCCGGCAATATTATACTGTAACAATGTCGAATCGAAAGAGTAGCCGTCAGAGCGAGTTTTAGAGAGTCGATTCTCGCGCTGAAAAATCGACAGCAGCGCAGGCGGTGAATGGGTCGAGGAGTTGGTTGGGTGAAACCGCAGTAGCCCAGTCCGGTCAGGCCACCGTTATCTGGCCAGGTTTCGGCAGATTTGCCGGAGCCAATCAAGTGAGGCTGGCTTCACGACGCGCTTACACAGGCGCGTTTTTTGTTCCAGTCTAAGCAGGGTGGCACCGCGGGAGAATCAAAACGCTCTCGTCCCTTTTCGGGATGGGCGCGTTTTTTTGTTTATCGGGCTGCTTTTCCCCGGTTGTTTCAGGAGAGGACCGGGAAAAGCTTAGAGAGAAAAAGGAGTTGGTTCAGATGGGTACCCAGACGAAGTTCCTTTTAGACGAAGGGCAGATTCCGAAACAATGGTACAACCTGAATGCGGATATGCCCGTTCCACCGGCACCGGTGCTCCACCCGCAGACCCTGGAACCGGTAACGCCGGACTTTTTGAGCGTCCTCTTCCCGATGGAACTGATCATGCAGGAGGTCAGCACCGATCGCTATATCGATATTCCGGCCGAGGTGCGCGAAATTTACCGGCTCTGGCGGCCGACCCCGCTCTTCCGGGCAGCACGCCTGGAAAAAGCGCTGGACACTCCGGCCCACATCTACTACAAGTACGAAGGGGTCAGCCCGGTCGGCTCGCACAAACCGAATACGGCCGTCCCACAGGCATTTTACAACCACGCAGCCGGCGTCAAGGCGCTGACAACCGAAACCGGGGCCGGCCAGTGGGGCTCAGCCCTGGCGATGGCCTGTAACTTTTTCGACCTGGACCTCGAGGTCTACATGGTCAAGGTTTCCTATGATCAGAAACCTTACCGGCGGCTGGTTATGGAAACGTACGGGGCGGACGTGTTCGCCAGTCCGACCGATCGGACGCAGTACGGCCGCTCGGTTCTGGCGCAGGACTCGGACAACCCCGGTTCGCTGGGCATCGCCATTTCCGAGGCGGTCGAGGTGGCCGCCACCTCCGGCGGCCAGAAAAAGTACAGCCTGGGGTCGGTCCTCAACCACGTCCTGACCCACCAGACGGTTATCGGGCAGGAAGCGCTGCTGCAGATGGAAATGGCCGATGAATATCCGGACATGATCATCGGCTGCACGGGCGGCGGGTCGAATTTCGGTGGTTTTGCCTTCCCCTTCCTGCGGGAAAACCTGGCCAACGGGCGGAACACCCGCATCATCGCCGCGGAACCGGCCGCCTGCCCGTCCTTGACCCGGGGTAAATACACGTTTGACTACGGAGATACGGCCCGCATGGCGCCCGTCGTCAAGATGCACACCCTCGGCCACTCGTTCATCCCGCCGGGCATTCATGCCGGCGGCCTGCGCTACCACGGCATGTCCCCGCAGGTCAGCGCCCTGGTCGACGGCGGCTACGTGGAGGCTCGGGCCATTCAGCAGCTCGATACATTCAAAGCGGCGCTGACCTTCGCCCGGGCGGAAGGGATCATTCCCGCTCCCGAACCGACCCATGCCATCGCCGCGGCGATTGATGAAGCGCTGAAGTGCAAGGCGAACGGGGAAAAGAAGGTCATCGTCTTCAATCTCTGCGGCCACGGCCATTTTGATATGGCCGCTTACGAGGCGTATTTCCGCGGCAGCCTGGTAGATTACGAATACCCGGAAGAGGCGATCCGGGAAGCCCTGACCGCACTGCCGAACTTGGGCTGATTGGACTGCGGATTTTTTGAGCGGGTTGGGATCGGGTTCAGGCTCGATCCCAACCCGAAAACACAGGTCCTTGAGAAGGGCAAGCGATTATTTCTGATGTTGTATTTGCCAACCCTCGAGCAGTTCCGCGACCTGGCGCGCGGGCCGGCCAACCTGATTCCCGTCGTGCGGGAGTTTCCGGCCGACCTGGAGACGCCTGTTTCGGTCTACCTGAAATTGATGGATGAAAATCGCTCGAGTTTTCTGCTCGAATCGGTCCAGTACGGCGAGCAGCTCGGCCGCTATTCCTTCATCGGCGTCAATCCGCGCGGTTTGATCGCCCTGCACGGCCGGGAAGTGACCGATACCCGGCGCCAGACCGGCCGGACGTACCCGCTGCCAGAGGGCCGCGATATTCTCCACATTCTGGCCGAAGAGCTGTCCCAGTGCGTGCCGGCGCACGTGCCCGGTCTGCCGCGGCTGCGCGGCGGCGCGGTCGGCTACCTGGGGTATGATGTCGCGCGCTTCTTCGAAAAGCTGCCGGACACCGCCACGCCGGCCGTCGACATTCCGGACGCGGTTTTTCTCCTGGCGGATACCTTCGTTGTGTTCGATCATGTCCGGCAGAAGCTGATGGTGATCACCAACGCCCGGCTGAACGGACACCGGTCGGAGCCGGATGTGGCCTCGGCCTACGTCAACGCCATCCAGGAGATTGAACGGGTTGCCGAGCGGCTCCTGCGCCCGCTGCCGGCCGTGCCCAGCCGCCAGTTCGGCGTCAAAATTCGAGAAGAGCGCGGACGGCTGGACTCCAATAAGAGCCAGGCCGAGTTCGAATCGATGGTGCAAGAGGCCAAGGGGCATATCGCCGCCGGCGATATTTTTCAGGTCGTTCTGAGCCAGCGCTTTTCCCGGCGGACCGACAGCCATCCGTTCGCCATCTATCGGGCGCTGCGGATGCTCAACCCCTCCCCTTACATGTTCTACTTCAATTTTGGGGAGCTCGATTTTCAGATCGTGGGCGCCTCGCCGGAAATCCACGTGCGGCTGGAGGATGGGCTCGCTCACCTGCGGCCGATCGCCGGCACCCGCCAGCGGGGAGCAACCGAAAAGGAAGACCAGGCGCTCGAGCGAGAACTTTTGGCCGATCCCAAGGAGCAGGCCGAGCATGTCATGCTGGTCGATCTCGGCCGCAACGACCTCGGCCGAGTCTGCAAATTTGGCTCGGTCCAGGTGAAAGACCTGATGGTGGTCGAGCGCTACAGCCACGTCATGCACATCGTCAGCCATGTCGAAGGCGAGATTCGGGAGGATCTCGATGCCTTTTCGCTGATGCGGGCCACCTTCCCGGCCGGCACGCTCAGCGGCGCGCCCAAGGTTCGAGCCATGGAAATCATCGAATCGCTCGAAAAAGAGCGGCGTGGTCTCTACGGCGGCGCCGTCGGCTATTTCAGCTACGATGGCAGCAGCGATACCTGCATCGCCATTCGCACGGTCGTCGTGCGGGAGGGCACCGCCTACCTGCAGGCCGGCGCGGGCATCGTCGCGGACAGCGATCCGGCGGCCGAATATCGGGAAACCCAGAATAAAGCCGGTGCCCTGGTGGCCGCCATCGACATGGCGGAGAACGGCTTATTCTGACCCGGCCGCCGGCAATGGCCCCCGCTTTGATCGGCCCGGTGCGGAATTTAAATAATTTGGATTATTGAACAATTGTTCAGACTTATTTCACTTAAAACTGAGCGCGAGGACGCAAAGAAATCATGAGCAAACCGAGAGTTTTCAGCGGCATCCAGCCGTCTGGCGATTTTCAGCTGGGCAACTACCTGGGAGCGGTCCGCAACTGGGTCGGAGGACAGGCGGAGAAAGAAAATTTCTTCTGCATCGTCGACCTCCACACTCTGACGCTGCCGCAGGATCCAGTTGAACTGCGAAAACGAACCCGGGCCCTGGCTGCCATCCTGATCGCTTCCGGGATCGACCCGGCCAGGAGCACCCTGTTCATTCAAAGCCACGTGACGGCGCATGCCGAGGCCTGCTGGCTCCTAAACTGCCTGACGCCGCTGGGCTGGCTGTACCGGATGACCCAGTTCAAGGACAAGGCCGACAGGCAGGAATCCGTCTCTACCGGTCTCCTCGACTATCCCGTGCTGATGGCCGGCGACATCATTCTCTACGATGCCCATGAGGTGCCGGTCGGCGATGATCAGAAACAGCACGTCGAGCTGGCCCGGGATATCGCCCAGCGCTTCAACCACATTTACGAGCAGGAATTCTTCGTCATTCCGGAACCGGTCATCCCCAAAGCCGGCGCGCGGGTGATGGGGCTGGATAATCCCGCCAACAAAATGTCCAAAAGCTACGCGCATATTCGCGGTCACGCGGTGCGGCTGCTGGACGATCCCAAGGAGATCCTGCGCTCGTTCAAGCGGGCTGTCACCGACTCCGGACATGACATCGGCTTCTCAGATGATCCCGAAAAAGCCGGCGTGAACAACCTGCTGGGAATTTATCGGGCGATCACCGAAAAGTCCGAAGACGATGTCCTGGCCGACTTTGCCGATGCCCGCGGGTATGGAGATCTCAAAGTGCGGGTCGCGGAGGTGGTGATCGAGGAGTTCCGGCCGATTCGGGCCCGCTACGAAGAGCTGATGGCCGACCCGGCCGAACTCGATCGCCTGCTCGCCCGCGGTGCGGCCCAGGCCCGGGCGATCAGCGAACCGAAGCTGAATGAAATGAAGACTCTGATGGGACTGGTCCTGCCCAAGACAGGCTGAAACGGCCGGAAGGGGACGGGAAACGGTGCGGTTCCCGATGGTCCGCGTGAAAGCCGTTCCCCGTTCCCTGTTCTCCGGTCCCTCCTGAGATTCCGACTCCAAGGAACCCCCATGGTCCTCGTCATCGACAACTACGATTCTTTCACTTACAACATCGTCCAGTACCTGGGCGAACTGGGCCAGGACATCCAGGTCTACCGCAATGACCAGATTTCCCTGGAGGAAGTGCGCGCGCTCAATCCGGACCACATCATTGTCAGTCCCGGACCAGGGGACC
>JBFFZG010000005.1:0-43599 GCA_041568735.1 Promineifilaceae bacterium (SeqCode)
GCTTCACCCCGATCTCATGGTAAATTTAATGCCCGGATGATTTCCAGCCGCTGCCGCGTCGTAATCCGCTCATGGCGCTCGAGTGAAGCCAGCAGCTGGGTGAGGGTCATGATCGGCCGCACCTGGATCCCCTGCTGCGCCAGGATGGCGGTTCCGCCCTGCTGGCGATCGATCAGGACCACAACATCCTGCACCTGGAGACCGGCCGCTTTCAGCGCCGAAAAAGCCTCAACGATGCTCTTTCCAGAGGTGATCAGGTCTTCGATCAGAACAACCGACTGGCCGATTTCCCAGACCCCTTCGACATGCTTGCCCGTGCCATGCCCCTTGACCTCCTTGCGCGGATAGATCAGGGGGATTTCCAGTTCCAGGCTGATGGCCACGCCCAGCGGAAGCCCGGCATAAGGGTAAGCGCCGAGGAGATCAAATTTGAGCGGTTTTAGAATGGCGGCGTACGCCCGCGCCACCTGCTTGAGAACGGTCGGATACGAAACCAGCACGCGCAGATCAATATAAATCGGAGAATCCTTGCCGCTGTGCAGCCGAAACTGGCCGAAGCGGACCGCCCCGATGTCGTGGAGAGTTAAAGCGAGCTGTTCCATGTCTGGCAAGCGGCGTTCCTTTCCTTATGCGCTATTTCTTTCCAGCCGGTGGGTAAAATTCGAATGGAAACCGGCGGTGAGGGGCTGGCGGCCGCGCTAACTGCCGGCCGGGGCGCATCCGGCGTCGTCGGCATCCGGCCGAAATGCCCAGCGATTAAAGGAGCGGTAGCGGTCCTGCTCCTGCTGAATGAGACCGATATTGACGCCCTGGATTGTATCGTTAACCCCGAAATTATTCACATGCTGGGCGACGGTCAGGGCCGGCAGACCCTGGTCAAAAAAGGTCAGGAAGGCCTGGTAGAACTGCCGCCGATCTTCCTGCCGCCAGACCTGGCGCCCGGCCTCCAGCGCTTCGGAAGCGCGCCGGTGATTCCAACCGGCGTAATTTTGCCCCCGCACAATCGCCTCCTGGCTCCAGAAATCATAGAGATCGGGGTCTCTAGGCACCTGGATATCGACAACGGCGATATCGAAGGCCCGCTCAGACAGGCGGGTGCGCAGGGTGGCCGCATCGACGATCTGCAGGTCGATCGAGAGGCCCAGCTCCGCCCACTGGGCCGCCGCCGCCCGGGCCATCCCGGCCGATGTTTCATCGTCTGATGCCAGCAGAACGGCCGTCAGAGGCACCGGTTGCTCCCCGTCGACCTTCTGGCGAGGGGCGGGCCCATCCCCTCCATCCGGATCGACCCAGCCGGCCGCGTCGAGCTGGACGGCGGCCGCGGCGGGATCATACGGATAGGCCCGAGGCAGGGTCGGGTCGAAGGCCCACGTATCGGGCAGAAATGGCCCTTCAAAGAGGACCCCCTGCCCACTGAAGACCTCGTCGATCAACGACTGCCGATCGAGACCGGCCGCCAGCGCCTGTCGAACAGCCAGATCTCGAATTCCCGGCGAGCCGCTCTCCGAAAGATTGAATAGAAGCTGGGTGTAGACCGGCTGCAGTCCGGTGAAAACCCGGCTGCCGGGCAGGGCCAGTATCTCGGGAACCATGGACGTGGGGAGCGCGGCCGCGTTGATTTCACCCTGCGCGAAAGCACCGAGGAGCGCCGCTTCGTCGGGGTAGAAGCGGACCTGCAGCCCGTCGAGAATCGGTGGGCTTCCCCAGCGGCCGGGCTGCGCCTGGAGCACCAGAACGCCGTCATCGGCCCAGCTGTTCTGCACGGCAAAGGGGCCGCTGCCAACCGGCCGGCCGTTAAACGGATGGCTGCCCAGGTCGGCCGCTGCGACGCCGGCCAGCAGATGGGCTGGAAGCAGTCCCCGCCCCGCCGCTTCGAGAAAGGGGGCGTAGGGCGCGGGCAGCGTGAAGCGCACCTGACGGTCATCGATTTTTTCGACAGTCACACTTCCCCAGAGGGGACCGTCCACCAGCCGGCTGTTGATCGCCTCATCCTGCAGCAGGGCCACTGTTAACAGCACGTCGTCGGCCGTAACCGGCCGGCCGTCGTGCCAGGCAGCATCGGCCCGCAGGAAAAAGGTGACGGATAGATTGTCCTCGCCAATTGTCCAGGACTCGGCCAGGGCGGGCTGGACCTGGCCGCGGCTGTCCAGCCGAGTCAGGCCGTCAAAGATGAGGCCGCTCAGCCGGCGATCGACCGGGTTGTCATCGGCCAGCAGGGGATTGATAAACTGCGGCCGGCCGACCATCCCCTCGACGAGGTATCCTCCCAGGGAGGCCGGTGTGGCGGCGCAGGTGGGGTCGGCCAGTTCGAACGGTTCGGCTTCCTGGAGCACCACGGGGGCCGGCGGCGCAGCCGGGACGGCCGGGCGCAGCGAAAGGAGGACCAGCACCAGGAAAAAACCGGCCAGGACGAGCAGCAGCTGCCAGCGCAGATTCGGTTTCACAGGAAATTCAGGGCGGCCGGGGATCGAACAGCCGCCCTGGTCTGATCGATCAGGGATAAATGCGGATCGGGATGATCAGGACGCCTGCCCCATCGCGATGAAGGCGAGCAGCGTGACGACAAAAAAGGCGATGCTCAAATAAATCGTCCAGCGGTGCATTACCACTTCGATGCCGCGCCGCGTGCGAAAGGCGCCGCTGGCGTCGCCGCCCATGAAACTGCCCATATCGCCGCCGCGGCTCTGAATGACAACCAGGATGGTCAGGACGACGGCCAGAACCACCTCAACTGCGGCCAGCCAGGGTGCAAATGCTTGTAAATCCATGCGTTTAAATCCTCTTTCAAATGTCGTATTTTCGGGCTTTCCGGCCGGCGGCCGGGCCAGATCCGCAGCCGGCCGGCCGCGGTTGGAACACACGCCCATGAAGTCGTTTGATCGGGGCCAGCGCTGCGCCCAAACCAGCTCGCCATTATAACAATCGGGTGATGGCTTGACGAATCCCATTGAACGGGACTCACAATTCCGTTATAAATAGAAAAGCCGCCGTCCATTTTGGCGGCATGGGCACCAGGAACACCAAAGTGGATCCTCCTGAAGCGATTGGCGATTGTATCGCCCGGTTTCCCGCGGTCGTTCAGGACATCCTGCAGACGATCCGCCGCCCCATCCACCAGGCGGCCCCGGAGGCTGTGGAGGCGATCAAATATCAGATACCGACGTTTGTGCTCTACGGGAATCTCGTCCATTTCGGCGCATACCCAAAATACAGCGGGTTTTACCAGACACCGTCTGGCATCGAGGCAAGAACGAGCTGGCTCCCTACCGCAGCGCCAGGAGTTCGGTCCAATTCCCGCTGGATTGAAAGTTCCCGTTCGACCTGATTCAAAAAATCGTGGCCTTCCGGGTTTAAGGAAGCCCACGCCAGACAATTCGTTGGGAAAAGCTCTGGGAATTGACGTCATCTTAATAAATTTAACGAAATTCATGGCGGCCGCGCTGACAAAATCCATGGCAACCAGCAATCTGGCAGCCGGCCAGTGCGGTTCGACCTCAAACGCCGACATCCGCCAGCCGGGGGAAACCTCCGCCGCCTGAAGGCAGGCGCAACCGGAACGGGTCCACCCGACCAGATCGATTCTAACCAGGCACCGGCACTGCCGAACCTGAACCACGAGAGATGGAGTAGATTATGGACACCCTTGTTTCCAATGTGATCGGGGTTCGCTTTCAAAAGCTGGGCAAAATGTATCATTTCGGCCTCGGCGATCACGAAAATGTGACGCCCGGGGATCATGTCATCGTCAGCACCAAACGGGGTCTGCAGCTCGGCCAGGTCATCACCTATATTTCTCCGGAAAATGTCTTTCGGCCGAAATCGATTCGGACCATCGAAAGAAAGGCCAATCCTCGGGATATGGTGCTGCGCCAGGTCTGGCAGGATAAGGAGCTCAATGCCCTGATCACGTGCCGGGAGCAGGCCAGCCGCCTGCGCCTGCGCGATGTCAAGTTTATCAAGGCCGAATACAACTTCGAGGGTTCCTGGCTGACGTTTCTTTACACCACGGAAAACAAGGGGATCGGCCTGGAAAATCTGGCCACCGAACTGCGGCGCGTCCTGCAGGTCCAGGTCGACATGCAGCTGATCGGCCCGCGGGATGTGGCCAAGATCATTGGCGGCTACGGGGCCTGCGGCGGTCCCCGCTGCTGCTCGACCTTTATCACCGAATTCAGCCCGGTCTCAATTAAAATGGCCAAGGAGCAGGGAATCTCGCTCAGCCCGAGCGAAATTACCGGCGTCTGCGGCCGGCTGCGCTGCTGCCTGGTCTACGAATACGAACAGTACGTCGAGGCCAAGAAAAAGCTGCCGCGCAAGGGGAAGCACATCGGCACCCCCCACGGCCAGGGGGTCGTGGTCGACATTCGGCCGCTGCAGGAGGCGGTCGTGGTTCGTCTCGACGAGGACAGCCGGTATGTCGAAGTCACCCTGCGGGAATTTGAGCCCCTGGAAGAGCTGAAAGCGCTCGAGGAAAAAGCCCAGAAAGGCTGCTCCAAACACGAAAACGGCGGCTGTGACTGCGGCGCGAAATGACAATGCTGACCAGAGAACAGGCCTGGAAAATCGTCTGCGAGCATGTTCAGGACGAGGGACTGCGCCGGCACATGCAGTCGGTCGGCGCCGCCATGAATCACTACGCGAAATTGCTCGGACAGCCGGCCGATTACTGGGAGGCGGTCGGGCTCATCCACGACTTCGACTGGGAAATCCACCCCAACCTGGGAGAGCATCCAAACCAGGGCGCCCGCATCCTGCGTGATCGTGGCATCGACGAAGAGACCATTCGCACCGTCCTCTCCCACTATACCGAAGGGACTGGGGTGGCGCGCGAAAAGGCGATCGATTTCGCCCTCCTGGCTTGCGACGAGGTCACCGGGCTGCTCGTGGCGGCGACGCTCGTCCGGCCATCCCGCGATATCGCCGAGCTTTCTCTCAAATCGGTGCGTAAAAAATGGAAAGATCGCCGCTTCGCCGGCGGGGTCGATCGGGAGCACGTCGAGGCGGTCACGGCCGACTTCAGCCGGCAGTGCTTTGCCGGCCGGCTCGACCTCTGGACTCACATCGATCACATCCTGGCGGCCATGCAGGGCCGCGCGGCCGAACTCGGGCTCGACGGCCGGCTGGCCTGATCCCGGATATCGCCGCCTCCCCCACCCGCTCATCCTCCCGCCCCACACCGGCCGGGATCTCATGTAAACGCCCATGACCCCACCTGATCCCATTCAAAAATGGACCCGCATCGACCGCCGCACCCTCGGCGATTTTCGGATCTTTAAGCTCTGGCAGGACACCAGCCGCTCGCCTCGCACCGGCGAGGAGCACCGCTTTTTCGTTATTCACGCCCCGGACTGGATCAATATCGTGCCGGTGACTCCCGAAGGACGGCTCGTCACCATCCGCCAGTTTCGCCATGGCAGCGATGAAGTTTCCCTGGAGATTCCCGGCGGCATGGTTGACGAGGGGGAGGACCCGCGCGCGGCCGCCATTCGCGAGCTGCGAGAAGAGACCGGCTACGTGGCCGACACGGTCGTCCAGATCGGCGCCGTCTCGCCCAACCCCGCCATCTTCGACAACCGCTGCACGACCTTCCTGGCGCTCAACGCCCGGCGGCGCTTTGAACCGGCGCTCGACGGAACCGAAGATATCGTCTGCGAGGAAAAAACGATCGACGAGATCGACCGGCTGATCGACCGGGGGGAAATCACCCACGCCCTGACCCTCAACGCGCTCTACTTTTACGATCGCTACCGGAACGGCCGGGGCGTCGACCCGTCCTCTCCACTGGATTGAGAAACCGCCGCTGGCCGCTGTTCAAAAACCGTTCGAGATAAGGAATCCCATGACCCAAGTCGAATACCTGACCGTTGTCGAAGCCCTGGAAAAAGTCCTCGCCGCGGTTGAGCCTCTGCCGCCGGAAACGGTGCCCCTGGAGGAGACCCTCGGCCGGGTGCTGGCCGAGCCGGTGCTGGCCCGGGACAGTCTGCCCCCGTTTGCCAATTCTTCGATGGACGGCTATGCCCTGATTGCCGCCGATCTGGCCGGCGCCACGGCCGAGCGGCCGGCCCGCCTGCAGGTAGCCGGGGAAGTCGCGGCCGGCGCGGTCTTCGAGGGGACGATTCACCGGGGAACCGCCGTGCGCATCATGACCGGCGCCCCCCTGCCCGCCGGGGCGGACGCCGTGATCCCCGTCGAGGATACGGACGAGGCCTGGCGGGACCCGGACCGCCCGCTGCCGGAGACGATCGCGGTCAAACGGGCGGTGGCGGCCGGCGATTACATCCGGAATCCGGGGGAGGACATCGAAGCCGGGCAGCAGGTGCTCGAGCCCGGCCACCTGGTGCGGCCGCAGGAGATCGGGGTGCTGGCCTCGCTGGGGATCGATCGCCTCCAGGTCGTGCGCCGGCCGCGTGTCGGGGTGCTGGCCACGGGGGATGAACTGATTCCGGTCGAAGAACCCCTGCGGCCCGGAAAGATCCGCAACTCCAACGGCTACACCCAGACGGCCCAGGTGCGCGCCCTCGGGGCGGAACCGGTGGCCCTCGGGGTTGCCCGCGATACCGAAGAAGATGTCCGTCGAAAGCTCCAGGCCGGGGTCGAGGCGGGGGTCGATCTCTTTATCAGCTCGGCCGGGGTTTCCGTCGGCGTTTACGACGTGGTCACGGCCGTTCTCCAGCAGCGGGGCCAGGTCAATTTCTGGCGGGTGCGCATGCGGCCCGGTAAGCCGCTGGCCTTCGGCACCTACGCCGGGATCCCCTTCCTGGGGCTGCCCGGCAACCCGGTTTCGGCCATGGTCTCCTTTGAGCGCTTCGCCCGGCCGGCCATTTTAAAAATGAGCGGGCGGACCCGACTCGAGCGGCCGTCGGTGACGGTGACCCTGGCCGAGGGGATTCCATCGGACGGCCGGGAAAGCTACGTCCGGGCCGTGGTCAGCCGGGAACCGGACGGCCGCTACACGGCCGTGACCACCGGCGGCCAGGGCTCCCACATGATGACTTCCCTGGTCAAAGCCAATGCCCTGGTCATCATTCCGGAAGGGGTGACGGCCGTCCGGCCGGGCGATCAGCTCCAGGCGCTCATGATCGATTGGCCGGAAATGGTTTTCTAACGAAAAAGGGGGCAAAACTGCCCCTTTTGGCGAATAAAATCGGGCAAATATTGCCCGGCGAGGGAATTATGCTATGATAGCCGATGCTCTCACGCCCGGTCGTCTTGTTTGTTTCGACAAACGACAAAATTTTGGAGATTTAAGCAGTGGCAAACACGAAATCAGCGAAGAAGCGCATTCGGCAGAACGCCAAACGTCAGGAACGGAACCGCCATTTCCGCGCGGCCGCGCGCACGCATATCAAGAGGACCCGCTCCCTCATCGCGGAGGGTCGTCTCGATGAAGCCGAAGTGGTAATCAAAGAAGCGGTCAGCACCCTCGACAAGGCCGCCCGGAAAGGAGTCATCCATCCCGGAAATGCCTCCCGTCGCAAGGGGCGCATCATGTCCGCCCTGGCCAAGGCCCGCGCTGAAGCGAACGGCTAAAGGCCTCCCCTGAAACACAAAAAAGAGCGCATTTGACGCTCTTTTTTTTTGCCTGCACTGCCAGTCGCGGGGCATTCAGCTGAGCTGAAGGACGTAGCCGACGCCGCGCACAGTCATCAGCACCTCCGGGGATTTCGGCTCCTTTTCGATGATCTGGCGCAGCCAGCGAATGTGGACATCCAGCGTGCGCGTGTCGCCGATATAGCTCGTATCCCAGACCGCCTCCATCAGCTGCTTCCGGCTCATGACTTCCTGCGGATGAGCCATAAACACCTCGAGCAGATTGACCAGCTTGGGCGTCATGGGAAATTCCCCCTTGCCCTCGATGGAAACGGCTCCCTTGCCCCGGTAAAGGGTCAGGTGGCCGAGACGGACGATCTGATCGGCGGAATCGTTGGCCGGCAGCAGCTGCCGGACCCGATTGAGCAGTTTGCGGGCGGTAAACGGCTTCTCGAGCGTGATATCGGCGCCGGTTTTATCGACCGCCGGCAGTCCGGCCCCCTGGATGTAAATCAGGGGAACCTCCGGCAGAGTTTTTCGCAGCCGCTGGCAGCTGCGAACCCCGCTGGAGCGCATGGTCGAGGCGTCGAAAATGATGACATCCGGCTGGTTCAAACTGGCCGAGGCCTGCGCTTCGCTCCCGGTCTGGACGGTCGCAATATCGTGCCATTTTTTGGTCAGATAATGAACGAGGGAATCAGCCTGAGCCCCTTTTCCTTCCACCAGCAGAATGTGGGGATTTCTCGAGGACATGGCTCGTATTATAATGGGCCGGCGGGCAGGCGCAAACAAAATTCACTTTAAATTTTTTAACATTTCACGCCGCGATTTTGACACGCCATGCGGCAGGGATTATAATTTTTACGTTCGCGGCTATGGTGTAGTGGTAACATACCTGCTTCCCAAGCAGTTGTCACGGGTTCGAGTCCCGTTAGCCGCTCTAAAGAAGCCCCTTTGGGCTTTTTTTTGTTTGCAAAACCGCCGGCCGGATCATCGCGCGGGACAGACCCCGTCGCTCCCGGCTCAAACTGAAGGGCCAAAATTCCAGATCGGATCTCCTGCTCCGGCAAAAATTTGCTAGAATGAAAGGGAGGAGCCGCCGAAAACGAACGGAAGATCTGTTCGGCCCGGAAATTCCCGGCCCGATCGACCTGATTGCCAGCCGACCGGCCCGGATTGACCGGTGAAAAAAGGGAGAGAAGGATGACAGCCACGACCAAACCCGCCCCCACCGGAGATCAGCCGCTGACCGCACCTCCTTTTTACAAAGGACCCCACTGGTTCCTGGGATCGGCCCGGGAAATCAGCAGCCGGCCGCTCGAACTGTTTGCGCGGCTGATGCCGGAGCATCCCGATATGGTCGCCTCGCACATGGGACCGACCCGGGCCTATTTTCTGTTCAACGCCGACTACGTGAAGCACGTCCTGCAGACCAATCACGAAAACTACCGCCGGCCGCGCCTGTTCAGCCGGCTGCTGCACACCGTCGCCGATGAAAATTTGTTTTCCAGTGAAGGGGCCTACTGGAAGCGGCAGCGCAAACTGCTGAGCCCGGCCTTCCACCGGCAGCAGATCGTCAATTTCAGCCGGATCATGGGGGAGGAAGCGCTCCACCTGCTCGGCCGCTGGTCCCGTCACCCGGCCGGCACAATTCTCGACATCCAGCAGGAGATGACCGACCTGACGCTCAATATCGTCGGCCGCTCCCTCTTTTCCGTCGACATGCTGGCTTCGACGCGCGGGCAGGAACTCACCCGCGGCTTCGCCGGTACGACCGGCTGGCTGAACTACCGCTTCAGCCAGCCCTTCGCGCCGCCGGTCTTCGTGCCGATCAAACCAAATCGGGATTTCCTGCGGGCGCGCCAGATCGTGCGCAAGGTCTCCCGGGAAATCCTCGAGGAACGGCGGGCGGCCGGCGGGGAGCACCACGATTTTCTGCAGATGCTGCTCGACCTGCGCTACGAAGACACCGGCGAAGGGATGAATGACATGCAGATCATCAACGAAATGGGGACCTTTTTCTTCGCCGGCCACGAGACGACCGCCAACACGCTGACCTGGACCTGGTATCTGCTCGATCAGAATCCGGCCGTCGAAGCCCGCCTCCACGAAGAGCTCGACCGGGTCCTGGACGGCCGGGCGCCCACCGTCGAAGATCTGCCGCACCTCCCCTACAACCGGATGGTGATCCAGGAATCGATGCGGCTCTACCCGGCTGCCTGGGCGACATCCCGTGAACCGATCGACGACGACCAGGTCGGCCCCTACCGGCTCGTGAAGGGGGCGGTCGTCTTCGCCGCCATCGCCGCCGTCCACCGCAATCCGGCCTACTGGGAAGATCCCGAGACCTTCGAGCCGGAGCGCTTCAGCGACGAGCGGTCGAAAGAGCGGCCGAACCACGCCTATATTCCCTTTGGCATCGGTCCCCGCTTCTGCATCGGCAGCCAGTTCGGCATGACCGAAGCCCAGCTGGTGCTGGCGACCCTGGCCCAGAAAATTCGGCCCCGCCTCCTCCCCGGAGCGGTGGTCGAACCGGAAACCGTCTTCACCCTGCGCGTCAAAGATCAGCTGCCGATGACGATCGAATACCGCTGACCGGCCGGCGCATCAGCCGGTTGGATCGGATTTCTCCGCCAGCGCGATCGATTCAGCCTGGAACCAGCCCCCACCCCAGGGGTCGACCCGCCAGCGGCCGCGCACGATCAGCGGCCGCCAGGCGAGCGGCCGCTCCTGCCCAGGCTCCCGCACCAGGACCATTCCGCGGCCGTCATCGAGGTAAAAACCCCGCCCCCCGGTGCCGCCCGGCACCCGCACGCCGAGGGTCGTGACCGGCCGGCCGGCCGTTTCGGCCAGGGAGGCCACCGGCAGCATCGCCGGGTCGCGCCGGCAGAGGTCGGCCGGATGGGCGCTCAGCGGCAGGCCGAGCAGCTGCTTTTCCCAGGCCAGGCGGCGGCCGGCCGTCTCGGCTTCGACGGCGGCCGATCCACCAAAGGCGAACAGGGCCAGCTGCCCCGCCCCTCCCGAGCGGCGCATCGTCTCCGCCTCCGCCAGGAGCGCGTTCCGGCTCTCCCCCAACCCGTCGAGCGCCCCACACTGAACCAGGTGGGTCACTTCGCGCGGCTGCAGGTCGACCCGCTGCAGCAGATCCCGCAGGGAGCGATACAGCCCCTGCTTACGGCCGGCGACGAGGCGGCGCACCGCCGCCCGGCGCAGATCGCGGACCATCCCCAGCCCCGCCCAGAGCACCGCCGGGCCGCCGGTGTCATCGTCGGCCACCGCAAAGCGGGCCTGGCTGTGGTTGATGTGGGGCGGCCGCACGCTGAGGCCGAGCCGGCGGGCCTCGGCGATGTAGACGGCCGGGTGATGATAGCCGCCCGATTCCGCCAGCCGGGCGGCCAGGAATTCCGGCAGATAGTGGACCTTGAGATAGGCCATCTGGTAGGTCGGGGTGGCATAGGAAGTGGCATGCCCCTGGTTGAAGCCGTACCCGCTGAAGGCCAGCACCTGCTGCCAGAGCGTCCGGGCCTGGCCGGCCGTGAAGCCGCCGGTGGCCCGGCAGCCCTGGACAAAGCGGGCTTCGACGGCCTGGATGCGGTCGGCCTGAAATTTAGAGATCCCCTTGCGGATCTGGTTGGCTTCGGCCCAGTCGAGGCCGGCGATCTCCACGACGATGCGCATGATCTGCTCCTGGAAGAGGAGCACCCCTTTTGTCGGGGCCAGGATCGGCTCGAGGCGCGGGTGCAGATACGAAACCCCCTCTTCACCGCGGTAGCGGCGGACGAAGGCCTCAGCCATGCCGCCGGCAGCCGGGCCCGGTTTGAAAAAAGCATTGGCCACAGCCAGGTCGCGAACCGTCCCCGCCCGCAGCTGACGCAGGGTGCGCATCGCGCCGGTCGATTCGGCCTGGAAGCAGCCGATCGTTTCACCGGCCGCCAGGAGCGCGGCCGTGGCCGGCTCTCCATCCGGCACAGAGGCCAGGTCAAAATTGGGATCGCGCCGGCTCCGGATCAGGCGGGCGGCCCGGTCGATGACCGACAGGGCGCGAATCCCCAGCAGGTCGACCTTGACGAGCCCGAGCGCTTCCACGTCGACATGGTCAAACTGGGTCGAGAGGAAGCCTTTGGGGGAAAGATGGAGCGGGCAGTAGTCGACCATGGCCGGCGGCGGCGAGATGACCACCCCACCCGGGTGGAGGCCGAGATGGCTGGGAAAGCCGAGAAGGCGCAGGGCCCAGCGAATGACCTCGTGCTGCCCCGCCGGCAGCCCTTCTTCCAGGAGGTCGGCCATGGAAAAGCGGCCGCGCCGGCGTGGATCGGGATGCCAGCCGTGGGGGAGCCGGCCGCTGAGCTCATCGATGGCATCCCCGGACAACCCATGCGCCTTGCCCATTTCCCGCACGGCCGAGCGGGGCTGGTAGGTATTGATCGTGGCCACCAGGGCGACCCGGTCCTCCCCGTAGGTGTCGCGAATATAAGCCAGGACCTCATCCCGCCGCCGGCTGCAGAAGTCGAGATCGATATCGGGCAGTTCCCGGCGGGCCGGATTCAAAAAACGCTCGAAGAGCAGGTCGTGCTCGAGCGGGTCGACATGAGTGATGCCGGTGGCGTAGGCGACGAGCGAGTTGGCGACCGACCCCCGGGTATTGACCGGGATGCGCTGCTCCCGGGCGAAGCGGACGACATCGGCCAGGATCAAAAAGAGGGGGGCGAAGCCGTGCTGGCGGATGAGCGCCAGCTCCCGCTCCAGCCGGGCTTCGATCGCCGGGCTCGAGCCGCCACAGCGCTGCTCGACCCCTTGCCAGGCCGCCGCCGTCAGCGCCTCGTCGGCCGTTTCATGCTCGGGCAGCTTGAGGACCGGCCAGAGCGGCCGGCCATCCGGCAGGGCCGGTTCACAGCGATCGACAATCGCCTGGATTTCGTCCAGGGCAGCTGGAAACGAAGCGAATTTAGCTTGCATTTCCGCCGGGGACGGCCAGTGCAGACCCACCGCCGGGTCTCCCAGGTTGGGCAGCTCGCCGGCGTCGATCGCCGCGGCCGGCTCGTTGCGCTCGATGGCGGCCAGCAGGCGCAGCAGCGGCCGGTCGGCCGGATCGAGCAGGAAGACCGGCTGCACGGCCACGGCGGGCAGCCCGACCTCCCGGCCGACGGCGGCGATTTCGCCGGCGACGGCCGCGTCAGCGGCCTCGTGAAGCTCGAGGGCCAGGTAGGCGCTGCCGGGAAAGAGAGCGGCCACCCAACGGGCGTAGCGGCGGCCATCGTCGAGGCGATCTCCCCGAACCTGCCGCTCCAGGAGCCCGCGCCGGCCGCCCGTCAGGCAGAGCAGCCCCTGGCTGTTCGCCTCGAGGCTCGCCCCATCGAGACCATGTTCGCGCAGGACCTCCCGCTGCGGGCTGGCCTGGAGATGGGTGGCCAGGTGGGAGAGCGAGCGGTAGCCGGCTGGTCCGGCCGCCAGCAGGACCAGCTCATCCGGCCGGCCACCGGCCATCCCGTCCACCCGCACCGGGACGACCATCCCCAGGAGCGGCTGAATAGAGGCGGCCTGGCAGAGGCGTTGAAACTGCACGACTCCGAGCAGGGCGTGGTAGTCGGTCAGCGCCAGCGCCCGCAGCCCATCAGCCCGCGCCCGCTCGACCAGAGCCTCGGGCGAGGGCACCGCCCGGTGCAGGGAAAAATAAGAATGGACCCGTAGAGGCGTCAGCAGATCGGTCATCGGTCTTCCAGAACAAATTTTCTAGATTATACCTCGCGGGGAAGGGGGGCGGGGGCTCCCGTACGGAACTTTCACGCGGCGGCCGCGTGGACTTGCCATTGAACAGAAATGGGGATCCCCGCCGCCGGCTGCCTGGGTTATAATGCCACGGTAGAGAGAACATCCACCTGAGTTGACCATGACCCGGAATAACCCATGAATCAAGATGCCCCGTTTCCCACCCTGGATCGGATCCGCGCCACCCGGGCGGCTATCGATCCCTACATCGTGCGGACGCCCGTCTGGGAATGGACTTCCCCGGCACTGGAGGAGCTGATCGGCCGGGAGAGCCGGGTCTTCCTGAAGCTGGAGCTCTTCCAGCACACCGGCACCTTCAAACCGCGCGGCGCTCTTTCGAACATGCTGCAACTGCCGGACGAGGCGCTGGCCCGCGGCGTGACCGCCATCAGCGCCGGCAACCATGCCATCGCCGTCAGCTACGCGGCCCGGATCCTGGGGACAACGGCCAAAGTAGTCATGATGGAAAACGCCAATCCCGCGCGGGTGGCCCTCTGCCGCTCCTATGGCGCCGAGATCATCCTGATGCCGGACGTCCACCAGGGCTTCGAAAAAGTGCAGGCCATCGAAAGAGAGGAAGGGCGCTTTTTCGTCCACCCCTTCGAAGGCCAGCACACCGTGCTCGGCACGGCCACGGTCGGCTTAGAATTCGCCGAGCAGGCGCCGGAGCTCGACGCCGTGGTTATCCCGATTGGCGGCGGCGGCCTGTGCGCCGGCATCAGCGCCGCCTTCAAACTGATCCAGCCCAACTGTCGGGTCTTTGGCGTCGAACCGGAAGGGGCGGATACGATGCACCGCAGCTTCGCCACCGGCCGGGTCGAGTCGATCGACCGGGTGCGCACCATCGCCGACAGCCTCGGCGCCCCCTACACGGCTCCCTACTCCCTGGCGGTCTGCCGGCAGAACGTCGACGAGCTGGTCTTGATCGACGACGACGGTCTGCGGGCGGCGATGGGGCTGCTCTTCCGCTCGATGAAGCTGGCCTGCGAGCCGGCCGGCGCGGCCACGACGGCCGCCCTCTGCGGGCCGCTGCGCGACCGGCTGCGCGGGCAGCGGATCGGCCTGATTGTCTGCGGCAGCAACATCGACCTGGCGACCTTCGCCGCGCAGGCCCGCTGATCGGCCGGTTTCTGCCGGACAGCCCGCGATTGGTTAAATATTTGCACCGGATTAAGAAAAATCGGTTAATAAATGAACAATTTTTCTTAAATTCGTTGGCATGTTATCATTTTCTGGCCGGTCGGGCCGCCGCCGGCCGCAATTCACTCTAAACCCGCTGCCGAGGTCACTTGCCGTCGATGCTGCAGACTTTCCTGGACATACCGCCTGATTCCCCTTTTCCCCTGCAAAATCTGCCGTATGGGGTGTTCAGTCCGGACGGGGGGCGGCCGCGGGCCGGCGCGGCGATCGGCGATTTTGTCCTCGACCTGGCTTTCCTGGAAGCGGAGGGGCTGCTGCCGACGGCCGGCCTGTTCGATCGGCCGGCGCTCAACGCCTTCATGGCCGCCGGACCGGCGGTCTGGGCCCGGGTGCGGGAGACCCTGCAGGAGCTCCTCGCCGCAGAAAACCCGCTCCTGCGGGATTACCCCACCCGCCGTCGGCGGGCGCTCCATCCGCGGCAGGAAGTCACGCTCCACCTGCCGGCGCAGATCGGCGATTACACCGATTTCTATTCCTCCCGGGAGCACGCCACCAACGTCGGCACGATGTTTCGCGGGGTGGAGAACGCCCTCCCGCCCAACTGGCGCCACCTGCCGATCGCCTATCACGGCCGCTCCAGCTCGATCGCGGTCAGCGGCACGCCGGTCCGCCGCCCCTGCGGGCAAACCCGGCCGGCCGGGTCGGATTTCCCCGTATTCGGGCCGACGGCCGAGCTGGATTTCGAGCTCGAGGTCGGCGTTTTCATCGGACCCGGCAATCCCGGCGGCGAGCCGATCTCCCCGGATGATGCGGGCGCCCACCTGTTCGGCCTCGTTCTCGTCAACGACTGGAGCGCGCGCGATATTCAGCGGTGGGAATACCAGCCGCTCGGCCCCTTCCTGGCGAAAAATTTCGCCACATCGATCTCCCCCTGGGTTGTGCCGCTGGCTGCGCTGGAGCCTTTCCGGACAAACGGCCCGGCGCAGGATCCCCCCCCGCTTCCCTATCTGGCCCAATCCGGAGCGCACAGCTATGACATCGACCTGGAAGTGCGGCTGCAGCCGGCCGGCCAGGAGAATCCGGCCGTGATCTGCCGGACCAATTTCAAATATCTTTACTGGTCCATGGCCCAGCAGGTCGCCCACCACACAGTCACGGGCTGCCCGCTGCGGCCAGGCGACCTGCTCGCTTCCGGGACCATCAGCGGACCGGAGCCGGATACCTGGGGCTCCCTCCTCGAATTGAGCTGGAACGGGAAGCGGCCGGTCACCCTGCCCGGGGGCGCCTCCCGCGCCTTCCTGGAAGACGGGGACATGGTGATCCTTTCCGGCGGGTGCCGGGGGGATGGATATCGCATCGGATTTGGCGATGTCACGGGCGAAATACTGCCCGCTCGAACGGGATAAGAACGGGATGGGCGGCCGCGGCCGCCCATCTGAACTTTGCCAGCCGGCAGCAACAGGAGGTTCAAATGACCTACTACTACAAACTTGGAAAGATTCCTCACAAACGGCACACCCAGTTTCGCAAGGCGGACGGCAGCCTCCACCATGAAGAAGTCATGGGCATCCATGGTTTCGCCGGAATCCAGTCGATTCTCTATCATCTCCATCCGCCGACCCAGATTCAGCGGCTGGAGGTCATCCAGAAGGATCACCTGGACTTCGAGGAGCAGGGGCCGCTGCGCCACCGCCACTTTCATACGGCCGGCATCGAGAAAGGGGGCGATGCCATCAGCGCCCGGGTGCCGATGATGGGAAACAGCGACGTCGTGCTGCACGTAGCCCGGCCGGACGCGCCGATGAGCTACTGGTACAAGCACAGCGCCGGGGATGACGTGCTGTTTATCCACGACGGGACCGGGGTGCTCGAATCGCAGTTCGGCCGGCTCCCCTACCGGCCGGGCGACTACCTCGTCATCCCCACCGGCGTCATGTGGCGGCTGCTGCCCGACGAGGGGGTGGCGCAGCGCATGCTCGTCGTCGAGGCGTTCGGCCACATCGAGCCCCCGAAACGGTATATCAATCGGTACGGCCAGTTCCTGGAAAATTCGCCCTACTGCGAGCGGGATATCCGCCCGCCCGAGGCGCTCGTGACCCACGAGGAAACGGGGGAATTCGAGGTGCGGGTCAAGTCCCGCGGGATGCTGACCCGGGTCATTTACAATCACCACCCGCTCGACGTCGTCGGCTGGGACGGCCATCTCTGGCCCTACGCTTTCAACATCGAAGATTTCGAGCCGATTACCGGCCGTGTTCACCAGCCGCCCCCGGTCCACCAGACCTTTGACGGACCCGGGTTCGTCCTCTGCTCATTCGTTCCCCGGCTGTTCGACTACCATCCCCAGTCGATTCCCGCGCCCTATAATCATTCCAATGTCGATTCAGACGAAGTGCTCTACTACGTCGAAGGGGATTTCATGTCCCGCAAGGGAATCGAGCGGGCCTCGATCACTGTGCATCCGAACGGCATCCCCCACGGGCCGCATCCAGGCACCTACGAGGGGTCGATCGGCAAAAAAGAAACGCACGAGCTGGCCGTGATGGTCGATACCTTCCGGCCGCTGAAGGTCACCGCCCAGGCGCAGGACGTCGAAGACGAAAAATATCCATACAGCTGGCGCCCGCCCGGGAGTTAGGCTTCCGCCAGCCGGCCGGCGAGCCGGTCGCGCACCAGCCGGGCGGCGGCGGCCGGGTCGAGCGAGGTGAGGTCGATGGCGACGTCGGGTTCCTCCGGCGGCTCAAACGGCGCGCCGAGGCCGGGCACATCGGGCGCCCGGCCGGCGGCAGCGGCGGCGTAAATCCCCTTCGGATCTCGTTCCCGGCAGACGGCCAGCGGCGTGGTGACGTAAACGACGGCCAGGTGACCGACCACCTGGCGAGCCTGCTCGCGATAGCGCCGCCGGTTGGCGGTGGCCGCTACGAGAACCGCCACCCCCTGCGCGCTCAGCACTCCGGCCAGCCCGGCCAGCGCGGTGTAAAAGCGATCCCGTCCGGGCTCTGAATAGTCCGGTTCGGCCGCCAGGACGACCCGCAGGGCATCGGAATCGAGCAGAATCGCTGTCCGCCCTTCCTCGCGCAGGAGCCCCTGCAGGGCCAGCGCCAGGGTCGTCTTGCCGCTGGCCGGAAGCCCGGTAATCCAGATCACCAGCCCTTGTTTCATCGGCATTCCTCCCGCTTGCGAATTTTATCCTCAGTGTAGCGGATGGGGCTGCCCAGGCAGAAGTGACGTTGTTCATCTTCCAGCCGGCCATTCGCCCCAAAAAAGGCCTGCCCGACAGGTGGTCGGGCAGGCCCGGTGTTCGTTTTGTGAAGTGTCAGTCCAGGATTAACGAAAGGGGAGGGGGAGGAAAACGAACACCTCCTGGGACGGCGGCCGGCCGGCCGCCGGTGCCCTATTCTCCGGTCTTTTCCAGAATATGCTCCGGCAGGAGCAGTTTGACACGGCTCCCTCTCCCGGGAATGGAGACGAGGCGGCAGCCACCGCCGTGCAGTTCGGCGATGCTCTTGACCAGCGAAAGGCCAAGCCCCATTCCCTGCTGCTCGTGGAGCTGCCGGTTGATCTGGGTGAACCGCTTGAACAATTTATCCTGCTGCGCTGGTGGAATGCCCGGGCCATCGTCGAAGACGGTTATCTCGGCGAACCCGTTCACATTCTCGATCAAGACTTCGATCCGGCCGCTGTCGGGTGAATAGTTAACGGCATTGCGCAGCAGCTCGCCCAGCATGATCTCGAAGTAATCGATGGAGGTAATGATAAAAAGCGGGGCTTCAGGCAGGCAATAGCGGATTTCCACCCCCTTTTGCCGGGTTTTCTGCTCCCGGCCGATTTTAAAACAGATGTCGGCGATCATTTCGGCCATCTCGTGCGGATAGGCCACGTCGCCGAATTTATCCTTCATATGCCCGCTGTCCAGCTGGACCAGCAGTAAAGCCATATTCGACAGGCGGGTGAGGCGGTCAGTCCCCAGTTTAAGGAAGTTCAGCATCTGGTGAATGCCTTCGTCGGGCACATCGAGGAGCGCGCTTTCGAGCAGCTCCGTGCCGCCTACCAGCGCCGTCAGGGGGGTGCGCAGCTCGTGGGAGAGCATCAGCAGCAGCTCGGTGCGAGCCGTGTCCATCTTCCGCTCGGCATGATGAGCCATCTGGTTCATCCGCTTCAGCTTATTTTCAATCGCCAGCACCAGATGCTCGGGATGGAACGGCTTGACCAGGTAGTCATCGGCCCCCAGCTCCTTCCCGGCAAAGAGGTTCTGCCGGGTGTTGAGAGCCGTCAGGAAAATAAAGGGCAGATGGGAAAGACGATCACACCGCCGGACATAATCGAGCAGGCCGTAGCCGTCCACATTGGGCATGGCGATATCGCTGACGATGATATCCGGCAGGGGGTTTTTTTCGTCCGCCAGGTAATCGATGGCGATCTGGCCGTCCCGGGATTGAACCACCTCGTACCCCTGCATTTCGAGTTCAAAGGATATATTTTCGATCAGGGCCTGGTTGTCTTCAACCAATAAAATCTGTGTCATGAATTAACCTCCGCAGCGAGGGGAACCCAAAAAGTGAAGGTTGCGCCGTGTCCCAAACTGCTCATTACATCCACGCCGCCTTGCGCGGCCGTCAGCATTTCTTTGACCATGGCCAATCCCAGACCGGTCCCGGGAATATCGCTCTGTTCCGCCCAGCCGCGATAGAAGCGATTAAACAGCTGGGCCTGGTCCTTTTCCCCGATGCCGTGGCCGTTGTCCGTGATCTGGCCGACCGCAAAACGGCCCTTCAATGTCAGCAGGTCCGGGGGAAGTTTGGCCTCATCCAGGGTGTCGGACAGGTGCAGCTCTCCCGAGGGAGACAGCGTCGCCACCCCGATCCGGATGGTGATTTCACCGCTCCCATGGGGAGAATATTTCACCGCGTTGTCAATGAGATTGCGCCAGATGCGGGCCAGGTCGACCTGGCCCTGAGTCACGTAGACCTCCTGGCGAGAATCGTGATAGATCTGCACCGACTGCCGGTGGTTTTGAATTTTCGGCCGAATCGCCTCCAGGACATCGACCGCGATATGGCCAAAGTCGACCTGGAGCAGATTTGAATTAATCGTTCCGGACTGAATTCGGGAAAATTCCAGGATCGCCTCCGACATGTCTTTCAGCAGGGTCGCCTGTTCAACCAGCTGGTCGATTTTCTCCAGCCGCTGACCCTGGCTCATTCGATCTTCATATTTGCGCAGGGCGTCGGCCAGGAGCAGGATCGAAGTGATGGGGGTGCGAAATTCGTGGCTCATCGTATCGATGAATTTATCCTTCAACCGGTCGATTTCGCGCAGATGGCGGATATCATGCCAGGTGGCGACGATGCTGCCGTCGGTTTTTTCGACGAAGACCAGGTTGACCTCGGCCTCGAATTCCTCGCCTCCCGGCCGGGGCGAGCGCAACTCCAGGCGAGCCGGCCGATGGGTGTCCTGCACGTGGCACAGCGCCTGGCGCAGCACCCGCCGGTTGGGTCCTTCGAAGTGATCGAGCAGATTTTGGCCGATCGCCTCTCCTTTTGACAGGGCGAACATCTTCTCAAACGCCAGGTTGGCCTGGCGAATTTCGAAGCGATCGTTCAGCATGATGATCCCATGGCTCGTGTTTTCGAGGACGGTCTCCAGTCGTTCGTTCATGAGCCGCAGTTCCGAGGTGCGCTCATTGATCAGGTCTTCCAGGTCCGCGGCGTAGCGGTCGAGGTTCTGATAGAGCTGGGCGTTTTCCATGGCGACCGCGACCAGATGACCGAAGGACGTCAGCTGCTTCATGTCCTTTTCCCGATAGTAGCCGGGGATCTGGCTGTCGAGATTCAGAAAGCCAAGAACCCGGCCGCGGGCCACAATGGGAACCCCGATATAGGAGCGAACCCAATCGGCGTCAGGAACGGTATACCAGAAGGGGCACTTCGAGATATCCGAACAAATGATCGGCTCGGCCGTCTCGACCATCTTTTTCAGGTTGGGAAACTGGTCGATTGGAAAACGCAGGTGATCGAAATGGCGCGAAATCTCCTGATCATAGCCATCCCAGTAGCGAATGCGGGCCACCCCGTTCTCAACGATCATCAAGTTGCTCGATTCGAAATTGATGATATGGGAGACTTCTTTGATGATCGTGCGCAAAATTTCTTCCGTGTCCAGGCGGGCGGCCATTGATTTGGCGACATTGCTCATCGCCTCGGCCGCCATCAGCGCCTGGGTCATCTCCAGCTCCGCCTGCTTGCGCACACTGATATTCTGGTGGGAGATCACCGCCCCGACCAGGTCGTCCTGGACCAGGCGGGTTACCCGGCCGACAAACCAGCGCCCTTCCTCCGGCGAGGGACAGGCATATTCCTGGATAAAATCGTGCTCTCGGCCGTCCAGGATCGCCCGGATTGCCCGGGCAAACTGTTCGGCCAGCGGCCGATATTCCCCGGTCACCCGATCGAGGACGTCGAGATAGTTGACGCCGGCGCCGATCCGGCCCGGGTCGGCGCCATTTTCCAGGCCAAAGTTGATCCAGGCCCGGTTCACGTGGAGAATCATCCCGCACCGATCGATGATGGCGATTTGCGAGTTCAGGGCATCAAAGATGCCCATGGAAATTTTCAGCCCGTTTTTCGGTTCGCCGGCGGCCGGGATCACCCCTTGAATCCGGGGAATGCCGGCAACTTCTGCGGATTCATGACCCATGATTGACCTGTTTTGACAAACCGATATGTCCTTAGGCAGGGGGTTCCAGATCGACGATCGGAGAAGCCAGATCGCCGGTGGCCTCCCTGGCAGCCCGTATATCCCCCCGTTCCCCTCTCATGACACCCGCGACCTGGCTCAAACGCAGCCAACAGCACGCCGGGTGCTCTCCTTCGAAAAGTATCATACTGGCCGGGCGAATTATCTATGGGTAAAAACCCTACCATTCCCCCCGATCCGGCCTACCCGGGTACTATCCTTCCGGGCCTTCGGACGCGTTCGTGGATCGATCTCGATTGGTCTCCCGTGGGCCGGCCGGGGGAAGGGCTCAGGTGAGCGGGTCGTCGATGGAGAGATAGCCGTATTTGATGGCGATGCGGAGGAGCATCGCCAGGTCGGAGGCGCCCATTTTCTGCATCAGGTTGGCCCGATGTTTTTCAACCGTTTTGATGGAGATCACCAGGGTGTCGGCGATCGTCTGGTTGGTGTTGCCCTCGACGACCAACTGGAAAACTTCCCGCTCTCTTGGTGTCAATCTTTCGACCGGATTGAGACTGTCGGGCAAATTTTCCAGCTGTTCGATGCTCGATATAATCGACGGGCTGAAGTAGGTGTTTCCCTGATTGACCGTCCGCACGGCGAAATGCAATTCCTCGGGCAGGTCGTCTTTCAGCAGATATCCCTTCGCGCCATGGCGGAGCACCTGCTTGATCAGGCCCGGATCATTGTGCATCGAAAGAATGATCACCGGGATCAGAGGGAGCTGTTCCGCCATGCGCTCCACCACCTGGAGCCCGTTCATGCGCGGCATGGAGAGATCGAGCAGGAGAATATCCGGCCGCAGGGCTTCGGCCAGATGAAGGGCTTCATCCCCGTTGTCGGCTTCCCCGATGACCTCGCAGTCCGGACTGGCATCAAACAGGGCGCGGATCCCCTCGCGCACCAGACGGTGATCATCGACCAGGACAATTCGAATCATCAAAACTCCGCTACAGGGGGATCGTCATTCTCACCCGGGTGCCGTTTGGCGGAGGGGTCTCGACGAGCAAACTGCCCATTACCGGATCGAGCCGGTTTTCGATACTGCGCAGGCTGACGCGCTTCCCGGAGAGCCTCGGTGCAGGCATTCCCCGTCCATCATCGGACACAAGCATGACGATCTGATTTTTTTGAACCTCTATTATAACGGCAATTTCGGAGGCGTCTGCATGGCGGATGGCGTTCGTAACCGCCTCCTGCAGGCAGCGGTAGATGGTAATGCTGAGCAGATCGGACAGGGGAGGCAGCTCATCCATGGCACAGGTAATTTGCAGACCGGTCTGCTCGCGCAGCCCATTGATCAATTCCTCCAGCGCTCGCTCCAGCCCCAGGGTCTGGATCGCGGGCGGCCGCAGACCGGAAGCGATCTGGCGAATTTTAAGCAGGAGCTGTTCGGCCAGGGTTTCGGCCGCCCCGAGCCGTTCGAGCGTCTCGGGCGGCTCTTCAGCAAGGCTGTTGCGCAGGAGGCGCAGACTCATGCGCAGGGCGGTCAGCAGCTGCCCCGCCTCGTCGTGCAGTTCCTGGGAAAGAAATATTCGCTCCGCTTCGTGAGCTTCGCTCAAGCGCCGGGTCAAACCGCGCAGCCGGGTCGTCGAATCCTGCAGTTTTTCGAGCAGCTGGGCATTGGTAATGGCGATGGCGAACTGGGAAGAAACCGTTTCCAGGAGCCGCTGATCGTTTTCAGAAAAAGCGTTGAGCCGGGTCGTCTCGACATTAAAAACTCCGACCGTCTGCCCGCCAATCAGCAGCGGTACGCACAGTTCTGAGCGGATATCTTCACGCAGGGGGATATACCGGGGATCCTGCCGCACATCGCCAATGCGCAGAGAGCGGCCGCTGGCCGCCACCCAGCCTGTAACGCCGTGGCCGACCTTAATCGCTTTGCTCTCGATGAATGCCCGATCGAGCTCCTTAAAAACCCCTCCTTTCTTTTGATCGGAGACGGCGAAGGGCCGCAGATGCTCGCCATCTTCGTCGACCGTCAAAATGGCCGAATACTCGTAGCCCATCAGCTCCTCGGCGATGCGAATGATCTCGTCCGCGATTTCCTCAGGGGAACGCATTTTTTGCAGGCGGCTCCCAATTTCGTTCAGGATCTTCACTTCCTTCAAATTGCGTTCGAGGTTTTCATAGAGAAAGGTGTTGTTCAGCCCGATCGCCACCAGGCCGGCCAGCAGTTTGACCGTTTCCAGCCGATCAGGCAGCCCAAATTCGCCTCGATCGGCCACCAGACCGATCATCCCCACCCGCTCGCCTTTCCAGATGAGCGGCAGAACCACCGTGGTCAGGGCCCCTTGCGTCGGAAACAGGTCGATGAACGGCTTAAATTCGGGATCGGCCGCCAAATCCTCGACGAGCACCATTTCCCCCTGGTTAATAATCCGTTCAAAGAGATGGTTGCGAATGGCCAGCGCCCGGTCGTCTTTGAGATTTTCGATAAAAAATTGGATCAGCTCCCCGGCATGGGCGACCTGGACCGGCTGTCCATCCTGTGGATGGTAGGTAATCCAGGCGGAGGCGGCCCCAAAATTACTGAGCAGCAGGTCGCAGGCGGTCTGGGCCACGGTTTTTAAATCGCCGCCGGCAAAAAGCACCTGCGAAACCTGGACGAGGCTGACGAAATCCCGCAGGCGGGCCTCGACCTGCTTCTGCATCCGGACGCGGCGCGTCACATTGCGGTTGACGGCGATGGTGCCATCCGACTGGCCATTTGGCCCGACCAGCTGCACGACGCGCTGTTCGATAATCGCTTTCTGGCCATTCGCCCGGGGCTGGAACCATTCTCCCTGGTGCAGCAGGTCGGGGGCTCCCGTGGAGCCGTCGGACGGCGCTTCCAGCGGAGCTACCGCCGCCGCCCAGGGGCGGCCGAGCACCGCCGCGGCCGGACGGCCGTAGAGATTTTCCGCTCCCTGATTCCAAAAAGTAATTCGGGCATCGCGATCGGTCGTGATGACGGCGTCTTCTACCAGGTCTAACAGCTGGGCCTGATATGCCCGCTTCAGATCGCTCAATTTCGTTTCAGTGATATCGATCACGCTGAGAAAAAAGCCGGGGCGATCGAGAAAATAAATAGGGCGGCTCCTCAGTCCGAGCCAGTGATCCCCTTCCCCGATCAGCCGCAGGTCCAGCGATTCGAGGCCGGCATCCGCCGCATCGCGCCGAAAAACCCGCACCAGGAACTGGCGGTCGTCTGGATGGACGAGCTCTTCTAAGCGGGCTCCCTGCAGGGCCGCCAGCTCCCGGCGCACACTGCCGGCCGCCAGCTGGTTGGCAAAGGCGATTTCGCCATCGATGAGGATCATGACGCCGGCCGGGATGGTGTTTAAGACCGAAAACAAGGCATTGGTTTTATCGGCCGCATTGCGCTCCAGGGTCCAGTAATAAATGCGCGCCGCCACCGTTTCCCACGAGGCGCCGTCCGGCAGAACCTCGCTGGCCTGCCCGGCCTCCACCAGCCGCTCCGCGGCGTCCCGTCCCGCATCGTCGACCAGCACGATGACCGGCAGCATGCCGGGGAGGTGAATCTGCCGGTGGGTGGTGATCACCCGCTCCAGCTGAGGCCATGAACCGGCTTGAATGACAAAAGCCCGGGCTTTTTCCAGGTCGGCTTCATCGACCAGAGAAAGGGTGGGCAGCGCCGCCGCCAGCTGGGACCGCAGCTCGCCGCAGCGGGGATCGATATAGACGTGGACCATGGAATTACCTGTCTGTCAGACCCTGTTTGCCGCCTATCATAGCACAATTACGACCCGGCAAGGCGGCCGCCAGAGAGCGCCAGAGATGAAATTCTTCCCGCGGGTCCGTGACAAATCTCACTTTCGAATTTGCCCACCCGGCGGTACAGTGAAGAGAGGAATTTCCGGAGAATGCCTCATGTCTGAAATTAACCGGCAAGAACTGGCGGCCCTGCTGGAGCGCTGGAGCGGCCGGCCGGTCGTCATTGAACGGCTGACCACCCTGGGGCAGACCCGCGATGAAGTGGAGGCGCTCAAGGGGTTCGGCTACGGGGAGCCGGTCCAGATTACCTTTCGTGAAGTCGGGAACCCGGCCGAACGGCAGGCGGTACTGCGGCGGGTCAAGCGCAACGGCTTCGGCCGGGAGCAGGTCAGCGATCGCGCGGCCGAAGTCTGGCGCGACTACCAGACCTTCAACCGGCTGCCCCGCCACGTGCCCGCCTACCGGCTGGTTCTGCAGCGGGAAGACGGCCGCCTGGACCTCCTCGAGGATCCGGAGGAACTGCTCCTGCTCACCGGCTATGTGCCGGGCAAACCCTATGCCCATGACCTGTTCCACCTGCGCCAGTCGGGAACAGGATCCGATCTCGATCGGCGGCGGGTGTTGGTGCTGGCCGAATACCTGGCTTCCGTACACGCCGTCAAACACGACGACCCGCTGCTCTGGCGGCGGCGGCTGCGCGACCTGGTTGGCGATGGTGAAGGCATCATGGGGCTGGCCGACAGCTACCCGGCGGCCGATCCGATCCTCTCCCGGGAGGAGCTGCTGGCCATCGAAACCGAAGCCAACCGCTGGCGCTGGCAGCTCAAGCCGCTCAGCCACCGGCTGAGCCAGGTTCACGGAGACTTTCACCCCTTCAATATTCTCTTCGACGGGGAAACCGATCTCTACCTGGTCGACCGCAGCCGGGGGGAATGGGGAGCACCTGAAGACGACGTCAGCTGCCTGACGATTAATTTCCTCTTTTTTTCCCTGGCCCGCCATGGCCGGCTGGAGGGAATATTCGCCGAGCTCTACCACCGATTCTGGGAGCGGTATCTCGAGCTGACCGGGGATACAGAAATGGGGCGGGTCATTGCCCCCTGGTACGCCTGGCGCGCCCTCGTCCTGGCCAGCCCGATCTGGTATCCAGACAACCCGCCCACTGTGCGCGAGAAGCTCTACCATTTCGCTCGCAGCGTTCTGACCCGGCCTGTTTTTCACTGGAAGTCGATTAACCGCTATCTCAACGAGAAACGGTGAAGCCCCAAGCCGCAGGTTCACTCAGGATCGACCTTCTTTCCCATCGATCGGATTGCTATAATGCATGGTTATGGATTCGAATCCCCATCGCATTACCGATCGGATGCTGCACCAGGTCGCCCGGTGGCGGGCGCAGCAGGATCGGCGCGCGATCTTCCTCGAATGCTACGCGATGATGACGGCCAATATGCTCGACGGCGTGGAGGCAGGCCGCTTCCTCGATCGGGAATGGGTGACCCGGCTGCTCCACCATTTCGCCGATTACTACTTCATCGCCCTGGACCGGTACGAAGCGGCAGATCCACAAACCCCGGCCGTCTGGCAGGAGGCCTTTGCCCAATCCAGAAAAAGAAAATTATTCTCCCTCCAGGATCTCTTTCTCGGGATCAATGCCCATATCAATTTTGACCTGGTATTCGCCCTGGCCGATCTGCTCGAACCGGAATGGGGAGCCATGGCGCCAGCCGATCGCCGGCGCCGCTACGAGGACCACTGCCGGGTCAACGATATCATCGCCGAAACCATCGATCGGGTTCAAGACGAGGTGATTGAGCAGCAGACCCCCTGGCTCGATCTCGTCGATCGGCTCTTCGGCCGGCTGGATGAGCAGTCAATCAGCGCGCTGCTCATCCACTGGCGGGAAGAAGTCTGGTCCCAGGCCACCCGCTACGTCGAAACCCCGCCGGCCGGCCGGCCGGATCTGCAGCAGCTGATCGAAAAGAAAGCCCTGCAGCGGGGGCGCCGGCTTCTGATTCTGGATTAGGGGCGCCCACGGGACAGAAACTCCCGCCGTTCACCCACCCGCTCGACAAGCGACAATCGACAATCGACACTCAAGGAAGGATCATGCGCTTACGAGAAAAAGTCATTATCCTGGCCGGCACCGGCCGGGGCATGGGGCAGGCGATGGCCCGCCTCTTTACCCAGGAAGGCGCCCGGATCGTCCTGGCGGCCCGGCGGGGGGAAATCATCGAACTGCTGGCGGCCGAACTGGCGGCCGCCGGCCGGCCGGCGCTGGCCGTCACCGCCGATCTGAGCCGGCGAGAAGGAGCCGATCAGGTCGTGTCAGCCGCCGTCGCCCGCTTCGGCCGGCTGGACGGCTACGCCGCCCTGGCCGGGGGTTATTACAAGCACCTCAATGATCTCGAGGCGATCGAAGAAGAATTTTTTGACCTGGTGCTCCAGAATCACCTGAAGAGCCTCTTTCACGGCGCCCGCGCCGCGCTCCCCTACCTGAAATCGGCCGGCCGGGGGGCGATCCTGACGATCGCGGCCGGCTACAAGACCCGCCGGGAGGCCAACATCGCCTACGGGACGGCCAAAGAAGGGGTCATCGGCTTCACGCGCAATCTGGCGCGCGAGCTTCACCCTCACCAGATTCGGGTTAACTGCATCTGCCCCGGGCTCGTCCGCCTGCCGCTTGAGAAAGCGGCCGTCGCGCCCCCGGACGCCGGCCTCGGCCGGCTCGGCCGGCCGGAAGACATCGCCTACGCAGCCCTCTACCTGCTGTCCGATGAAGCCGCCTGGGTCACCGGCCAGACACTGGTCATCGACGGGGGGGATGAGGTGTACGCCGCCCTGCCTTACGACCTGCGCTGAGCGGCGTCAGGCCGATGCGCCGGCGTAGCTGCGCAGGCCAAAGCGCCAGAAAAGGCGGGAACCCGCCAGCAGAACAACCGCCATGGCCACCGCTCCGAAAAGGGTTGGAGCGGACAGCCGGCCGGTCAATGCCTCGGCCGGCACAGTGACGGCCAGGCCGATCGGCACCAGAAAGGTCAGCCCGAAGCGGAGCCAGTTGGGGTAGATCCCTAAGGGAAAGCGGCCGGCCTGGTAAAGGCTGTCAAACAGCTCCAGGATGTCGTTGATGCTGATGAACCAGAAGGCACAGGTGGCGACAATGAGCCACAGGCTGTAGACGATCAGCCCGCCGATAAAAAGCAGGAAGGCGAAAACGGCCATCTGGATCAGCCCGACGGCCGCTTCCTGCAGAGCCAGCGCATAGCCGATGACGACCAGTCCGACGATCACATCGACCAGCTGCCAGAAACGCAGCTCGCGCACCGAGACGAGCAGCTGGGCATCCTCCGGCTTAGTCAGGGTGTAGTCGAGCAGGCCGCTGCGAATCTCCTCCATCAATTTCTGCATATTGGGCTGGATCACCATCTGGATCAGGCCGCCGATAAGCGTGAAGACCCCCAGGACGGCCAGCAGCTCCGGATAGCGCCAGCCTCCCAGCGATTCGGTGTAGTCGAATATCAGCAGGATGGCGATTACCCCGCCGGCCAGTGAGAAGAGGGTGCGAAAGAGCTGGATGAAGAAGTTGATGCGATATTGAATTTCGTTGAGAATGCCCACACGCAGAAACTGCCAGGCCACGCGCAGAACGGTCATGCTGCCTTTCCCTTTTCGAGCCGGTCTTCTCCCGGAAATTTCGGCCCAATGATACCACGACGGCCGGCAATGAATATCACCGGATATCGAATCTTTTCGGGTGAACCCGAATAGAATTAATCCCTGAGATGTCGATTGTATTCGATCGCACGCTTAATCCTGAAAAATTGATTTTGACTTGATCCCAAGCAAAGGAATTCGGATGAAACGACTCCATTTTCCCTCCCCCTATACCCACTATCACGATCCCGTCGCCAATGTGAACCGGCTCTTTGAGGAACGAGAAACCGTGAGCGCTCGTGCGGCCGATTGGGTCGCCAGAACCGTCGGCTCCTGGTCATTCATCATCGGGCAATCCTTTTTGCTCATTATCTGGGTCATTTTAAATGTGACCGCATTAATCTTCCACTGGGATCCCTACCCCTTCATTCTGATGAACCTGCTTCTTTCCCTGCAGGCCGCATTCACCGCCCCGGTCATCATGATGAGCCAGAATCGACAGGCGGAGCGGGATCGGCTGGAAGCCCATAACGATTTCCTGATCAACCAGAAAGCCGAGGAGGAAATTCGGGCGGTCCTCGACCACCTGGCGGCCCAGGATGCGGCCCTGCAGGAAATTCACCAGCTCCTGCAGGCAGCGCAATCCACAAGATCAGACAGCTAATCGATCGCCTTTGGAAATGATCGATTAAATCGATTAGACTCAGCGATCTAAAAAATCCCGGCAGCCCAGCCCGACGTTTCTCCTGGAAGCCCTTCGAGATGCAAACCATTCCCGCCCTGATTTTATTTCTGCAGCGTTTCGGCTACCCCCTCCTTGCCTCGCTGATCGGTCTTGAAAGTTTGGGCATCCCCCTGCCGTCCGAAGGATTCATTTTTATTGCGGCAGTGGGGGCGGCTAATGGATTCGGCCATATCGGCTGGATCGCCTTTTCCACCTGGATCGGTGCCCTGTTAGGCGAGACGGCAGCCTACGCTCTCGGCTATCGCCGCGGACCGGCCGGCCAGAAAAGCTTTGGAATTTTACAGCCCGAGCGGCTCGCCCTCGGCCACCCCTTTTTCGTCCGCCACGGCCGGCTGGCCCATTTTTATGCCCGTTTTTTCCCGATGCAGCGCCCCATGGCCGCCTATCTGGCCGGTACGCGGCGGGCACCGCTGGCCGCATTTCTGCTGGCCAGCGCGGCCGGCAGCGCCGTCTGGACAGGCGTATTTGCCGGAGCCGGCTTTCTTCTGGGGCGAAATTTCGGCGCCATCCAACAATCCCTGGAGAGGCCCGGGCGGGTACTGGCGATGCTCGTACTTCTCGGCGCCGCTTTCATCTGGATCAACTTCCGCTGGCGGCAGAATCGAAGCCACTACCGGCAGGGGCGAATCGGCACGATTTTGACCTGGATTCAACGGCTCGGCCGGCGGATCAAGAAGCGAAGGGAGCGCTGGCTGGCAATCTACGCCCTCCTGCTCGTCCTGAGTGTCTGGGGGGCGGGTATCCTCGTCGACGACTGGGTTCAAAAGGAGCCGGAACTCTACCGTCGGGACCAGGTCATTGCCCGGTGGATCGGCGCCGGTTCAGCGGAAGCGCCTGATCTGGTCGAGGTTTTTATCTTTCTCGGCGATATTCGCGTTCTCGCAGCCGCGGCCGCCGCGACGGCCGTCTGGTTGTGGCTCAACCAACAACGCCGGCTCAGCCTGCTCACGGCGGTCAATTTTCTCGGCGCCCTCGGCCTCGGCTGGTCCCTGCAGGTCTGGCTGCAGCGGCCGCTGCCGCCAATCCCGGAAACCTTCTGGCATCTCACCCCCTTTTCCTTCCCCAACCTACCAAGCATGGTCGCCGGCGCGGTATTCGGCTGGTGGACCTATGTCTGGGCCCGGGATAAAGGGTGGAATCAGCAGGTTAACGCCAGTACAGGAGCGGCTTTCGTCACCGCGGCCGTCGGTCTTTCAACCCTGGTGGTCGGGGAGGCCCACCTCAGTGATGTTCTTTTCGGCCTTCCTCTCGGTCTGCTCTGGCTGGCAATCCCGCTCGCCTTAGCCTCGGATGAAGCAATCAGCGCGCGCCAACTCGTCAGGCAAAAAGCCGTCGAATTGTCTCCGAAAAAGAGGCTGCTCCTGCTCGGGAGCCTGACCATACCCGTCATCGTTTTGACCTTTTTCACCCCGCCTATTGCCCAGGATCCCAGTTATCATCACTTTGCCGACGGCCGCAGCATCCTGGGCATCCCCAATTTTTTCAACGTCATTTCCAACAGCGCCTTCCTGGTTTCCGGTGCGATCGGTCTCCTTTTGCTCCGGCATTACCGAAAAACCGGCTCGCCTCCCATCTTCGCCGCCCGGCGTGAAATTCGCCCTTACGACGTCTTTTTTTGGGCCATCGCTCTGACCAGCTTTGGTTCGGCTTATTACCATCTCGCGCCGAATAATACCCATCTCGTCTGGGATCGTCTCCCCATGACATTTGGTTTCATGTCGCTATTCAGCGCCCTGATCATGGAAAGAATCGACCGGGAAGCCGGCTTGCAGCTTCTGACACCGCTCATCGTCCTCGGCGTCGGCAGCGTCGTCTACTGGTATTGGGGCAGTCAGCGCGGGGGGGGCGACCTGCGCTGGTACGTCGATGTTCAGTTTTATCCCATGATGGCGATCCCTCTCATCGCCTATTTCTTCCCTTCCCGCTACACTGAAGGCCGGCAGATCTATGCCATCCTGATCTGGTACATCCTGGCCAAGGTTTTTGAACTGCTCGATGGTTCGATTTTTCAACTTTCCGGAGCATTTCTTAGCGGCCACACGATCAAGCATCTCCTGGCCGCCGGGGCGACGCTCCAGGTCGCCTGGATGCTCTACCGCCGGCGGGTTCTCTCTACAACACCTTCAGATGAACAGGCTGTCTCCGGCGAAGGTGTTCAGGTAGAAGGAAATCCGACCGGTTAACCGCGCTCCTGCCATGTAATTTCCAGCAAAAGGTTGACAAACGGGCTGTCTCCCATAATGATTCTATGAGAACTGCTCTGCCGGCCGTCAACCAACCAATACGCCGCGGCTCTGGTCGCCTTCATCCTCTTCGGGCAGCGAGAAAAAGCGTTCAACCATCTGCAAATCTGGCCTGATGGTTTCCTTTTTACAATCAAAAACCCGCCGTCAAAATGGGATCCATTTTGAATTCGAACACCCATCCCAAACCCGACCACGCCGGAGCGCTGCGATATGCCGCGAAGCGCCTGTCTATGATCCTGGCAAAGCAGTACGCCTACCATAATTCGGCCCACACGTTCGACCAGGTGCTGCCGGCCGCCCTCTACCTGGCCGGCAGCCAATCTCTCGGGGAAGATGAACGGGATTTGCTCATGATCGGCGCCGCCTTTCACGATATCGGCTACACAGTTAACCCCCAGAACCACGAAGAAATCGGGGTCGGAATCGCGCACGAAGTGCTGCCGGGTTACGGTTATTCAGCCGAGCAAATCGAAACGATCGCTGGCCTGATCCTGGCGACCCGCCTGCCCCAATCCCCCCGCACACCACTCGAAAAAATCATGGCCGACGCCGACCTGCTCGTCCTTGGCCAGGAAGCATTCTTCCCCACCAACGGCGCACTCCGCGTGGAGCTGGCTCAGCTGGGGCGGGATATGAACGAGATCGACTGGCTCCTCTTCCAGATCAATTTCCTGAAACAGCACCACTACTTCACCAAAGAGGCGCGTAAGATAGGTGATCCCGGAAAAAAAAAGCACATTCGCGAAATGACCCGGCGCCTCATTCACGCCAGCCTGGCCAATTATTAACCAGGACGGCCGCGATCGATGGCAGCCGGACGGCCGTCGATCAAACAGGAGAATTGCATCGATGATGCTGACGATTGAAAAAGTGGCGGTTTTAAACCAGATCGACTTTTTCGCCGGCACCCCGGACTATATCCTGGCCGCCGTAGCGGGAATCGCCGAAGAAGTCAACGTGCCGGCCGGGGAAATCTTCATCCGCGAGGGGGATGTCGAAGACTCTTTTTACGTGATCGTGCAGGGTGAAGTTCGGGTCTTCCGGGGTGAACGCACGATTATCACCCTGCACAGCGGCGACAGTGTGGGGGAACTGGCCGTCCTCGATCCCGAACCCCGCTCCGCATCCGCGGCCGCCCTGCAGGACACGCTTCTCTTTCGCCTGGACAAAGAACCCTTCGACGAAGTCATGGCCGACCGGCCGGAAATCGCCCAGGGCGTGATCCGCGCCCTGACCCGCCGCATTCGCGAACAGGGTCGGCAAATGTCGCAGGCGACCTGATCTGCTTTCTCCTTTTCACCGCTCCCTGATTGTCTTTTCGCAGCCAACTGGATGCAGGCCCGCTCATGACCCAATCCCCTTCGCTCATTTTTCGCGGTAATCTGCTGCGCTCGCCTCTTGTCCTGCTGACGGGGCAGTCGTTTTTCTTTGGACTCACCCTTTCCCTCATCATCATCCCGGCCAGCGCCATCTTTCTCGATGCTTTCGGCGCCGGTCTGCTCCCCTACACCTACATTACGTCCGCCTTTCTGGGCTCCCTGGTTTCTGTCTGGCTGGGCGTGCTCCAGCGGCGGCTGACCCTGGCCCGCCTGACCATCAACACCGTCCTGGCGGTCACCGCTCTGTTTTTTCTCTCCTGGATCGCCCTGGTCTGGGCCGACGCTCGCTGGGTCTCTTTTTTGCTCTGGGTCTCTTTCTCGCTCTTCATCCAGATCGGCTTTGTCCTGATCGGCGGGCAGGCCGGCCGGCTCTTCGACGTCAAACAGATCAAAAATCTCTTTCCGCGCATCGTCTCCGGCTTCGCCATCGGCTTCATGGTCGGGGGGTTCATCGCCCCACCCCTCGTGGTCTGGTTCCGGCGCACGGAAAATCTCCTCCTGGCGACGAGCGCCGCCTCCCTGGCCATGCTGGCGCTGGTGGTGCTGACCAACCACCATTTTCACGCCCGGCTCAACCAGCTGACCGATAAAAGCCCCTCCCAGCAGCCCCGGCCGAAGCTGAGCACGCTGCTGCGGAAGCGCTATGTCGTCCTGATTTTCACCTACCAGATGTTTTCGGCCATGGGCTCCCAGCTCCTCGACTTTCTGCTGTTCGCGCAGGCCGCCATTCGCTTCACCTCGAGCGAGGAAATTGCCACCTTTTTCGGCCATTATACGGCCGTCCTCAACCTGGTCGACATCCTCTTCCTGGCCCTGGCGGCCGGGTGGCTGATCAGCCGCTTCGGCCTGCGCTTCGGCCTCTCGGCCAACCCGGCCGTGGTCCTGCTCCTCATCGGGACCATCCTGGCCGTCGGGCTTCTGCTCGGTCCCGGGAGCTTCCCCTTTTTTATCTTAATTGCCGCCGCCCGGGTCATCGACATCGCCCTGACCGACGGCACCACGCGCACTTCGCTGAATGCCGCCTACCAGGCGCTGCCCCCGCTCGAACGGCTGGCGGTGCAGACCGGGGTCGAAGGGATCGGCGTGCCGGTGGCGCTCGGGCTGACGGGTGTCATTCTCATCGTCTTTGAAGCCCTGCCCGGCCTGACCACGCTCCATCTCGTCGGCCTGACACTGCTGGTGACCATCTGCTGGACCACGGCCGGCTTTCTCGTCTATCGAGACTACGGAGCCAACCTCATTCTGGCGGTCAAGCGGCGCTACTTTGCGCCGGATGAGCTGGAAATCGCCGACCCACAGTCCCTGGCCGCCCTCGCCGAAATGGCCCATTCCGATTCGCCGGCCAATGTCCGGTTGGCCCTCGACCTCATCGAAACGGCCGATCCCGGCAGCCTCGAAGATCACCTGGGGCGGATCCTGGCCAATGGCCGGATCCCGCTGCAGCGGGACGCCCTCGGCCGCATCGCTGCCCGCCGGCTGGCCGGCCTGCGGCCGGCCGTCCTCAACCAGCTGGCCCCGGACCGGGATCCCTCAATCCGGGCGGCCGCCTGCCTGGCCCTGGCGGCGATCGACGAAGAGCGGTGCGTGCCGCTGCTCGTGCCCCTTCTCGACGAGGTGTCTGCCGAGATCGCTCACGGCGCGGCGGCCGGCCTGCTCCGCCACGGCGGCATCGCCGGCATCCTGGCCGCCGGGCAGCGGCTCATGAACCGGGCCACTTCTCCCGATCCCACCGACCGCCGCTGGGCGGCCGGAGTCGTCGGCGCAGTCGGCTCCCCCCAGCTCATCGACCCGCTCTTCCCCCTGCTCCAGGATGAAGATTCCGGGGTCCGGCGGGCGGCCCTCCAGGCGGCGGGCCGGGCCGCTCACCCCCGCCTCCTGCCGCTCGTTCTGGCCAACCTGTCCCAACCCGGCCTGCGGTCGACAGCCGCCGAAGCCGTGGCCCGGTTCGGCGAACACCTGCTGCCGCCCCTGACCCGGGCGCTGGCTGGCCAGGAGGCGTTGGGCCAGGTGCAGCTGATTCGACTGCTCCGCCTCTGCCGCCGCCTGCCCGGCCCGGCTGTGATCGCCGCCCTCCAACCCTTTCTCGACCATTCCAATCGGGAAATTCAGCATCACATTCTCGTCGCCCTCTCTCTGGCCGGTTATTTTCCGACCGATCCGGAGGATATTCAGCTTGTCCGCCGGCTGCTCCAGAGAAATCTGACCCAGACGACCGATCTCCTGGCCGCGGTGCGAGACCTGACCCCCCTGGAGGAGGCCCCCATGATCCAGCGGGCGCTCCAGGCTGAGCTGCATCTCCTCCAGCGCCACCGCTTCGGTCTCCTCTCCTTCCTCTACGACCCCGAAGCGGTTCGCCGAGCCGAAAAGCGGATCGCCCTGGCCGATGAACGCAGCCGGGCGCTGGCCCTGGAAATGCTCGAAGTGACCTTGAAAGCGGCCGACAAACAGGCTGTTCTCCCCCTGCTTACACCCGGCTTATCCCCGGCCGACCGGCTCAAAGCCCTGCCCGGCTCCCAGGCGATTCCTCCACGCTCCCCCGACCAGCGGCTGTCGGAATTGATGGCGGATTCACTGGACTGCTGGACAAGGCTCTGGATCCAGACTTGCGCCGTCTACGAAGCCGGCCGGCTGGGTCAGGTTGCCTGCCGGGCGGCGGTCGAACCGCTGCAGGATCATCCGGACCCCGTCCTGCGCGAAACCGCCCGCTGGGCTCTGAACCGGCTGGCGCTTTGAGTGCGGATTCCTCTCCAGTCCGCCCATCGGCACAGCTGTCGGCCCAAGTGTTCTGATCAATCAATCAGCCTGCTAATTTGCGGGGAATGGGCGGCAGTTTTCTCTGCCGCCCATCATCCAGCCGGCGGCGAAGTTCCTCGGGAGAAAAGGTAATATGCCAGTGCTTTAAATATTTCGAGCGGGGGATCATCAGCAGCGTTGTCCGTGCCTGCGTGCGCACCGTCCCATTGCGCATCGCCCCGCGTACGACACCAGTCACACCCAGAGGCATCCAGGGTTTAATCTCAAACTGTTTATAGCCGCCAAGGGGAATAACTTCGACGCGTGCATCGAGGGGAATATAAACAAAAGCCGCCTGCTCCCCGGCTTCGATCAGGACCTGGCCCGGATCAACTTCGATCTGGCGCACCCCGTTGAACGCTTTTTCGAGGTCCATGCGATCGACCGGATGGCCGCCAGCCGCCAGGTTAACCAGGCAGGCCTTCCATTTTTCCGGGCTCCATTCCGGTGTTTTTCCGGCGAGATAATAATCGCGCTCGCGCTCGGACACCTGTTCCAGCGAGGGAACGACTTTGATGCGGCCGGTCAGATCGGGAAAACGAGCGGCCAGCATGCTGGCGATCCGCGGGGAAAAATCGAGGTTATCTTCAGTTTCTTCGATGAGAATCTCCATGTCGCCAGCTGATTTTAAGCCGGCCTCTCGCTTCTCCCCCGGCGGCCGGAAAAAGCTCTCGATGGCATCCTCGTAGATATCGCGAATGATCTGGACCGCCCCGGCAGCGGCCAGGTCGACCCCCTCGTCGAGGAAAAATGAGCCGCGGTGGAAGGCAAACCGCAGATTTCCCTGCCTCTCGAGTTCGGATGCGGCCAGATTCGCCTCGCCAATGGCGTGCGAACTGGACAGCTCCAACATGAACAATCGTTCAAATTCATCCCGAAGCGCAAAAATCGCCCGGCCGGTCGTTTGATCGATAAAGATCTCGTATCCACCGGATGTTTTTAAGGTTGTCCCCCGCTGACGCAGGGCGTCGGCACAGCGCAGCACGCGGATCGTATCGATCACATCTGCCACCAGAGCACGACCTGCCGGATCGCGGCGCAGCAGCCAGCGGAAGGATTCCTCCGGCCGGTTCAGACCAAACCCGGCCAGGCGCCGCCGGTGATCAGAACCGCTCTCTGAGGCCGATGCCGCCGGGAATGGTTGTGCCGATCCGGCCGGGACCGGCTCCCGGAGCGGCTGCCAGAGGCCGGTAACCATCCGCTCGTGGAGGCGGGGCAGATCATTCAGCATCGCCGCCGGCACCTTGGATTTACTGTGCCCAAGAGCCATAGCCAGCAGCTCCCGCAGGAGAAGATATCGATTCTTCTCATGCGATCTTTGAAACAGGCGCTCCAGACGGCTGCACAAAGCGCCGGGATCGCAGCGCCAGACTTCGGCGATTAGCGGATCAAAAGACGAACGGAATACTTCCTGGGCGGCGAATTCCGGATGCATCTGCCGGCCTAAGGGGGAAAAATCCACCATCCCGATATCGTGGACATAGGCCAGCAGCAGCCCGTAGGCCTGCATGAAAGCGTATCGAGCCGTCGACCGTTTCGCGATAAACAGCCCGTGAACCGTCGCCAGAACCAGCTCCACACGTGCGGCCACATCGCGCACATGCGTAATGCCATGATCGGAAAATATGGCCGGGTGCTGAAAAACACCGGACCAAAAATGCGGATCGTGTTTCAGTCTGGAGAAACGGGCTTGATCCTGTATTTTGGCGTAGTAGGCTTTTTCAATCGTGCGGGTCAACAAATCCGGCAATTTTATCTCATCGGTCACGGGTCCTCCTGGCGGAATGATCGGGGAAGGTGGTGAACAATATAACACAATTTCTCACCCCGCCGCCCAGGCGCTGAACGTCTTCACCCCAACCGGCCAATTTCCCTCGATAATTCCAGATGGCTATGTGAAACTTTCCCTGGTGCTGGTGAAAAAAAAGATAAAATCGTTTATAGTAGTGTGGTAGTCTGCCTTTTAATTTTTATCGGAAGCTGCCCACGCAAAGAACGCTTCGAGATTGCACTCTGAGTTAAGTTCTCGATCTGTTATCCGCCTCCTCTGGAAAACACACAGTCAGATCGTCATTTTTCGATCATCCTCAATTGAAACCAGCCTGCGTGATTGTTAGTCAGGGTGAAAGGTTGCTGGTTTAAACTTTCCCTGGTACTTCAGTCCTACTAACATCCCGGTGGATTTAAGCTGTTCCCCACCTGCGATTCAACTGCACAGCGTCCTGCCTTTCGCTCGCGGAGGAAAAATGCATACCCGGTACCGACCCATTACCTTCCTGTCGTTTGTCGCTTTACTGATCCTGCTGCTTGGCCTTGAACCCGGGATTTCGGGCCGCCGGGCATCTTTTGCCGCCGTCGAACAAAGCGGCACCCTGACAGTCATCGATTTTAACGGGCTGTCTTCGACCACCGGAACCAACGCCACAACCGTCCTCAACAACACCTACGGTCCATCTGGCGCAACCTTCGATTTCGCCTACAAGGACGCCGCCTACTTCACCGGCTTCCCCAAGATCGGTGACGGCACCCTGCAGATCGCCTCTCACCCGAATTCGGCCGATGCCCTGATCAATTTTTCCCTCCCGGTTGACTATGTGGAAGTAAACTTTATCTCGACCGGCGGCCAGGCCAAAACCCTGATCGCCCGGGATCAAACCGGCACGGCCGCCACCATCGCCACCTCCGGCGCCACCGTGATCGCCACGGCCACCGGGTCGAATCAGCCCGGCATCCTCAGCGTGTCCGGAAACTGCATTCGCTCGGTCCAGATGGAGACGACCGCTTTCTCTTACGTCGTCGACGACCTGAAATTCCGCGTCATGACCGGACCGGATGCCGACCAGGACGGCCTGGTCGACGCCTGCGATCCGGATATCGGCCAGCCCGGTCCGAACTACACCGTCAACACGGCCGACGATGTCGACGACTTCCACTGCACCTTCGACCACTGCTCCTTCCGCGAAGCGATCAAACTGGCCAACGCCCGGCCCAACGGGGCGGCGCCGGACCAGATCCATTTCAATATTCCCGGCAGCGGGGTTCGGACCATCCGGCCGGTTTCACCCCTGCCCCCTGTTACCGATCCGGTTGTCATCGACGGCTACACCCAACCCGGGGCCGCGGCCGGCAGCAGTCCGCTCCCCCTGATCGAGCTCGACGGCTCGCTGGCGACCGCTACGGCTGTCGCCGGCCTGCGCTTGAGCGCCGCCAATTCGACCGTCCGCGGCCTGGTGATCAACCGCTTTAACGGGGCCGGGCTCGAAATCACTGGAGCCAATGCCACGGTGCGTGGAAATTTCATCGGGACGGACGCCGCCGGCAGCGCACTTGCGGGCAACAGCGGGGCCGGCCTGACCATCGCCGGCTCGAACAGCGCGATCGGCGGCCTGGCGGCCGGTGAGGCCAACACGATCGCCGGCAACGGCGGGCCAGGCATCGCCGTCCTCTCGGGCACGCAAAACCGGCTGCGGGGCAACCACCTGCGGGCCAATGGCGGGCTGGGAATCGACCTGGGCGGCGACGGCATCGACGCCAACGACCTGACCGACAGCGACAGCGGCCCCAACGATCGGCAGAACAGCCCGGTGCTCTACGGCACGGCCACGATCACCACGACCAGTGGGGCTAAAACGGCGATATACGGCCTCTTTGGCGGGGCGTCGAGTACGACCTACCAGCTCGATTTTTACCAGAGCAGCAGCTGCGACCCGACCGGCTTTGGCGAGGGGCAGCAGCTGATCCACTCAGTCGCAAAAACAACCACGGCCAGCGGCAACGGTTCCTTCGCCGAACCGATGCCGGCGCTGATTCCCGATGGCCAATTTATCACCGCGACCCTGACCGACCCGACCGGCAGCACCTCGGAATTTTCGGTTTGCGCCGTTGTCGGCCCCAACAACACCGCCTGGACCAATGCCTCGCCGATCAATCTGTCCCCGGCCATCGGGGGGCTTTCCGGCTCCGCCACCCACTATCTCGACCGGCAGGGCATGTCCCGCTGGTACCGGTTCACCATCGAGCCGGGCGCCAAAGCGGTCATCTCGCTGGAAAACCTGCCGGCCAACTACGATCTGGTCGTTTACAAGGACATATCCCAGGCCTACAACACCCTGACTTCCCCCCTGGAATTGATCCAGTCGAGCATCGAGGCCGCACCGGATGCGATCATCAACCCCGACGCGATCATTAACCCGGACGCGATTATCAACCCGGATGCGATCATCAACCCGGACGCGATTATCAACCCCGATGCGATTATCAACCCCGATGCGATCATCAACCCGGACGCGATCATCAACCCCGACGCGATTATCAACCCCGACGCGATTATCAATCCGGATGCGATCATCAACCCCGACGCGATCATCAACCCCGACGCGATCATCAATCCCGACGCGATCATCAACCCCGACGCGATCATCAACCCCGATGCGATTATCAATCCGGACGCGATCATCAATCCCGACGCCTACACCACGGCCCAGCGGCGCAGCGTCATCGGCGTTTCCGCCCTGGAAGGCACCGCCAGCGAGAAGCTGATTCTCGACACCTGGAACAACACTGGCAGCTTCTTCGTCCGCATCACCGGGCGCAACGGGATCTTCAGCCGGGTTTCTTCCTTCGACGTCAACGTCACCCTGCTGACCGGCATCTGCTCCGGGGTTAATCCCGCGCTGGCCGGGCCGCTCCTCCCGGCAGCGGCGGGGAACTACAAGACAGTCATCCTGACCGATTCGAGCCGCATCGAAGGGACCGCCAGTGAAAAAGCCCTGATGCTCACCCGGCTGCAGAGCCTGGCCGCCCGGCCGGAGGTTCAGGGGATTGTCGTCGACCTCAAGGTCGACGCCGGCGATCCCACGACAGCGGCCGACGACGGGTTGATTACCAAACTGCGCACGCAGGCGACCAATTTCGTTACCTGCCCCTACGCCATGAACCTGGCAGCCGAGGGGATCCGCGATCTCGTCGACCGCTATCGGGCCCTGAATCCGGTGCAGTACGTCGTGCTCGTCGGCAATGACGACGTCCTCCCCTTCTACCGCTATCCCGACCCGGCCCCCCTGGCCAAGGAATCGGAGTACAACATCCCGATCCTCGATAATACTGCCTCGAAATCCAGCCTGAGGCTCGACTACATTCTCGGCCAGGATTTCTACGGCTCAACCACCGAAATCTCGCTCCAGGGCAGTGTACTGCACCTGCCCGACCTGGCCGTCGGCCGGCTGGTCGAAACGGCAGGCGATGCCACGATCATGCTCGAGAGCTACCTGTCGACGGCAAACGGCTCGGTACGCCCGAACACCGCCTTCATCTCCAGCTACGGCTTCCTCGAAGACGGGGCCCAGGCGGTCCAGGCCGAGCTGACGGCCGGCCTGGGGAGCGGCGGCCGGGTGGACATCCTCTCGTCGCCGGCCAACGTTCCGCCTTCCGACCCCTCCTCCTGGACCGGCAGCCAGCTGGCTGGCTTTGTGACCAACCCGGTTGGCCAGACCGGCACCCGGGGTTATGACCTCATGTACCTGGCCGGCCACTTCAGCCATTTCAGCGCTCTCGGGGCCGACTACAAGACGCGCTTTACCACCAGCGAGCTCGTCGCCGGTCGGGCCAATCTGACCAACGCCGTCGTCTTCAGCAGCGGCTGTCACTCCGGCTACAACCTCGTCAACAATGCGGCCGGGAACGTCTTCCCCCTCGATTGGGCCCAGGCCTTTGCCCGTAAAGGGGCGGTTCTGGTGGCCGGCACCGGCTACCAGTACGGCGATGGGGATCTGATGGAGTACTCTGAGCGGCTCTACCATGGCTTTGCCCGCCACCTGCGCGGCCAGGGGGCCGTGCCGGTCGGCAGGGCGCTGGTCCAGGCCAAACTCGACTACCTCTCCGACACGTCGGTTGAGGTCGACGGGGTTTTTGAAAAGACGATCGTGGTCTCCACTCTCTTCGGTCTGCCGATGTTCAGCATCGACATGGCCGGACCGCCGAGCAGCGAGACCGGTTATCCGCCAATCGTCTCCTCGACGACCCCGCTCGTGCCCAGTGATCCGGCCTTCGATCTCGGCCTGAGAGTGGGTGAAATAACCGTTTCTCCGCAGATCACCCCCACCAACCGCGTTCTGTCGAGCAGCGTGGACAGCAATCAGACGTTCGTCAGCACCTTCTTCTCCGGCAAAGACGGCGCCTCGGCCCGCACCGGCGATATCATCCTGCCGCTGGCCATCTACAACGTCAACGCGCCGGTCGACCCGGGCAATACCGGGGTGCCGGCCAACATCTCCGGCGGCATCCTGCGCAGCGCGGCCTTTGTCGGCGGCAGTTACAGCGACCTAACCGGCATCATCCCGCACACCAGCAACCCGGCCACCGAGCTGGCCGGCGTTCGCTACGGCATCAATACGAGCGTCTTCTACCCGGTCACTCCCTGGAGCATCAACTACTTCGACATTCTCACCGATCCGGCCGGCGGCGCAACGCGGCTGATGCTGACCCCGGCCCAATTTAAATCAGACGCGGCTGGTCTTCTCACGGGTACGCTGCGCCAGTACACCGACCTGACCTTCCGCCTGTTTTATGTCAAGTCTTTGGGGAATCTGGCCCTGGCCGGACCCCCATCGATCGCCAAGATCACCTCCGATAACAGCGGCGGGGCGGTCAACTTCCAGGTCCAGGTGGCCGACCGGCTGGTCGGAGTCGAGGAGGTCCTGGTCACCTACACCGGTGTCCAGGGCAGTCTCTACGGCCGCTGGCAGTCCCTGGCCCTCACCCGCAACCCGGGCAACACCCGCTGGGAAGGGACCCTCTCCGCGGCCGCGCTTGGTACGACCACACCGGCCGACCTGCGCTTCTTCGTCCAGGCGGTCAACTGGGCCGGCGCCCTGACGACCGCCACCAACTACGGCGCCTTCTTCCAGGTTGGCATCGATCCCGGTGCGCCGGCCTCCGGCGCCGAGATCCCCTCCGCGCTGACCCTGGAATCCCCGCCGGTGTCCGGCACCTACGCCACCACGCAGACAGTCAGCGCCCGCCTGACCAGCAGCGGAACCCCGCTGCCGGGCGAATTCGTCAGCTTCAGCATCGGCTCCCAGAGCCTCAACGCCATCACCGACGCCAACGGCCGGGCCACCGCGACCTTTACCCTGCTTGGCCGGCCGGGGAACCTGACCCTGCAGGCCACCTTCCCCGGCAGCCAGGTTTATCAGGGGAGCACCGCCGCCAATCCCTTCCTGCTCAACAAGCAGGGGAGCACCCTGGCCCTGACGGTCTCCCCCGCCGTGGTCTCTTCCGGAACCCCCTGGACGGCCACGGCCAAGCTGGCCGACAGCTCCGGCCGGGTGATCCCGGAACGGATCGTGGTGTTTATCATCAAGAACGGCAGCGGCGCCATCGTCTACAGCGAGCCGGTCTTCACCAACTACGTCGGCGAGGCACGCCTGACCACCGTGCCGCTGGCCCCCGGCAGCTACACCCTCAGCGCCCACTTCAGCGGCAGCATCCCCGGCCTACCCCAGGTCGAGAGCGATCCGTTCTACCTGCCGTCGGCCTCGGCTCCGGCCGGCCTGACCGTGAACCCGGGCAATATCGCCGCCACCGCGCGCAGCGACAGCTACGAAACGGCCGAAGACATCCTGCTCTCGGTGGCGGCCCCCGGGGTGCTGGCCAATGACAATGACGTCGACGGCAGCCCGATGACGGCCGTGCTCAGCAGCAACGCCCGGAACGGCAGCGTCACCCTGCAGGGGAACGGCGCCTTCACCTACCAGCCGGCCGCCAACTTCAACGGCATCGACACCTTCAGCTACTATATCACCGACGGAAGGCTCAACTCGGCCGTCACCACCGTTTCCATCCTGGTCACTCCTGTCGACGCCATCGCCTTCCTGACCCCGATCAGCGTGCCGGCCCA
>JBFFZG010000006.1:0-43150 GCA_041568735.1 Promineifilaceae bacterium (SeqCode)
AGAGCTGGTTTTAAAGCTCAACCAGCCGGTTACAGACCCGATGATGAAAAACAGGACAGGCACTGTTTCTTCGTCAATGTAAAACAGACCAAGACCCTCCGTTATCCACAGCGCCAGCATAATTGTCGTGATGGAAAATATGAACCAGCTGACGAAAATGGCCGCGTACAGCATACGGGGTCTGGACTTTTTCTTGGTTTGGGTTGGCTGAACGACCGGATGGACGGCCGAAGCTGCGCGGGCGGACCCGTTGCCGGCCCGCGTTTCCCGGGCCTCGGCCGGGGCTTTCACCGCGCCGTCATCTTTGACCCACGACGGCACCTCCACCTCGTGGGTCGGGTCCTCGTCTTCTTCGACGACCGGGGTTGGCGCGGAGACCGGGTTCGGCCGCACCCCATCCCGCGGCCGGATGGCGGCGAAGGCCTGCTGCCGAATCACCGCCTGCAGCGCCCCGGCCAGCTCGCCGGCCGTGGCGTAGCGGGCGGCGCGGTCCTTGGCCATGGCCGTCTGGATGATCGGCTCGCATTCATCCGGCAGGTCGCGGTTGGCCTCCAGGATGCGGGGGACCGGCTCCAGGACGTGCATCATGGCCTGGCCCAGGGTGGTGTCCGCCTTGTAGGGGATATCGCCGGTGAGCATTTCGTAGAGAATGACCCCCAGCGAATAGATATCGCTGCGCCGGTCGAGCTGCTCGATCGCCTTGGCCTGCTCCGGGCTCATGTAGGCCGGGGTGCCCAGGATATTGCCGGTCTGGGTGAACGAGGTCGAGCTTTCGGCCAGCTTGACGACGCCGAAGTCGGCCAGGAAGGCGTTCCCTTCCCGGTCGAAAAGAATATTGTCCGGCTTCAGGTCCCGGTGGATGATCCCCCGCGAGTGGGCGAAGTCGAGGGCGCTGGCGATCCGGGAGAGGACCCCGGCGGCCGCTTCCAGAGCGAGCGGCCCGTCCTTCAGTTTTTTACCCAGGGAACCCCCCTGCATGTGGCGCATGACGAGATAGGGCAGCCCCTTGTACTGGCCGTAATCGTAGACCGGCACGATATTGCTGTGCTCCAGGGAGGTGATCGCCTTGGCTTCCCGATCAAAGCGGACGGCGAATTCCGGATCCCGGGCGAAATAAGACTCGAGCACCTTGAGGGCGACTTCCCGTTCGAGGTTGGTGTCGAACGCCAGGAAGACGTTGGCCATGCCGCCGGCTCCCAGTTTGCTGCGGATTTCGTAGTTCCCGATGACTTGCTGCTCCATAGCGGGCCTCCAAAACCACGGCGCACCGGGACATTCACCGGGTCCGGCCGATGAATCGCTGGGCTGCGGGCCGAAAAGAGGAGGGCGGCAGAGCGGTTCACCGCACGGAACTGAAGACCGGGCACCTGGAGATAAATGATCCAGACCGGAGATGGGGTATGATGCAGATAATGCCAGCCTGGGTGTAGGATGTGCGAAAGCAGAGACAAAAATATCCGGAAAGATGCCTCAGGAATAGTGTAAAGGTTGTCGAGATCGACCGCAATATTGTGCTTTTATTCACAAAAGGGGAATGGGAACAGGGAACAGGGAACAGGGAACGGCTTCGCGCTCTCCCCAACTCCCAACTCCTAACTCCCAACTCCCAACAAAAAAGCCCCCGGATCTCTCCGAGAGCTTTCTGTCGGGATGGCCGGACTCGAACCGGCGGCCTCACCGACCCGAACGGTGCACTCTACCAAGCTGAGCTACATCCCGAGTATGGCCGTGGACCCGGCGGCCGGCGGTATCTTTTCAGATCAGAGACCGGCCGCGCAGGCGAAATCACATTATATCGCCATGCCATATGCCAGGCAATGGAAACGGGACCGGGGGCGGTGCGAATTTACCTTTCACTGACAGAACGACCCCATTTGGAGCAACTGCCCGCCTGTTTCACCCGCTCCGATTAGGACCAAAAGCAGTTGTGTGACGGGGTCAGTTATGCTACCATTTCGCCATTCAATTCACTTATGTCACGTAAATGAGCTATGAACGAAAGGGACCTGACCCGGGCAAAAATACTAGGAGTTTTGATTCGCGATGCCCGTCTGCATGCCGGCCGCACGGCGGCGGCGTGCGCCGAGGCGCTCGGGATCGAAGCGGCGCAGATTGAGCGGTTCGAGGAAGGGACGGCGATCCCCACCCTGCCGCAGCTGGAAGCGCTGGCCGTCTTCCTGCAGGTCCCGCTGGCTCATTTCTGGGGAGATAAGACCCTGGGGGATTACCCGGACACGCAGTTTGTCGGGTATGTGACCGCCCGGCAGCGGGCGATCGGAGCGGCTGTCCGCGAGGCGCGGGAAGCTCAGGGGCAATCCCTGGCCGAGATCGCCGTTCAGGCCGGCCTGGATGGGGAGCAGCTGGAGACGATCGAATCGGGGCTGGCCCATGTCACCCTGTTCGAACTGGAACAGATCGCCTCCGCTCTCGGCCTGTCGCTGGCGGCGTTTACCGACGAGGAAACGCCAATCCTGGCCCGCCACGAGGCGCGGTTGAAAGAGCGGCGCCTGTTCGACGAACTGCCGGCCGACATGAAGGCTTTTGTGACCATGCCGATCAACCGCAGCTATCTCGAAATCGCCATGCGGCTGAGCCGGATGGACGTCAACGAACTGCGCGCGGTGGCCGAAAATATTCTCAATATCACATTTTGACCAGGCGACCTGGTTCTGGGGGAGGTGAGTCGATGGGCGGTGGCCTCTGCGGCATGGGATGGGATCGCATCCCGCCGCCGGCAGCCCCGCGGAGAGAGACGTTTCGAACGATCCCCCCCGGCCCGACAGGGGTCTGGAGCGGAAGGCGAATGGATGTCCGAACAGCTGAAACAAGACGGCCTCGACCTGTTTCGCCGTGGGGCGTACGAGCAGGCCTGTGCCAAATTTGAAGCGGCCGAAGCCAGTTTTAAAGAAAGCGGGGACCCGGTAAACCAGGGCGAAATGCTCAACAACCTCGGGGTTGTCTATCGCTACATGCGCCGGCCCCGGGAATCCGAGGCCGCATTTCTGCAGGCCAAAACCCTGTTCGCCCGGCTCCAAGACCGTCACCGGGAAGGGCAGGTGCTGGGCAATATGGGTGACCTGTACGAGACGATGGGCGAGCGGAACAAAGCGGGCGGCTACTATCTCGAAGCGATTGAAGTATTTGAAGCGGCCCAAGACCACGATAAACTCGCCCAGACCCTGCGGGTGATGAGCCTGATGCGCCTGCGCCAGCTGCGCATTGTCGAGGCGATGGCCTTTACCCACCGCCGCCTGAAGATCAAGCCACGGCCGAATTTCCTCGATCGCTTCGCGGTCTTTATCCTGACCGGATGGCTCAAACGAATCGGCGCGCTGCCCGCCGAATAAACGGCCGGCTGGCTGGAACGATCCTGATGGCCGCCGGCTTGCTGGCCATCACCGCGGGCCTGCTGCGTCAGACAGAACCGCCGGCCCCGGCCGCCACCCCATCCCCGACAATCACCCGATCCCCTTCACCGGCCGGCGCCCTGTGGCCGGCCGCTCCCACCCCGGCCCCGGCCGCCGATCCAGCCTTCTCCATCACGGGCGAGGAGCGCGTCGGGGTGGCCGTGCCGGCCGGCCGGCGGGCCGAGGCGGCCGCGGCCGGTCTCCGCTACGGCAGCGTTCTCGACTGGCACATCAGCGCCGCGGCCCCGCCCGGCTACTGGCAGATGCTGCGCCTGTCCGAAACGGGCATCCGCCAGAGCCGGGCGGAAATCGAGCGGACGGCGCGCGCCCGGCCGGGATCATTCTGGCTGGTCGGCAACGAGCCGGACGTGGTCGAGCAGGACAACGTCACCCCTGAGCGGTACGCCGAGCTCTTTCACGAGGCCTATCACTGGATCAAGGGGGTGGATCCGACGGCCCGGATCGCCATCGCCGGCGTGACCCAGCCGTCGACTTTGCGGCTGGCTTACCTCGACCGGGTGCTGGACGCCTACGCGGCGCGCACCGGCCGGCCGCTCCCGGTCGATCTCTGGAATGTGCACGCCTTTATTCTGCGCGAGGAACGCGGGAGCTGGGGGGCCGGAATCCCACCGGGACTGGAAGCGGCGCGCGGCCGCCTGATCGAGATCGACGATCACGACGACCTGGCCCTTTTTCGCCGGCAGCTCATCGACTTCCGGATCTGGCTCGCGGAGCGAGGATACCAGGACCGGCCGCTGGTGGTCAGCGAGTACGGGATTTTGATGCCGTCGGAGTACGGCTTCGACGCGGAGCGCGTGGCTCGTTTTTTGGAAGGGACCCTGGAGTTCATGACGACCGCCCGCCACGAGGCCGGCTATCCGGCCGACGATTTTCGCCTGGTGCAGTGGTGGTTCTGGTACGGGGTCTATGATACGCCGGCGGGGTTCCCGGCCGGCAACCTGTACGATCCGGTCAGCCGCCGGCTGACTCCGGCCGGCGAGCGCTTCAGCCGCTATCCCCGCCCATAAAAAAAACCGGCGGGGAGCCGCCGGTCGCAGCCGGATGAGGCGATCCCGGAAGGCCCGGGCCGCGGGATCAGGCTAGAGGGCCAGAAATTCCCAGCGCTGGGCGGTGTTCAGGCCGATAACCGGCGCCAGCCAGCCGCAGGGGACGATCATGAGAACCATCCAGCCGAGCGGCCCCTGGGCCCAGTAGAGATTGGGGTAGGCGATCGGGTTGAAGAAGTCGAGATCGAGCCCGATGCTGCTGGCGGTCTGGGCGGCCAGCGCGTAGGCGGTGAAGACGATGAGGAGGGAGACGGCCGCCATGCCGACAAACTGCCGCCAGTGCTGGAGGCGGACAAAGCCGAGGGTAGCTGTCATCACTGCCGACCACATAAGCATATAACCCAGTAACATGTCGCACCTCCGTCTTTCAGTTTTTTAGGATCACAGTCCTAAAACGCCGGCCGGCGGGAAAAAGTTCCTCCCGGTTTGGGGCGGCCGGGCGCCGGCTCAGACAAAGGCAAACAGGAGGGTCAGCGTGAGGAGGCTGCCGAGGGTGGAAACCAGGACGGTCGTGGTGACAAAATCGGGGAGCAGATCGTATTCAATGGCGATGATCGAGGCCAGGACGGCCGGGGGCATGGCCGACTGGAATATGCCCGCCCCCCGGGCGAGCCCGCTCAGGCCAAACAGCGGCGCCAGGAGGATGGCCAGCGCCGCCGCGCCGACGAGGCGCAGCCCGCTGGCGATCCAGACATCCCGGCTCAGGCGAATCTGCTTCATGCCGGCCAGCTGCGCGCCGAGGGTGAGCAGCATCACCGGCACCATCGCCCCGCCGAGCAGGGTGGTCACCCGGGTGACCATGAGCGGCAGCTGAAGGTCGATCCCGTTGATCAGCACGGCCGGCATCAGGGCCAGCAGGGCGGGGGTCTTGAACACCTCAACCGCCGTGCGCCAGCTGGTGCGCTGGCGGCGGCTGGCGGCGGCCACGCTGACGGTGAAGGCGATGAAGAGGATGGCCAGAAAATAGATGGTCGCCGGGAATACCGCTTCTTCTCCCAGACGAAAGGTGATCAAGGGGAGGCCGAAATTGCCGACATTGCCGAAGATCGCCAGGATGACATAGGCGCCGGTCATGTCGGGAGAGCGGCGGAGCAGGCGGGCGGTCAGGTAGGCGATCAGGGCGATCAGGAGGTGAACGACCAGGGCGAAGGCGACCATGCGGCCGATCAGCCCGGCATTGATTTCCGCGCCGCTGACCGCGTTGAAGACATAGGCCGGGACGAACAGAAAATAGGCCGCCCGCGACAGCGTCCGTGGATCCAGCCGCAGCTTCGGCGCCGCCAGGTAGCCAATCAGCACCAGGGCAAAAACCGGCGCGATGACATTAAAGAAGATGGAAAGAAGCTGCCAACCCATAAATTTTTCCGTTAATTATCGAACGCTCGCTCACCCTCCGGTTCCCCGTTCCCGGTTCCCCGTTCCCCCTCTTTTCAAACAGTCCCGCCGCTCCTGCTCGATCAGCCGCAGGTAGGGAAAATAATCGACCTGGATGGTGTGGCGGGTCGACCGCACGTAGCGCTGCACGATTTCGGCCCTCTCCCGCTCGATTTCCCGCCGCATGGCCTCCCGATCCGGCAGCTTCCCCGCTCCTGAGATCAGCTCGGCCGCCCAGCGGGCCTGCTGCTCGGCCAGGGGCATGATCGCCCCGAGCGGCTGGATCAGGCCGATGAAGTAGAGATCGGGATGGTCGGGGGAGACCACTTTGCGGTAGAGGGCGACCTCGTTGTCCTCGACCCGGAAGAAATCGGGGTCAAGAAAAGGGAAGGCGATCTGGTAGCCGGTGGCGTAGATGATGGCATCGACGGTCTCCAGGCTCCCGTCTTCGAAGAGGACCTGGTCTCCCCGCAGCTCCTGGACGTTGGGCTTGAGCGTCAGCCCGCCGTGGGCGACGATATTGAGCAGTTCCGAGGAAACGGTCGGGTGTTCGGTCAGCACCGCGTGGTCGGGGTTGGGGAAGCCGTAGCGGGTTTGGTCGCCGACCGTCATTTTTAACAGGAGGCGGTAGGCGAACTGCTGCAGCCAGAGCGGGAGCCGGGACGAGCGCGGGGTCGTCCACTGATCGAGCGGAAATCCCATGACGTAGCGGGGAATGATGCGCGGCCGGCGGCGCATGGCGAGAAAAGTCCGGTCCGCGGCGCGCGACAGCTCGCTGGCGATGTCGGCGCCGGAGTTGCCGATGCCGACGACCAGGACCCGCTGGCCGAGGTAGGGCTCCGGGTCCCGATAGTGGTGGGAGTGAGTGCAGCGGCCGGAAAATTTCCCCGGAAAATCGGGCATTTTGGGGAGCCAGTGATGGCCGTTGCAGACCATAACCGCCCGGTAGCGCCCCTGCCGGGTCTCCCCGCCGTGTACGGAGCGGGTGGTGACCCGATAGCCGCCCGCTTCCCCGGGCGCGGCCGGTTCGACCTTTTCCACGCGCGTCTGGAACGTGACCCGCCGCCGCAGATCGAAATGGTCGGCGTACTGCTCAAAATAGGCGAGGACCTGGCTGTGATGGGGAAACGCCGGATAATGGGCCGGCATCGGCAGGTCGGAAAACTGCATGCGTCCCTTCGAGGTATCGATGTGCAGGGATCGATAGGCGGAGGAGCGGCCGTTGTCGTTATCGAAGCGCCAGTTGCCGCCGATATCGGAGCCCATTTCAAAGCAGTCGAAGGGGATTTGCTGCCGTTCCAGGGCGCGCATGGCGGTGAGGCCGCTCGCTCCGGCCCCAATGATGCATACTTTTTCACTCATAGCTCAATCTTCTTTTTGTTATAATGGCGCGTCGGCGAAGCCAGCCCGCGGCCATGCGTCTGCCAGGGCGACGATGCGCCCAACCCCAACCCGCTTCATTGCAGCGGATTCTTGCGGCTGGCGGCCGGTGATAACGGCCGCGCGGGTTGTCCGGGAGGCCAGATCCGCGCAGGTCTTGCCAGAAAACCAGAAATCGATCGCCAAGGGAGGAGACGGCCGCCCGCCGGTCTTTCACACCGGAAATCCGGCCCGGACGCCGCAAAACGCCGATGGAACCAAACGCCCCAAACACCCCGGAATGGGTCAAAGATGCCGTATTTTATCAGATTTTTCCCGACCGCTTCGCCCGCAGCGGCCGTCTGAGCCAGCCGGCCAATCTGCTGCCGTGGGAGGCCCCGCCCCATGCGGAAAAATACCACGGAGGGGATCTGCTCGGCATCGTGGAGCGGCTCGACTACCTGCAGGATCTGGGAATCAACGCCCTCTATCTGAACCCCATATTCCAATCCGCCTGCAATCACCGCTACCACACCCATGATTACTACCAGGTCGATCCGCTGCTGGGGGGAAACGCCGCCCTGCGGGAGCTGGTGACGGCCTGCCACGAGCGGGGGATGCGGGTCGTCCTCGACGGGGTTTTCAACCACGCCAGCCGGGGCTTTTTCCAGTTCAACGACATCCTGGAAAATGGTCCCCATTCCCCGTGGATCGACTGGTTTTTGGTGGAGGATTGGCCGCTGGCTCCGTATGACGGGGGCCGGCCGGCCAACTACGTGAGCTGGGTTGGGAACCGGGCGCTGCCCAAATGGAACACCGAAAACCCGCAGGTGCGGGAATATCTCTGGGATGTGGCCGAGTTCTGGATTCGGGAGTTCGACATCGACGGCTGGCGGCTGGATGTGCCGGCCGAGATCCAGACGGCCGGCTTCTGGGAAACCTTCCGCCGGCGCATCCGAGCCATCAAGCCGGACGCCTATTCGGTGGGAGAAATCTGGGATATCGCCCCGGCCTGGCTGGCCGGCGATCGCTTCGATGCCAATATGAACTATCCGTTCACCGCGGCCGTCACGGCCTTTGTCGGCGGGGAGCGGATCAGCCCCCGGCTGGTCAAAGGCCGCTCCTACAACCCGTTTCCGGGCATCGACGCGGCCGGGCTGACCGACCGGCTGGCCGCTCTGCTCGATGCCTACCACTGGGAAACGACCCTGGTCATGCTCAACTCCCTCGACAGCCACGACACTCCCCGTCTGCTGAGCGTCGTGCGCGGGGACCGGGCTTCCCTGCGCCTGGCGACCCTTTTCCAGATGAGCTACCCCGGCGCTCCCTGCGTCTACTACGGCGATGAAATCGCCCTGCGGGGCACCGACCGGCCGGATGAGCCTCACGACGACAAAGACGCCCGCTGGCCGTTTCCCTGGAATGAACCGGAGAGCTGGGATCGCGACATGCTGGCCGACTTCAAGGCGCTGATCCGCCTGCGCCGCGACCGGCCGCTGCTGCGGCGCGGCCGCTTCACGACCCTCTGGGCCGAAGGGGCTGACTTCGCTTTCGCCCGGCACGACGAAACCGGGGCCATGGTGGTCGCCCTCAACGTCTCCGACGAGCCGGCCGCCCTCGAAATCCCGGCCGGTGATCTCCTCGCCGAAGGGACGAGACTGCGCGCCTGCTTCGGTCCGGCCGGCGCCGCGACCGTTCGGGGCGGCCGCATCTCGCTCACGCTGCCGCCGCGGAGCGGCGTGATCCTGGAACAGGACTAAAGGGCGATCGAAACTGTCGAATGCGATACATTCTCAACGGGTGATCTCGTTATAATCAAATCGTGCCGGCTGTGCGGCCGGTCGGGCGACCACAGACTGCCAGGCGAGGAACCATCGTGTCCGATCTCGAGAAAAAGAGAATCTTAATCGTTGAAGATGACGCCCATCTCATCGAAATGATGCGCGGCTATTTTGAGTTTTACGCCGAGTATGAAATTCACGCCGCCATGAAAGGGGAGGAAGGGCTGGCCCGGGCGCGTGAAATCCAGCCCGACCTGGTTCTGCAGGATATCCGCCTGCCCGATATCGACGGCTTTGAAGTCGTCCGGCGCCTTCGCGGCGGCGGCCGCCGGACTGAAAAAATCCCGGTGATTTTCCTGACCGAACGGCAGGAGCGGCGAGATCGCCTCATGGGGCTGGAGCTGGGCGCGGTCGACTACATCACAAAGCCCTTTGACATGCAGGAGCTCCGGCTGCGGATGCGCAACGTCCTGCGCCGCGCGGGGTATAAGTCCCTGGTTAATGCCGTCACCAACCTGCCGGAGGGGGAGCCGGTGCGCGAGCGGCTGCTGGAAATGCTCCGCGGTGAGGACTGGGGGCTGGTCCTGGCCGGCCTGCGCGGCCTCCACCATTTTCGCGATCGGTACGGGTTTGTCGCCTCAGACGATGTGGCGCGCGCGACGGGGATCATGGTCGCCAGCGCCGCCCGCCGGGCAGGCCAGCCGGAAGTATTCGTCGGCCATCTCGACACGGCCGACTTTATCCTTGTCACCACGGCCGACTGCGCCGCCGACATGGCGGCCCAGGTAGAAGAATACCTGGCGGCGGCCGTGCCCCAGTTCTATCCGGCCGTCGACCGGGAAAAATGGCGGCAGAAGAAGGATCCCGACCAGCTCGCCTATCAGATGACCGTCCTCACCGCCCGCGACGGCGCCTGCCGCTCTCTCGACGATCTCCGCACCCGCCTCCACGGCCACCAGCCCCCAACTCCTGACTCCCAACTCCCAACTGCCAACCCCTAATCCCCATCCCCCACAACCGTCTCCAGCACCCGCGCCGCGCCCGCCTCGCGCAGGGCAGCGCTCACCGCGGCCGCCGTATCCCGCCGGACGAGGGCGATCATATTGCCGCCCCGGCCGCCGCCGCTGAGCTTGCTGCCGAGTGCCCCGGCCGACCGGGCGGCGGCGACCAGCCGGTCGAGCTCCGGCGAGGAAACGGTCATTTCTTGCAGGCAGGCGTGGTTGGCGTTCATCAGCCGGCCGACTTCTTCCAGGGCGCCGGCTTCGAGGGCCGTTCGAGCGGCGGCCGCGATTTCGCCGCAGGCGGCAAAGAGCGGCGCCATGCGGCCGGGATCGGCTTCCCACAGCCGGCGCACATCCCCCACGGGAATGCGGGTCGGGGCGTGCAGGCCGGTATCGCCGATGAGCAGGTGGAGCGGCCGGCCAGGGGTGAAGAGCGCCAGCACCTGCTCAGTTCGGGCTTTGATCGGCGCGCCGGCCCGAATGAAGTAGACCAGCCGGCGGTAGCTCACAACCGTGTTGTCGATGCCGCTGGGGGTCCCGTGGTGGATTCGCTCGACCTCGAAGGTCAGCCGCGAAACCGCCGCATCCGTGGCCAGCTCCGGCCGGTATAGATGACCGGCCAGCGCCCGGATCAGCGCCGCCGTGATCGCCGCCCCGCTGCCCAGCCCGCTGGCGATGGGGATGGTGGAGGTGATGGTGATAGTTAATCCAGGGAACGGGGAACGGGGAACGGGGAACGGGAGGTCGTCGGCCGCCCGCAAGAAGGTGTGGACGGCGGCGGCGAGGGGATGGTCGGCCGGGGCGTCGGCCAGCCAGATATCCCGGCTCAGGTCCGGGGCGCGCAGGAGAATACCCGCGTGGTCGGCGTCTTCGACAACGGCCGTGGCGGTGACCTGGTGCACCGGTGCGGCGATCGCCGGCTCCCCGTAAACCACCGCATGCTCGCCAAACAGAATGATTTTTCCCGGCGCCGAGGCAGTCGTTATCATTCCAACCCACCCAACTCCCAGCTCCCAACGCCCGTTCAATCCAAACCCGCCTTGATCGCCGCGGCCACTTCGTAAGGGATCCCCGGCACGGTGGCGATTTCCTCCACCGTCGCCCGGCGAATGTCCTCCAGGGAGCCGAAGCGATCGAGGAGCAGCCGGCGCCGTTTCGGTCCGACCCCCTGGATCGAGTCGAGGATCGAGGCGGTGCCGACCTTGACCCGCCGCTGGCGGTGGCCGGTGTTGGCGAAGCGATGGGCCTCATCCCGCACCCGCTGCACCAGGTACAGTGCCTCCGACCGCTGGTCGAGCAGGATCGATTGGAGCTGGCCCGGCTTGAAGAGCTCTTCCTCCCGCTTGGCCAGCCCGACGACCGGCACGATGTGGCTCAGATCGAACGCCTGCAGCACCTCGATGGCCATGGCCAGCTGCCCCTTGCCCCCGTCGACGATGAGGAGATCGGGCAGGACGGAAAAGGAGGTGTCAACCTTGCGGCCGACCTGCTCCAGGGCGATTTCGCCGTCGGTCAGCCGCCCCTCCTTGTGATCGAGATAGCGCTGGAAGCGGCGGGTGAGCACTTCTTTCATCGCGCCGTAATCGTCGTTGGTCACGGTGCGGATGTTGAAGCGGCGGTAATCTTTCTTCAGAGGCGCCCCCTGGACAAAAACGACCATCGAGCCGACCGGCAGGGTGCCCTGGGTGTGGCTGATGTCGTAGCATTCGATGCGGGTGGGCGGGGCCGGCAGGTCGAGCGCCTCCTGCAGCTCGCTCATAGCGGTGACGTGGCGGGAGCGATCGGCCGCCCACTGCTGGCGCAGCGTGGCCAGGGTATCGGCCGCGTTCCGCTCGGCCATCTGGACCAGCTCCCGTTTTTTCCCCCGGCGGGGAACCTGGATGGTGACTTTTTGATGGCGCTTCTGGCGCAGCCACTGCTCGATGATCATCGCCTCGTCGACATCATGGGGCAGCAGCACCTCCCGGGGAATGTGGGCCGCCTCGTCGTAAAACTGGGTGATGAAATCGTGCAGCACTTCGGCGTCGCTTTCCCCCTCGGTCCCTTCGAGCAGGAAGTATTCCCGGCCGATGAGCTTCCCATAGCGGACGAAAAAGACCTGCACGCAGGCCTCCCCCTGCTCCCGGGCGAAGGCGATGATATCCTGGTCGGTATTGGCGGCGGCGATCACCTTCTGCTTGGCCACGACCTTGTTGATCGCCTTGAGCTGGTCCCGGTACTGGGCCGCCTCTTCAAAGGCCATTGCCTGGGAGGCGCGCATCATCTTTTCTTCCAGATCCCGGATAATCTCGTCGGATTTTCCGTCCAGAAAATCCATCAGCTGCTGGATCACCGCCCGGTATTCGGCCTTGCTGACGGCGCCAATACAGGGGCCGTTGCAGAGCTTGATGTCGAAATAGAGGCAGGCTCGCGGATCGTTCCCCGTGATCGTCCGGTCGCAGGTCAGGTAGGGAAAGATCTTGCGCAGGAGATCCAGGGTCTGGTGCACCGCCCACACGGACGTATATGGGCCGAAGTAGCGCGAGCCATCCCGCTCCATGCGCCGGGTGACGACCACTTTGGGGAATGGATCCTGCCAGTTGACCTTGATATAGGGATAGCGCTTGTCGTCCTTGAGGCGAATATTGAAGCGGGGCTGGTGCTTCTTAATCAGCGTGTTTTCCAGCAGGAGCGCTTCCAGCTCGGTGTCGGTGGTAATGATTTCGATGTCGGCGATCTGCCGGCGCAGCCGTTCGGTCTTGGTCGAATCGACCGTGGTCATAAAATAGGAGCGGACCCGGCTGCGCAGGTTGATCGCCTTGCCGACGTAGAGGATCGTCCCGTGTTTATCTTTGTGGAGATAGACGCCGGGAGCGTTCGGCAGGTTGGCCAGTATTTCTTGAATGCGCGGCAGGGGTTCGAAAGGCATGCGCCAATTATAGCAGGATGGAGAAAGGCGGTCGCAAGGGATTGGGGCCGGCTGTTCGGGATCAGATGGGCGGCAGGCGGCGAGGAGCGGCCGGCAGGGTGAAGGCAAACGTGGTCCCGGTCGTGGTCGAATCGGCGAGCCAGATCTTTTCGCCGTGCGCCTCGAGAATGGTTTTGCAGAAGGCCAGCCCCAGGCCAAAACCGCGCTCGGGCTGGTTTCCGCGGGCGAACTTTTGAAAGAGCTGCGGCCGCAGCTCTTCCGGAATGCCCGGCCCGCTGTCCCGCAGGGAAACGAGCAGGTGGGTTTGATCTCCCGCCTCCTCGGTCGAGGCATTGAGGATGATCTTGCCGCCGGAGGGGGTAAATTTGATGCCGTTGTCGAAGAGATTCTGCAGCACCCGGGCGATGGCCAGCCGGTCGACGAGGACGTTGGGCAGCAATGGGGAGAGGTTGGTGATCAGTTTGATCTGCTTCTGCTGGCTCGACGGCCGGACCATCGGCTCGACATACCGCATCAGCTCGGCGATAGAAAGCTCCTCGACCTGCAGGTCGAGCTGGCCATTTTCCATGCGCTGCAGTTCCAGCGTTTGTTCGATCAGGTGAATCGCCGAGCGCAGCACGCGCTGCGTGCGATCCAGGATCTCGTTGCCCCAGCTCGACGGCGCGGTGCCGGCGCGCCATTCCTCTACCAGCAGGTCGACCAGCTGAATGGCCGTGCTGATTGGACTGCGCAGGTCGTGGACCATGGCCCGCGTGAGGTCTTCCTGGAGCTGTTCGAGCTGGCGCCGCTGGGTGATGTCCCGGAAGAGAATCAGCCGGCCGCGCCTGGCATCATGGGAATGAGTCAGACTCGAAACATAGAGCGCGTAGTGGCACGGAGTGCCCTCAGTCTGCAGGGTGGTTTCCAGCCGGCCGGTGAAGTCCGGATCCCGCAGGTGGTCGATTGTGGCCTGGTCCAGCACCCCGAGCGAATCGAGGTTCCGGTTGCGCAGCTCGCCGGCTGTCTTCCCCAGAATATCCTGAAGCGACAGGTTGAAATCGACCAGCCGGTTGTCGGGATCCAGGGAGAGAAAGCCGTCATCCATGCGCTCGACCACGGCCATGCGGGCGGGCTTGATGTCGAACAGCCGCAGGTGATAGAGGGCGAAGGCCATCACCATGGACATGCCGCCGAGTAAGAACGGGGTCAGGTCGACTTCGATAATGTCGAGCACAGTCATGACATTGCCCACCAGCGGCAGGACGATGCAGCCGGTCAGGATCGAAAGGTGCAGGCGCTGAAGCCGCTGGGAGAGGTGGCGCACCTGGTTGAGAAGCACTAATGCGCCGGCCCCCAGCAGCAGGTAGCTGTAGGCGGCGTGCACCCAGAACCACCAGCCATAATCCGCGTTGACGTTGGGGCCCAGCGGGGAGGGCTGCAGGGTGACGCTCGCATAGACGAGATTGCCGATATCGAACCAGAGAAATGCCAGGGTCAGGCAAGGAATGACGAAAAACAGGCCCGTTTTGCGGGAGATGGCCAGGGGATGGTCGGTGTAGTTCAGGGCGAAGAGAAAATAAAAGACCGGAATCGTCGTCGTGCAGAGATACTGCGCGTATCCCCAGATCAGCTTGTAGGATAAAGACGGGCTGTTGAGCTCGAAGGCGTAGCTGCTCATGAAGAGCGCCGAGGCCAGGGCCAGCAGGGTAAACGGCCGCGCCCAGAGGGTATCACGCCGGCCGCCATAGACGAGCGCCGCGATGCCGATGCTGATGCCGCTCCCTGCCAGAAGCAGGCCGGTGAAGACGATGAGCCAAGTATTTACCACATCAATGCGCACATGATCCGGTGTCTGCGGTCAGAGGGTGCAATGCCCACTCATCGTCTGGCAAGTTGGGTGGGGAGGATGTCGATTCGTGGCCAACCAGGAGGGAACGTGTGTGATGACCAGCAGTATGACCTCGGGATTTGATCTCGCCCTGTCTCGTGAGATCCCTCACCCTATAAACTAACGCGGATTTCTTAAGGAAAAACTTACAATCGCATTGGCCCGAATGCTGTCCACGGGGTGGATGTCCAGAGATGACCCGCCCCGAAGTGGCCCGCTGGCCGCCAGCCGGGACGGTCGGAGCGCGATTGAGCGCGGGCGGTGGATCAGGTACTGGCTTCGACCAGCCCGCGGAAAATCGCCAGCATTTCCGCATCCCGCCCGGCAAATTCCTCCGGATGCCATTGAACCCCGACCGCGAAGCGGTGGCCGGGCGCTTCGACCCCCTCGATCAGGCCGTCCGGGGCGTAGGCGGTGGCGGCCAGCCGGGGGGCGAGCACCTTGATCCCCTGGTGATGGAGGCTGTTCACCGGTTTGGCTTCGTGCTGCCCCATGAGCCGGGCGAGGTGAGAGCCCTGGCAAAGCTCGACCGAATGGGTCAGCATATCGCGGGCATACCCGCGAAAATAGGCGTGCATGATCGCCCCCGGCATCAGATCGAGCACATCTTCCCACAGGGTGCCGCCCAGGGCGACATTGAGAACCTGGTGGCCGCGGCAGACACCCAGGAGCGGCCTGTCAGTCTCGATCGCCCGGCGGGCGAGCCACAGCTCGATGCGATCCCGGCCCTCGTCGATGCCGTAAATCTTGCTGTTTTCCTCCCCCCCGTAGAGCGCCGGGGCGATATCGCCGCCGCCTGGAAGCAGAATTCCGTCGAGCCGGTCAAACAGCGCCTCGAGATCGGCTTCTTCCAGAGTGAGCGGGATGAGCACCGGCAGCCCGCCGGCTTTCAATATGGCGCTGGTATAGGTGGGCATCAGCCCGTCGATGGCAAGGTGGGGCAGGTCGGAAACCTGTTTGCGGTAGGTGGTTAAACCGATTAACGGGCGGCGGGTCATGGGGCTGAATGATTCCTCGTTTCAATCAGGTGGAAAACGGCCGGTCTGGCCGGCCATGAGCCATTTTCGGCCGATTCTGCCACCGGGCCGTTTGAAATGCAAAAGGGTGAGCATCCCGAGAGATGCTCACCCTGAAAACGTTTCTCAAATCGGCGCCAGGTGCCGGACCCGGACCGCCAAAAATCGACTAGAAATCCCGCTTTTCCCGCAGGCGGGCCTTCTTCCCCGTGCGGTCGCGCATGAAGTAGAGCTTCGCCCGCCGGACATGGCCGTGCCGGTGGACTTCGATTTTTTCTATGCGGGGAGAACGCAGCAGATAGGTCAATTCGACCCCCACCCCGTTGGATGCGATGCGGCGCACCGTGAAGTTGCGGTTCACCCCTTTCCCCTGAATGCGAATCACCATGCCGCGGACCATCTGCACCCGTTCGCGCGTGCCTTCGACCACCCGGACATAGACGGTGACGCTGTCCCCGACCTGCAGGTCTTCCGGAACATGATCGTTCGCTGGAATATCAAATGATTTCAGTAATACGTCAGACATGATACGTTCTCCAAGCCGCTCTCAATGGCCGGGCTTCAGCCAGGATTTGTGCAAAATTGAGTTGCCAGTATGGTAAAAAGGGAGCCTGTGACCGGTTGGGTGTCTTTCCAGATAGGCCGGTGCACATAAAAAGGACCCGCGCCCGGGTCGAATTGGAATGATAGCATGAAAGTGCTACACTCGCAAACAGGCTGATCCGAACACTAACCGGTATTTTATGAAGCTGTCCCACCGCCCTGAGTCGCTGCGCGAACTTCCCCCGGACCGGGCTTCCAGCCGGCCGGCAGCCGGCCGATCGCGCGCCACTTTCTGGGTGACCCTGATCATGGCGGTCCTGCCCGCCCTCCTGCTGTTTCGCGCCCCGCTGCCGCGGCTCGAACTGCTCCCCTGGTGGGTCGAGCTCTTCAGCCTGCCGGCAGCCCTCATCGGGGGTCTCTATCTCGCGATTCTCTGGCACGAACTGGGCCATCTCGTCGCGGCCAGCCTGACCGGCTTTCTCCCGGTGCTGGTCATGGTGGGTCCTCTGCAGTGGACCCGCACGCTCACCGGTTGGAAGCTCCTGCACAGCGGATTTACCGGCTTTATCGTTCAGGGGCGGGTCATGGCGCTGCCGCCGGAGGCGATCTGGTTTGACCCCCCGGAAATCCGCCGCCGGCTCCTGCTGATCCTGGCCGCCGGCCCGCTGGCGACGCTGCTCCAGGCGCTGTTCCTGTTCGCCCTTCTGTTTCTGGCTCCGGCCGGCACCTTCAACCAGGTCACGCGCACGGTCCTGATCGCGCTGGCGCTCCTGAGCATGCTTTTCTTAGGGTGGACCACCTACCCCCTGGCGCTGGGGGAGCAGTTGAACGACATGGCCCAGATCCGGCGGCTCCAGCGGCTGGATCCGACGGCCGACCGGCTGCTGGCGCTGCTGGCGCTCAACGCCATGTCGGTGGCCGGTGTGCGGCCGGCCAATCTCGACGAGGCGACGGTCGATCGGGCCAACACTCGCCTGGACGGCACCAGCGAAGGGCTGGCCGGCCGGCTCTTCGCCGTCGCCCAGGCCGAAGACCGGGGGGAAATGGAGCGGCTGGCTTACGACCTCGATGAAATACTGGCCTCCATTCGCCGGCTCCCTCCCGATCGGCGGCCGGCCCCGGTTCTGTGGGAAGTGGCCAGCTTCGCAGCCTCCCAGGGAGACGCCGGGGCCGCCCGCGGCTGGCTGGACCTGGCCGACAGGGTCCGCTATCCGATGTTCATCGAGGCGCAGATCGCCCGGCTGGCCGCCGAAACCGCCGTCGCCCTCGTCGAAGCGGATCAGGCGGCGGCCGCCGCCGCCGCCCACCGCCTCCGCAAACTGCTCCCCTTTTCTTATAATAAGGGGGGGCTGATCCCGATCCGGGAGTGGCTGGCCCGCACCATCGGCGAAAATCACCTCGAGGATCCAGACCCGCGGCCGCTGCGGCAGGTGCAGCTGATCTGGCGGCCGATCGCCGTATCGTTCCTGCTGACCGCTCTGGTCATTCTGGGGCTGAGTTTTATCTTCGTTTTAATCATCCTGCGCTGAACGCCGCCGGCGGCGGCGCGGGCACAGAGGCTTTCATGATCGATCAAATGACCATAGGCGGGGAATGGGTTGACAGTGAATCGGGGGAGCGCTTTGACGTGTTCAGCCCGGTGACCGGGGAAAAAATCGGCTCGGTGCCGGAAGGGACCCGGGAAGATGTGCGGCGGGCGGTGGCGGCCGCCGGGGCGGCCTGGCCGGCCTGGGCCGCTCGCTCCGCCTTCGAGCGGGCGGCCGTGCTGGAGCGGGCCGCCGCCCTCGTCCACGAGCGGCGCGAGGCAATGGCCCGGCTACTGACGATCGAACAGGGCAAACCACTCGCGGCGGAAGCCTACGACGAGGTCGACGCCCTGGCCGAATACTTCCGCATGTCGGCCGCCGATGGGCTGCGCCTCGAAGGGCATCTGCTCCCGTCGAAAGATCCGCACAAGCGGGTCCTCGTCAGCCGGGTGCCGCGGGGCGTGGTCGGGGTAATCTCCCCTTGGAACTGGCCCTATACCATGCCCGGCGAGCTCATCGCACCGGCCCTGGCGGCCGGCAACGCCGTCGTCTGGGCCTGCGCCCCGTCGACCCCGTTCTGTGCCATTGCCCTGGCCGCCTGCCTGGTCGACGCCGGCCTGCCGGCCGGCCTGCTCAACCTGGTCACCGGACCGGGACCGGTCGTCGGGGATGAAATCGCCGCCAATCCCGGCACCCACGCCGTCGGCTTCATCGGCTCTGTGGCCACCGGCCGGATCGTCGCCGGCCGGGCGGCCGGTAAGGACCTGCTGCTCGAGCTCGGCGGGAACGGCCCCCAGATCATCTTTGAGGATGCCGATCTCGAGCGGGCGGTGGCCGGCACGCTGCTGGGCAGCTTCCTGTGCGCCGGCCAGAGCTGCAGCGCCAGCGAGCTCGTGCTCGTGCATGAGCGGGTCAAAGACGACTACATGGACCGGCTGCTGGCCGCCGTCGGGGCCAACATCCGGCTGGGCGATCCCTTCGCCCCGGAAACGACGATGGGGCCGCTCAACAATGAGAAGACGGCCGCCAAGATGGATGCCCACCTGGCCGACGCCCGCGCCCTGGGGGCCGGGATTGTCGCCGGCGGCCGGCGGGCGCCCGGCTTTCCCACCCCCCTCTACTACGAACCGACCGTCCTCGACCGCGTCGACAGCCGCATGCAGATCGCCCGGGATGAAACCTTTGGCCCGGTGGTGCCGGTCCAGACGTTCGCCGGGGACGAGGACGCGCTGCGGCTGGCGGCCGCTTCCGGCTTCGGCCTGAGCGTCGCCCTCTACACGCAGGACATCGGCCGCGGGTGGCGGCTGGCCGAACGGATTCGGGCCGGCACGGTCGTGCTCAACGATTCCACCAACTGGTTTGAAGATCACATTCCCTTCGGCGGCGCCGCCGGCACCCAGAGCGGCTTTGGCCGGGTCGGCGGTCGTTTTGGCCTGGAGCGGTTCACCGAAACCAGGACGATTTTTGTCGATCTGAGCTGACCGAACCCATCAGCGGCGGCTGTGGCTCGGCCGGCGCGGCTTGAAGCCGCCGGCCGTCTGGACGGACACCTCGATTGGATGGCCTGATTTACAATGAAGACCCCACTCGAAGACACTAACCTCTATGCCTGGCTCAACGCGCTCGCCCGGGACGGGGGGACGCTCATCACGCTGGCCGAAGCGCTGGCCACGATTGTCCAGCGCTCGGTGGTGATCGAAGATTCCTCCCTGCGCATTCTGGCGCACGTCCTGACCGAGCCGCTCGACAACCTGCGGCGGGCCAGCGTGCTGCACGGCCGGAGTGATCCCTTCGTCTCGCAGCGGCTGCTGCGCACGGGGATTTACGAGCAGATGAAAGAGGAGATGCGGCCGCTGCCCGTGCCCCCCATCCCGTCTCTCGGCATGTCGCTCGGCCGCATGGTCGCCCCGATCGTCGTCAGCCGGGAAATCTACGGCTACATCTGGGTTATCTCCGAAGGGGTTTCGGCCGAGGTGCTCGTCCCGGCGCTCGAACAGGCGGCCCTGGTGGCCGCCCTGATCATGTTCAAGGAGCGCATCGACAAGGAAACGGAGACGGCCCTGCGCAATGAGTTCTTCCAGCAGATGCTCAAGCAGAAGCCCCTTGCTCCCACCCTGCTCGACCAGGCGCGCCGGCTGGCGATTCGCCCCGAGAAGCCCCACCAGGTGATCGTCGTGCACGGCGTGCCGCGGGCCGGCGGTAGTTCCCAGCCGCTCTACCGGGACGTGAGCGAATGGTTTGTCCAGCGGCCGCGGCCGCCGTTCGCCATCTGGCACGACGACCGGGTGGTCGTGATCCTCGAAGGGGAGCAGGCGGAGGAGCTGGCCCGGCAGATGGTCGCCGAGAGCGGCCACCCGGCCCGCTCTCTGCTGCTGGGTGTCAGCCAGGTCGCCTGGAGCCTCGAGGAGATCGCCGGCCGCTACCGGCAGGCCCGAGAGGCGATTCAGATCGCCCTGCGGCTGGGGCAGCGGGAGGGGGTCGTGACCTTCACCGATCTCGGTCTGCTCCACTGGCTCTATCACCTGCCCCCGGATGTCCTGGCGACCAATCCGTTCCTGGGCCACATCGGCCGGCTGGTTGAGTACGACCAGCGGCGGCGCACGGAGCTGGTGAAAACGCTCGAGGCCTATCTCGATCACGGGGCCAACCTGGTGGATACGGCCGCCGACCTCCATATTCACCGCAACACCCTGGTCCACCGGCTGCGGCGCATCGAAGAGCTGATCGGCATCGATCTTCGCGATCCGCAGGTGCGGCTCAATCTGCACGTCGGAGTCAAGCAGCACCGCCTGACCAGCTGAGCCCGGCGGCCGATCCCGCCATTTCCCTCAGCGGCATTTGCTCCCCCCCGGGGGCATGATAGAATCACGGGTTCACTCGAGTTGAAAATTGAGCTGACCGCAAAGAGCGCCGCCGGGGCTGCTGAACTCGCCCCGCAGCCGGCCGCCCTTTGCGGTGAATTTTTTTAACCACGTCGCGGCGCTTCCCGCCCAGAGTTGAGAAGGCCGCTTTTGATCAGATGAAGGGAAAAGAACATGCTGAAGACACACGGATGTGGTGAACTTCGGGCGGATGCCATCGGCGAGACGGTGACGCTGGCCGGGTGGGTCAACCGCCGTCGAGATATGGGCGGGGTGATCTTTATCGACCTGCGCGATGTCAGTGGGAAAATCCAGGTTGTGGCCGACAGCGGCCGCTCCCAGGCCGCTTTCAACGCGGCGCAGGCCGTTCGCTCCGAATTCGTCGTGCAGGTGCGGGGCACGGTCGCCCGCCGCATGACCGGGCAGGAAAACCCCAATCTGCCCACCGGAGAAATCGAGGTCGTGGCCGCCGAGGTCGTCGTTTTGAACCCATCCCGGGTGCCGCCGCTCGAGATCGCCAAGGAGGCGGGAGAAGACGAGAGTCTGCGGCTCAAATACCGCTACCTCGACCTGCGCCGCGAGCGGCTGCAGCGGAATATCATCCTGCGCCATCGGGCCATTAAATACATCCGGGATTTCCTCGACGCGAACGGGTTTATCGAGGTCGAAACCCCGATCCTGTTCAAAAGCACGCCGGAAGGGGCCCGCGACTACCTGGTGCCGAGCCGGGTTCATCCGGGCAAGTTCTATGCCCTGCCGCAGAGCCCGCAGCAGCTCAAGCAGCTGCTCATGGTGGCCGGCTACGAGCGCTATTTTCAGATCGCCCGCTGTTTTCGCGACGAGGATCAGCGGGCCGACCGGCAGCCGGAATTCACCCAGCTCGACCTGGAAATGAGCTTCGTCGAGCGGGATGACATTCTGAATTTGATTGAAGAGCTGATGGTCGGGATGGCCCGGGCGGTCAGCCTGCTCCCGCTGGCCTGGGAAACGTTCCCCCGGGTCACCTACAAGGAAGCGATGGAGCGCTTTGGCACCGACCGGCCGGACCTGCGCTACGGCATGGAGCTGGTCGACCTTTCGGATATCGTCGTCGACTCCGCCTTTCGCGTTTTCAGTGAAAATGTCATGGCCGGCAAGCCGGTGAAGGCGATCTGCGCGCCCGGCTGCGGCGATTACAGCCGCAAGCAGATGACCGAGCTGGAGGATCTGGCCAAAGCGAACGGGGCTAAAGGGTTGGCCTGGCTGGCCATCCATCCGGAAACCGGCGAGATCCGCGGGCCGATCGCCAAGTTTTTCACCACGGAACAGCTGGCGGCCATCATGGACCGCATGCAGGCGGAGCCGGGGGACCTGGTGATGATTTCGACCGATGAAAAGCGGATCGTCTACGCCGTTCTGGGCGAGCTGCGGATCGAGATGGCCCGGCGGCTCGGCTACACCGCGAAAAAGGAGCTGGCTTTCTGCTGGGTGGTCGATTTTCCCCTCTTTGAGGAGGAGCTGGATGAGGGGCATTATGCCCCGAGCCACCACATGTTCACCGCGCCCAAGCGGGAGCACATCCCGCTGTTGGAGAGCGATCCGGCGGCCGTTTTGAGCGAGCAGTACGACCTGGTTTGCAACGGATTTGAGGTGGCCGGCGGCAGCATCCGAATCCACGAGCGGCCGCTGCAGCGCCGGATTATGGAGCTGATCGGCTTTTCGATCGAGGATGCGCAGGCGCAGTTCGGCCACATGCTCGAGGCGTTCGAATACGGCGCCCCCCCGCACGGTGGGATCGCGCCCGGCATCGACCGCATTGTGGCCCTGATGGCCGGTGAGCCGAACATCCGCGAGGTCATGGCCTTCCCCAAGAATCAGAATGCGGTCGACTTAATGGCCGATGCCCCGTCCCAGGTGGCCCCCCGGCAGCTGGCCGAGCTCCATGTCGCCCTGACCGGCCGGGCGTTGAACCCCGAGCAGAAGTGAGGTGCGGCCGGCGGCCGCAGGTAGGTGAGGGCGGGTGAATCCCGCCCTTTTTTTGGGGCGATCGCCGCGGCGCGGCGGCAGGTGTAAACTGGCCGATAGCGGGCCCGGGATTTCTGGGTTATAACGAGGTTGGAGGACGCGTCCCGGCCGTGAGGATCGGCCGCGGGGGATGGGAACCACCCCCCACGGCGATCCAGACCAGGGACGGAGGGTCGTGCCAAGGGGCCCATGGGGCGAAAAGGAGATAGGGAACCTTTTCGCGCGGTGTCGAGGGACAGCTGGACAACGCTGATCCCCGTCGGAACGACCGTTGAGCGCCGGCGTTGGGTGGGCGAAGAACCGCCCCGGGCGGGACGTTTCCTCTCCACCCCGGTCTGCCCAGCACTCGAGGATGGAGGACAATTCAACCCCCGGCAGAGCGCACTCTGCCCGGTGGGTCCCCGCAGCCCCCTGCGGGTCAGGTCCCGGATCAATTGGCGAACGGATAGCCTGGCAGCCCTGTCAGGGAAGGTGTGAAGGCGGCGGGTAAGGTGACTTTCAGGGCGGTGAGTCTCAGTCTGTGCCGCGCAGACGCGCTGTCCTTGCCAAACCGTGCTTTTCCCCCGAGTGGACCGATCGCCTCTATCTTAAATCGATCACCTGCTGCCAGATCGCCGGCCGCCTGACCGTCGTCTGCGCAGATCCCGGGAACGGCTGCAAAACCAACATCCCACTATTTAGTATAAAGTATACCCGGAGCTTTGCGACAAAAACTCCCACATTTTTTCATATTTCCTTATTCTTGGCCCGATCCGGAGCGGGAACCGAACACACCCGCATACGCCCGGCAGAAAGCCACCCCCAGAAACATGATCATCCCCGAAAAATAAACCCAGATCAGCAGGACGACCAGCGAACCGGCCGCCCCATAGACCGTCGTCACCGTGCTGCCCTGCAAATAGAGCGCGATCCCCTGGCGGGCCAGGATGAATAAACCGGCCGTCAGAATTCCCCCCAGCCAGACATCCCCCCAGGCCACCCGCCGCAGCGGCACGAGGCGAAAGAGCAGCATGAATACCAGCGGCAGCAGGAGGATTGAGACCGAAGTTTCGATCCAGGCCAACCCCTGCAGCAGGCCTGGCGACCGCGCCCCGACGTAGGCGTTCACCAGGTGAACCAGCCCGCTCAGGATCAGCGAGGCCAGGAGCAGCAGCCCGATAAACAGGACCATCAACAGACCGCGGATATGCTGTCTCAAGGTGTACATCCAGCCGCTCCGCCGGTCGGGCGCCAGCTCCCAGATGACGTTCATCGTGTCGAACAGCTGGGAAAAGACGCCCGAGGCCCCGAAGAGCAGGATCGGGAGGCTGACCAGGCTGGTCAGCAGGCCGCCGTCCGACTCCGGAATGTTGCTCAGCACCTGCTGCACGATGGCCGCCACGTCGTCGCTGGTCGTCCGCTGGATCTGGAAGAGCAGCTCCGCCCGCGCCACCTCGTCGCCAAAGAAGCGGCCGGCCAGCGCCACGGCGATCAGCAGCAGGGGGGCCAGGGAGAGCATCGTGTAGTAAGCCAGGGCGGCCGACATGCGCGACGCCCGCGAGCGGGACCAGATGGCCAGAGTCTCTCCCAGCAGCCTGAAGATATTTCGGAGCCGGCCGGCGGCTCTTGTGTTGCCCGTCTTTTCCATTTTCCATTCCTCCCGGATAGTCGCCCGCCTGCATTGGCGCATTACCTGGCCTCGGCTATAATCTCCCGTGCCCTCGGGCGCTTAGCTCAGCCGGTTAGAGCACTTCGCTTACAACGAAGGGGTCGGGGGTTCGAGTCCCTCAGCGCCCATGCGCTCTCAGGCAACCTTTCGCGGTTTGTTACCCTATTTATCTTTCGCTATAATCCATTTGTGACAAAATGCACAGACGGATTGTGATTTCTGTCACCACCAGATACAATACCCGGCCTGGTTCTGCCAGTCATGAATCCGGATCCGAAGAAAATACCCGCAGTGAGTTAGCAGAGAACCCACCGTTTGACGTAGGAGAATATTGCCATGGCTGTTGCACAAGTGGAACAACCCGTTGCCGGCATTTCCCGCCGAGAATTTCTTTATTATATCTGGGGGGCGTCGATCGCCCTCTATTCGGCTGAATTTCTCGGTCTCATCATCTGGTTCGCCATCCCCCGCATCAAAGAAGGCGAATTCGGTGGGATCATTCCGGTGCCGGTTGACAAAATTCCACCGGTCAACGATCCGCCCGTCAATTTCCCCGAAGGGCGCTTCTGGCTTGTCAATCTCGATTCCACCGCGCCCAATGAGCTGATGTACCAGGCCGGCGACGAGGCTCAGCCGATCGTGGGGCTGGCGGCCATTTACAAGGTCTGCACCCACCTGGGCTGCATCTACGCCTGGAACAGCGCTACCAACCGGTTTGAATGCCCCTGCCATGGCTCAAAATACCGGCTGGACGGCCGGCGCATCGCCTCGCCCGCGCCGCGCACCCTCGACCGCTTTGAAGTGGTGGTGACGCTGTCCACCGGCGAAACGCTCGTCTCGGATACCGATGAATCCCTGGGCTTCTATGCCCCGATTACCATTCCGAGTGGGGCAGAGGTGGTCGATCTCCGCATCGATACCGGTAAGAAAAAGCAGGGGCCGACGCAGACGCTCCTGAGCGAAATCGTCGCCTGATAACCGTTCATTGCGTGCAGAGCTGCTTTGCCAGAGATTAAGGAGTTTTAGGATAAGATGGCTACCTTTGTCGATCAAGTAAAAGAATTGGGCTTCAAACAGGCCGCTATCGCCAAGCTGGATGACGCCGTCGAGCGCTTGACCTCCGGTTTAAACATCAACGACGTCCGGGCGATGCTCCGCGGCGATGAGCCCCGCCGTCCGAATCCGCGCTTGCGCCCCCATGCCGACGGCTTCTGGCTGCACATTCGACCCAGCTTCTACCACACGGAAGTCACCCACATCTATCCGACGTTTCGCCTGGGGTGGCTGTCGACCTTCATGTTCGTCTGGGAAACGATCACCGGGATCTTCCTGATGATCTTCTACACCCCGTCGCCGGACATCGCCTACCAGGACATGTGGAATATCATGAGCAACGTGCCCCTCGGGAAGCTCATGCGCGACTTGCACCGGCTGGGGGCGGAAGTGATGGTCCTCGTGGTGGCGCTGCACATGCTGCGCACCTTTGTCACCGGCAGCTACAAAAAACCGCGCCAGTTCACCTGGTTCACCGGCATGATCCTCCTGATCCTGACCCTGGTGCTCAGCTTCAGCGGCTACCTGCTCCCCTGGGACCAGCTGGCCTACTGGGCGGTAACGGTGGCCGTCAGTGCGGCTGAATCCCAGCCCGGGCCGGAATTCCTCGGCCGCAATATCAACCTGCTCCTCCGCGGCGCCCCGGTCATCGGCGCCGGCGGTCTCCTCCGCTTTTATCTGCTGCACGTTCTGCTCCTCCCGCTGCTGCTGGGGATCTTCACCTTTGTCCACTACTACAAGGTCGTCATTCACGGCCACTCCCTGCCCCCCGGCCGGGAGGCGATTGGCGAGGATACCGCCAAGCGGGTGCCCCGGGATGAGCGGGTCTACTACCTGCCCGATATCTTTACCAGTGAAGTGATGTGGACCGCCCTGACGACCCTGGGTCTGGTCGGCGGCTCGGTCTTTTTCTACTCGGCCGTCATCGAAAGCCACGCCAACTCCCTCATTACGCCGCTGCACGTGGTCGCTCCCTGGTACCTTTCCTGGTCGCAGGGCTGGCTGAAGTGGGTCTTCCGCTTCCCCATCATCGGCGAGCTCGACTCTAAAGTGGTGGTCGCCTTTGGCATCATCCCGCTCCTGGCAGTCGCCTTCATCGTTATGCCCTATATCGAAGTCGGCCGCAGCCGCCGCTACGCCGACCGCCGCCTTGGTCTCAGTGTCGGCATGTTTTTCATCACGTTCATGCTCATGTCGAACTGGATGGGCTCCCCCGAATACCGGGTCCAATCGTCGGCCGAACAGGAAGTCGTCCAGGAAATCATGCCGCAGGAAGGGCACAGCGTGCTGCTCGAAGTTCCCTATGAGGAGCTTGTCCCGGGCACCTATCTGCCCGGGCAGGTCCTCTCCGGCAAGCCGGAGCTGTCCCATGCCCTGGCCGAGTTCGAGCACGCCCTGCGCAACTACTCCTGCACCCAGACCGGGGACCCGCGCTTTGAGGCCTGTACGCCCTACGACGCGGGCAGCGGCGTGATCCGCTACAAGAACTCGCTCCACAGCGAAGTCCTGCCCGATCCGCAGGCCGCCCTGATCATCACGCAGGTCCAGGAAAATCTCTACGGACTGACGCTCCGGGTCACCACCGATGACCCGGTCAATCCGGTTGATTTCAGCTACACCAAGTATCGCCACGAAGACGCCGCGTACGAGGTCTATTAGGGTGGCTTTGGCCCCCGGCCGGTCGGGATTGGGTCACCACTCCTGACCGGTCCGATCAATGATCCAGAGACTCTGAGGATAAATCATGCAAGTCAAACTGATAATTGGCACCATCGCCTTTATGCTCACCATGATCATTTTCGGGTACGCGGCGCTGCGAGAACCGGCCCGTATGGAACTGTTTACGGATGCCTATGAATCCCGCCAGATCGAATTCGGGGCGAGTATTTACTACAACAACTGCGCTTCCTGCCACGGCCAGAACGGGGATGCGGTCGACTGTTTCAATCCCGCCGGTGAAAAGATCGGCTGCGCCGGCCGGTCGCTGAACAACGCCGAACTCCTCTGCGGCGATCCCTCCAAGCGGCTCACAGATATGCAGTGGCAGGGCTCCAAGCTGGCCTTCGTCCAGGGCACCGTCCTGGCCGGCCGCCCGCAGAACGGCATGCCCACCTGGGGCGCCCGCTTCGGCGGCCCCCTGGAAGATTATCAGGTTGAGCAGGTCGCCCGCTTTGTGCTGAACTGGGAAACCGAACCGATGTGCGCCGCCCCGCCGCCGGAAGCGCCGGAATGGCCGGGCAACGTCGCCGACCTGCCGGCCGGCAACGCCGCCAACGGGGAACAGGCCTACAACGTCACCTACGGCTGCTCGGCCTGCCACGGCCAGCTGGCTGTCGAGGGCTCCAACGCCGTCGGGCCCTGGGGTGGGGAATTCAAGAATCTGACCAATGTGCGGATCGACGGCTACACGGCCGCCGACTACACCTATGAATCAATCCTCAACCCGAGCGCTTACATCTCGCCCGAATGTCCGACCGGCCCCTGCGCCGGCCCGCCCAGCGCCATGCCGAACAACTTTGCCACCCGCATGACGCTGCAGGATATGGCCGACATCCTGGCCTACATGCTCGGCAGCGACACCTTTGACACGAGCGGCGTGGAGATCGACTACTCCCCGTAGCTCCTGAACCAGGAACCAACAACAGGGGATCCCAGCTGTTTCATTCAGATGGGATCCCTTTTTTTATTCCAACGAACGGTCACCGCGCTTATTTCAGCGGCTCGCCGCAGGCATGGCAGAAGCGGTCCTGCGGCCGGTGCGGAGTGCCGCAGCTGGGGCAGGCCGCCCGCCGCCGGGCCGGTTTGCGCGCGCGCAGGGCCGCCGCCCGCCGCCGCTCCCGCTGCCACAGGCCAAACATGAACAGGGCCACGCCCAGGAAAAAGGCGGCCGCCAGGAGCCACGGCCAGTTGGCCAACAGATTGGTCCAGATCCCGGAAGACGCCGCATCCGAGGCCGGCGGGGAGGCTGCCTGCGGGGCCGTCGTCGTCGTGCCGGCAGCCGTCTCGATGCCGTCGGTGGTCAGCCGGCCGCCCGGCAGCGCGTAGCTCAGGCCGACCAGGATCGTCTCGCCCGCGCCGATGGTGCGCGAGGCCAGCCGGTGATAGGTCAGACCATTGGCATTCACAAAGGTTTCCGCCGCCGGGGGGGTCAGCGCCATACCCTTGCCGTACAGCGGCTCCTGCACCGAAACCTCCAGCCGGTTGACGTCGTACAGCGGCGTCCAGGTGAAGGTGGCCTCACGCCGCTCGCCGCTCGAGGACTGCAGCGGCAGATAGTATTCCAGCCGGATCGAACGGGCCGGCGTGACCAGGGTTACCTGGCCGTTTTCCACCTGGTACTCGGTGATTTCCAGCAGCCGGCCGCTGGCGGGATCCTGGAAGGCCACGGCGTTGAGCGCGGCGTCGGCTGGCATCGGCAGCCGGACGCTGGCCGGGGTGGCCGCCCCCGCCGGCAGGGTGACTGTTTCCAGGACCAGGAGCTCCGGCTGGTCGTAGTCGGGCCACAGCTCCAGGCTGACGAAATCGAGCCGCTCCGGCTCGATCGCCTCCTGCTGGGCAAACAGCGGCCGGCCGGTGGCCCAGAACAGGGTGCCCAGCAGCAGCAAAAAGATGAGATAGCGTTTCATCGGCGTCTTCCTCAATCCATCGTGCCGGCAGCCGGACGGCGCCGACAGGCGGCCCGCTTACCGGGCCGAAGAGATTTTTCTCCATTTTACGCCGAAATCGCCCAGGGGGTATTGACAAATGACAGGTGTTTTGAGGGGCAAGGATCAGTCCGGCCGCTCCATTTCCTCCCGGCCGGCCAGCCGGGCGGCCCCCCAAAGGAGGGGCAGGATCGGCAGGAGCAGGGCGGCGACCGCCAGGAAGGCCGCGCGCAGGCTGCCCAGCGTGGCGATGACCCCCATCAGGGGGCCGCTGGCCACCTGGCTGATGGCGTTGGTCTGCCCCAGCATTGAGAGAACGGTCGCCCGGATGCGGGAGCCGACTTTTTTGTTGACCCAGGCCCCCTGGATGGGGAACAGGGTGCTGCGAAAGACGGACAGGGCCATGTAAGCCGCCAGGGCGACGATGACGTTGGTCGTCAGACCGAAAACGATCACCCCGATGATGACCAGGCTGTTGAAGGCAACCAGCAGGCGCAGCGCCGTCTCTTCGTTGTCGACCGTCAGCCGCCGGCGCACGACCTCGGTCACCAGCAGGCTGGCGAGCATGGTGGTCACGCTGATCACGCCGAACCAGTAGACGATGTCCCACCCCTCGCCGAGCACCGGCAGGGTGAAATTCCGCAGGAGATGGGCCTCCCAGAAGCGGTCGAGCCCTTCGCTGTGCAGGCCGATGAAGATCTCGATGGCGAAGATGATCCAGAGAATTTTCCGGCCGCGCACGATCGACAGCCCTTCTTTGAAGGTGACGAGCATCTGCCGCCAGGTCTCCCGTTCCTGCCGCTCGATCGGCTGGAAATGGGTCTCCGGCATGAAGAGCAGCAGAAAGAGCGAGAGCCCGACCAGCCCCAGGCCGCCGATGACCAGGGGGAGCCCGCGGGCGTAGGCGGCGATCCACACACTGATCCCGATGCCGACCAGGGAAGCCAGCTTCTGCATCTGGCTGGCCCGCAGATAGACCTGCGTCAGCGTCGCCTCGCCCACTTCATCGGCCAGCCAGGCGTCCTGGGCGCCGCTGGTGAAGGTGTAGCCCAGCCCCCAGACCGCCTGAGCCAGGAGGATCGTCCCGATGTAGGGGATGGCCCCCTCGAGAATGAAGCCGGCGCCCCAGATGGCGTAGCCGATGATGACGGAGAGCCGGCGGCTGTGGAGATCGGCCACGATGCCCGTCGGCACTTCGAAGAGGAAAACGGAAAGCTCCAGCACGGTGCCGACGAGAACCAGCTGCATGGCGGTCAGCCCGACGCTGACCCGGTAGACGCCGCTGACCGTCCCCATGAGGGTGAAAAAAAAGGCGGTGGCGGCCGCGATGATGAAATAGGTCGTCTGTGCCGGCAGCTGGCGAGGCATGCCTCTCCTTCTCTCTTGTGCCGCGAATGCCTGCCGCCGCCCGGGGGATGGGCCGGCCGGTTTTCCCGGCGAACGGCCGGGACAGGCACCTCAGCAAAAAAGCCACAAGCGTCCGCACACTTGTGGCTTTACACAGCAGGGAAGAATAGCGCCCGATCAGACGGGCTGCCCGGTGTGCCATTGTCACACCGCCTTTCCCAAGAATAACACTTCAAATTATAGCAGGAGACGGGGGCCACGTCAAAGGTATCTGGAGCGGGCGGCCCCGGCCGGAGCGTCCGGTCAGGTGTCGAAATGGACGGTTCCCGCCACCCCCTTGAGCCGTTTGACGGTGCGGGCGACCGCTTTTTGACCCCGGCTCGTCAGCAGGAATGTGGCGGCCGGGAACTTCTGATTGGTGGTGAGAAGGCGGCCGTCCAGCATCCGCTGCACCTGGTCGAAGGGAATTTCCCGCGGCTCACCCTCCGGGGGATAGAGCCGGTACGCTTTGTCTCCGTCAATCGTGCGGTGGGACTTGAGGGTGGCCCCTTCGGCGATGGCGCGGAGCAGATGGAGGTCGGCCTCGGTCAGGCGGCGGCGCCAGAACATGGGTTTACTCTAGGAGAAAATCCCGGCCCGGTCAAGACCTGCGCGGCGGGCTCGAGATGCGCTGATGATAGAAGGGGAACGGGGAACGGGGAACAGGGAACGGTGGGTCGCGTTGGGGCGGGATGCAGTTCTGAGCCCCGCAAAAAACCGTGTATCCCGAGCCTGTCGAGGGATCTTCCATGCCGGCGGTTGTGGATCAAACCAGAAAAACGATGGGGGGCATCTGCCAGATGCGCCCCCGGAGGAGCGAGGACTGGCGGCCGGGAAAAGGGGGGCGGCAGGTGCCTTTTCTGGTTTTCGATCGGTTGGTTGAGCGGGGTGGTGGCAGATCCCTCGACAGGCTCGGGATGTGTGGTTGGTGAGGAGGATGGGTCGCGGGGAGAAGGGGCGGGACACCCCTAAATGAAAAGGGCACGACCGCGGTCGTGCCCTCGTGTGTGCCGCTGGTGGAAGCGCTAGCCCAGGTTGTCGATGTGCTCCTGCAGTTTGCGCTGGGAGATCTTCTTAAACTGGTCCGGAATGATCTCCGCCATTTCCTCTTCGGACAGGCGGATGCGCAGAATGTCGAGGGCGTCCTGCGGGTTCTGGCCGTAGGCCAGCTTCTGCTTCCCGTTTTTCATTTCGAACAGGTAGAGATGGTGTGGATTGCTGAAGCTGCTCATGGTGAAATTCCTGGCGGCGATCTAGGCTTTAGTCAGCGCCTCGATGCCGGCCGTCGCCTTGGCTCGCTCCGCCTCGAGGAGACCGCGGTTGATTTCGTAGTCGTACTTGCCGGCCAGCAGGTCCCGGTAGAACTGGTAGTTGACGCCGACCACTTTTTCGTCATCCGGGAAGCGGTGGTAGTTGTCCTTGGACATCAGGCTCTTGCCTTCGGCGATGAGCTGGTAGCCCAGGGCCGACCCCGGATAGGGGGCGTAGAACGAGATCGATGGGTAGACGTACTTCATGCGCTTCAACATGCGCATCGTCTTGAAGGCGTCTTCCGGCAGCTCGCCGGGGATGCCGAGCATGATATTCGACCAGAAATAGGGCACCGGCTTCCCTTTCGCCTTCTGCTCGTCGGCGATCCGGTTGAGCAGGTCGATGGCGAAGAAGTTGTCCTCCTCGGTGCACTCCTTGTTGAGGAGGCGCAGGATGCGGTCGCTGCCCGACTCGAAGCCGATCGAAATCGTGTTCCAGTTGGTCTCTTTGATCAGCGCCTCGAACAGATCGGGCCACTGGCGCACGGTGTCCGAACGGCCGGCCGCCCAGTAAGGCCAGACTTTGTTGGCCTTGCGCGGATATTTGTCGATCCATTCCTCGAGCCAGCTCGGATTCTGGAAGAACATCGAGTCGTGTATGACGATCGAGCCGACCCCATACTTGCGGTCGAGAAAGTTCAGCTCGTCGATGACCGAGTCGACCGACGGCCGGCCCATGTTGGGAATGTAGGAGTTCTCGTTGCAGAAGACGCACTGCCAGGGGCAGACCCGGCTGGTGAGGATGGTGGCCACCGGCGGGGGACCCCAGCCGCACTCCGGCTCCAGCGGCCAGTTGAATTTCTTTTTCAGCTTGCGGCTGGCCGGTTTGGGCCACAGCTCCCGGTCGATTTTCGGCCACTCGGCCATCGATTTGGCCCCCGTGCCCAGGATGAGCCGGGGAAAGGCGGCCGGGTCGCGCACCAGGTCGAGGATCACATTTTCCCCGGGCCCCTGGCAGATCCGGTCGAACTCTGCGACGGCCAGCATTTCATCGGAGGCGACGGTGGCGTGCATGCCGCCGGTGAGCACCCAGCCGTTGGGATTGAGCTCCTTGAAGAGCTGGGCGGCGCGGTAGGCGACCGGGTAGGTGTAGCTGCGCACATTCATGAGCAGCATGTCGTAGCCGGCGATCTGTTTGGCGAGCTGCTCCCAGGAGGTCACGGCCCGGGTCGAGGCCAGGTCGGTCATGATCCCGTTCTGGTGCATGATGGTGCGCAGCAGCCCGAGGCCGTGATCCTGCCACTGCTCGTGCGGCCCGGCCGGGTTGACCAGGTCGCCGAGATCCCCCAGGTCGAGCCAGAGGATTTTGTTTTTCGGTCCGTCTTTTTTAGCAAAAGGCCACAAATTCATACGTCATGCCTCTCATCCCACCCATTGGAGTGGGAGAAAAGTTAAAAATTGGGGGCTGTCTCCACGTCGACTTCAGGAGGGTTTCAGCGGGCGTCGATTGGCGTACCCTTCGTCCAGGTCGTGATAAAAGCCGATTTCCTCTTCGTCGAAGCGCCAGCACAGGTTGACTTCACGGCCGTCGATTTCAGACAGAAAGTCGACCAGCCCCAGGCGAATATCCTTGATCTGGCAGCCGTAGACGCGGATGCGGTCGATGAGCTCCTCCACGGCCGAAAATTCACGGGCCAGCCGGGAGGCGGCCGGATTGCCGACATTCATATAGGGCTGCGGCAGGGGGCCGAGCGCTTCTTCAAAATTTTCCGCGATGTGGGCCTGGTGGGCGATCAGCTGCTGCAGCAGCGGCCGAATTTCCGGAATCAGGGAGTTGGCTTCCGCGACGGTAAAACGGCGGGTCGACATAATCAGATCGGGCGCAGTCAAAACGAAAGGGGTGACCCGGTCACCCCTTTCGATATCCTGACAATGGTAAGGAGGGTTAGCCGCAGTGGCTGCAGCCGCCGGCCGCCGGCGCCTCAGGCCCGTGCTTGGCCTTGAAGGAAGAGCCGCAGCCGCAGGCGGAAGCCGCGTTCGGATTCTCGATCTTGAACCCGCCGCCGATCATGGACTCATGATAGTCGATGGTCGCGTTCTCGAGATACATGAGGCTGGTCGGATCGATGAAAATTCGGAATCCTTCCTTTTCAACGATATGATCGTAGGGACGCGGTTCCGCTTCGAGCGCCATACCGTACTGCATACCCGAGCAGCCGCCGCCGGTGACAAACACCCGCAGCCCGTAATCGGGTACATTCTTGGAGACCAGCAGGTCGCGCACGACCTTTCCGGCCGAATCCGTCACGGTAACCATCTCTTTCTGCTCGATAACTTCAGGCTGCATAAAAACCTCCAGTAAACACTTTCACGTAGCTTAAAACGCACTGCCCTTTTTGGAAAGGCAATGCGGGAAAATCTTAGCCGACTCAGTCGTTTTGATTTTAGCAGTAAAAAAAAACGGTGTCAATTTTTATCAATTTATTCAGAAAAAGTATGATGCTTTGTTTGCATGCCCCCGGGGGGGCGGTTCAGGAAGGCCGCATATGACGGAAAACTGGGATGAACGGATGGCCGGGCTGCCCACCCGCTGGCTGGGACGGACCTGGCGCTTCCTGCCGGAGGTCGACTCGACCAACCGCTACGCCCGGGAGCGGGCGGCCGAGCTGGGCCACGGGGCGGTCGTCGCGGCCGATTTTCAGTCGGCCGGCCGCGGCCGCCTGGGGCGGAGCTGGCAGGCTCCCCCCGGCACCTCGCTGCTGACCACCCTTCTGCTGCGGCCGGACTGGCCGGGGGAGCAGGCCGGCTGGCTGACGATGATCGCCGGCACGGCCGTCGTCGAGGCGGTCGCGGCGATCACCGGGCTGCCGGCCGCCCTCAAATGGCCCAACGACATCGTGCACCAGGGACCGGCGGCCGGCCGGCTGGTCAAGCTGGGCGGCATCCTGGTCGAAGCGGATCTTGCCGGCGGACGGCTGGCGCTGGCGGCTGTTGGCATCGGCCTGAACGTCCACACACGGGCGGCCGATCTGCCCGACACTCCGCTCGCCGCCTCGAGCCTGCACCTCGAAGGGGGGCAGGCGCTCTCCCGCCCGGCCCTGCTGGTCGAACTGCTGACCCGCTTTGAAGCCCGCTGCGAGGCGGCCGAACGGGGCGAGAGCCCCCTCCCGGCCTGGCGGAGCCGCCTGGTGACGCTCGGCCGGCCGGTCACCGTCCAGGAAATCGGCGCCAGTGCGGCGGGTTGGAACGGCACCGCCGAGGATGTCGACGAGGCCGGCCGGCTGCTCGTGCGGGATGAAAACGGGGCACTGCGCGCGATTGCAGCGGCCGATGTGACGCTGCGGCAGCCGAATTAGGACTATTGGCATATGCCCGGTCCCTTGCGGCCCCGGGAACCGATTCTGTATAATGAAAACCAGTCTACCGATGGCTTCGGCCGACAAATGGCGCCCGGCGCCCCTGGCACCCGCTGGAAATCGGCGGCCGGGCGGAATTTAAGGAGTACATGATGGCGATCGAAGAGCAGTTTGAAGACGAATTTGAGCAGCTGCGGCAGAAAAGCATGCGCACCAGCGCGACCCACGAAGCGGTCGAAGAAGATTTCCAGGCCCCCTCAACCGGCATCCTCTCCCGCTTCACTCCGAACCAGCGGCTGATCCTGGCGGTCCTCCTGCTGGCCGACATCATCGTCGTCGGCCTCGTCCTGCTGGTCATCACCAATGTGATCGATTTATAATCCGATGATGGTTCGCGTCCGCTGGCTGCTGCTCGCCCTGGCAGCTGCACTGCTGGGAGCCGCGGCTATGGGGCGAGTCCCGCTGGTCCTGTATGGGGAATCCCTCGACGAGGGGGCCTGCGTGCAGGCCGGTCTCTCCAACCTGCTCCAGAACCCCTCGTTTGAAGGAGAATACCAGGTTTATAACCCGCCCGGCGGCATTCCCCAGTGCCCGTTCGGCCCCTGCACGTCGGTGCGGACCGCCCCCGGCTGGTCCCCCTGGTGGCGCGCCCAGGGGAGCGACCCGCTCTACTACAAGATGCCGGAATTCACGGCCGCCGAGGAGTCGAAGCGCTGGTATGGCCCGCCGCGCGCCCGCTCCGGCGACGCTGCCCAGCAGCTGTTCACCCTCTACAGCACTCATGAGGCCGGGGTCTACCAGAAAGTCCCGGTCGAGCCGGGGGTGACCTACTGCTTCAGCGCCTGGGGGCACAGCTGGACGGCCAATGACGACCCGATCCCTGAGAAAAACCACAGCAGCTGTCCCAGCCCGCAGGGAGTGGGCGACGCCTGCTCCGGGCCGGAAGACGGCCTCTACCGGCAGAAAATCGGCCTCGATCCGGCCGGGGGGAGCGACTGGACGAGCCCCACCGTCGTCTGGAGCGACCAGGGAAGCCACCCCAACGGCCGGCTGCAGTACGACAGCTTCGGCCTGTTCATCGTCACGGCCACGGCCCAGACCTCGCAGATGACCGTCTTTCTCTACGGCCAGCCCGACTACCCGGTCAAACACAACAACGGCTACTGGGATGACGCCACGCTGGCCGTCACGGCCCAGATGGTGGTCAACAACGCCGGCGAGCTGGGACTGATGACCACCCCGGCGGCCGCCGTACAGATCTCCCGCTCCTATCCCATTTCTCTCTACGGGGCGCTGTCCACCGGCTCCTGGCAGGCGTCTCTGACCACCGGCGGCCTCCTGACCCCGACCCTGAACCGGACCAGCGGCGGCCACGGCGACATCCTGACGATCGGGGTCAACACGGCCGGCCTGCCGCTCGGAAGCCACACAGCCGAGGTGACGATCACCGCAGCTTCTCCCGGCGCCGGCAGCCCGACCCGCATCCCCGTGCGCGTCCACATCGTCAGCCAGATCACGCGGATCTACCTGCCGCTGATTCTGCGCTGAGGCGAACCCGGCGCCGATTCCCCGAAAAAAAACCGGGCCGCTCACAGGAGCGGCCATTTATTTTAATAAACGAAGGGATGCGGCCGGCCGGCCGCGGTTCAGGACGGGTCCTCTTCGACCTTCTTCACCGCTTCCCCTTCCTCTTTCTTCTCTTCACGGGCCTGATCGAGCTCTTCCTGTCCTTCACGCAGCCCTTTGCGGAAGGCGCTGACGCTTTTCCCCAGTTCACTGCCGAGTTTGCCGATGCGGCCGACCCCGAAGACGAGCAGAACGACGACCAGAATGATGATCCATTCCCAACCTTGAATCATGCCGGTTTTCTCCTGGACAGGGCTGATGGCAACCAGAGCCTGTCCACTCACGTATGTACTGATGCCCGGGGCGGAATGCCTGCGGGGCATCAGGCATTATAATCCCACGGGTTCCCCGGCGCAATTGCCGCCGGGAATTCCTTAGACCGGCGATCGGGCGGCGGCACGCGCGGTTTCCAGGAAGCGGGTCTCGAGCGGCGTCAGGGAGCGGCCGGGGCGGGTGATGAGCACGACATCCCACGGGTAGTGGAACTCGGGCACGTCGAGCACAACGCTGCCGATGGCGGTGGCGAAGCGGCGGGGGACGAAGGCGATGATGTCCGGCCGGGCGAGCATATGCCGGGCCACCGTCAGGGGGGCATTGACCAGCGGCCAGGGCTGGTCGGCCAGCTCGCGCAGGCTGCGGATGTAGGTCTCGAAGGTGCCGCCCCAGCGCGGCAGGAGCACCCGATGCTGCCACAGATCGGCCAGCGGGATCCCCCTTTCGCGGGCCAGTGGGTGCTCCGGCGCGGCGGTGATGACCATTTCATCGGCGATGCGCAGGATGATGTCGAACTGGCGGATCAGCTGGGGGAGCACGGCCGTGAAGACGAGGTCGAGCCGCCCGTCCTCGAGCTGCTGCACCAGGGTCGAGGAGTGGCTCGTCTCGATGTAGAGCTCGGCCTGGGGGAACTGGCGGGAAAAGCGGTCGACGACGGCCGGCATGAGATAGGTGGCCACCGAGACCGGGGTGCCGACCGCCAGACGGCCGGCCAGCCCTTTCCGGGCCGCGTCCAGCGCCTCCTGTCCCGTCTCCAGGATCCCCAGCACCCGCTCGGCATAGGGGAGAAAAATCTGCCCCATGGCCGTCAGCCGCACCGGCCGGGAGCGGCGCTCAAAAAGCGCCCCACCCAGCACCTCCTCCAGCTGCTGAATCCGCGCGCTGAGCGATGGCTGGGTCAAATTCATCTTCTCGGCTGCCCGCGTAAAGCTGCCGGCATGGGCGATGGCCACGAAGGCCTCGAGCTGGCGAAGTTCCATGGCAAGATTAAAGTTAAAAGTTGAAAGTGGAAAGTCGAAAGTGGAAAGTCGAAAGTGGAAAGTGAACTGTTTGACGTCTTCGGAAATCTTTGAGTGGTTGTCGGTAGATGGTTTTGGTGTTTGGCGTAAGCCGCTGGAGGGATCTACCCACTTTCGACTTTCGACTTTCGACTATAAAATTTCCCCTTTTCCTCAAGTTTAATAGAAAACTTCTATTATAGCCATCACTCTTATTGTCTTGAGTTATGGAACGGAGGGTGTTATCGTGTGAATCGGCTGATTAATCCGGTTTTTTGGAGCGGTTATGGCGATGCTGAGTGAAGGGATCCGAAGGGCGTCCCTGGGCCAACTGGGCGAGTTCGAGCGGGCGGAGCGGGTGCGGCAGCGGGGGCTGTGGGTGGTTCTCGGGTCGTTGTTTCTCATCCAATCCGGCTTTTTCCTGATTATTCCCCTGCTTTCCATCCATTTTGTCGACAACCTGGGCTGGGCGGCGGCCATGATCGGGCTCGTGCTGGCCGTGCGCCAGTTTACCCAGCAGGGGCTGACCCTGTTTGGCGGCGCGCTGGCCGACCGCTGGGGGGCCAAACCGCTCATCCTGACCGGGGTGCTCATTCGCTCCCTGAGCTTCGCGGTGATGGGGCTGTCGGTCACGCCGGCCGGCCTGCTGCTCTCCGGCATCATGGCTGCCGTCGGCGGCGCCCTCTTCGACGCGCCGATCAAGGGGCTGATCGCCGCCCTGGCCCGGCCGGACGAGATGCCGGCATACTACGCCCGGATTGGCATCGCCCGCAACCTGGCCCAGATGCTCGGGCCGGCGCTGGGCGCCTTTCTCATCGGCATCAGTTTCGCCGTCGTCGGCTACGGGGCGGCCCTCTTTTTCCTGCTGACCTTTTTCGCCATGTGGTGGGGTATTCCGTCCGTGTCCATCTCGACCGCGCCGGACGGAGCGGCCGGCCAACCGCGGGTCTTCCAGAGCCTGGGGCTCGTCTGGCGGGACCTCCGCTTCGTCCGCTATTCCGCCCTGAGCATCGGCTTCTGGTTCATGTGGGTCCAGCTGTCGATCGCCCTCCCCCTGGCGGCCAAAGCGCTTTCCGGGAGCAGCGGTGGGGTGGGGGCCTTTCTGACGATCAATTCTCTCTTTGCCGTTTCGCTGCAGATTCCGGTCGTGCGGCTGACCCGCGGCCGCTTGCGGCCGGAGCAGCTGGTCTACGCCGGCACGGCCGTGACCGCACTCGGGCTTGGCTCGGTCGCGCTGGCCCAGACCCTGGCCCATCTCTACGCGGCCGCCTTCCTCTTTTCCCTCGGCGTGGTGCTCGTCATGCCCAACGTCCAGACCGTCGTCGCGCTGATGTCCGACGAGACGGCGCGGGGGGCCTACATGGGCTTCAACGGGCTGGCGCTGGCCGTCGGCGGCGGGCTGGGGAACCTGATCGGGGGGACGCTGGTCGACCTGGCGGCCGGCTGGCAGCTGCCCGCACTGCCGTGGCTGGTCTTCGCCGCGGTCGGGCTGGCCACCGCGGCCGCGCTCTGGCTCTTCCAGCGGCGGCAAACGCTCTTCCCCGCCGCTCCGGTCCAACCGGCCTGAGGCGGCGCACCGCCGGCCATCAGGGGGCGATCGTCACCGGCACGGCATCCACCGCGCCGTAGTTCCCATCCGCTTTGACCACGACCAGACGGATGACGTATTCCCCGGCCGGCAGGGCGCCGGCCTGCAGCGTCTCCAGCACCCCCTCCCGCACCCGCCCGCTGTGGGTGGTGCCGAAGGTGGTCCAGCTGTCCGGGCTGGCCCCCCGGCCGATCTCCAGCTTGTAGTAGCTCATTTCGGCCGGATCGACCGTGCCGACGATCGAAACGACCCCGTTCAGGGTGCTGCCGGGAGCGGGGGAGGCGATCGATACCCGGTTGGAGGCCGGGAGGGGGGCGGCCGACCCGCCTGCCGCTTCGGATTCCGCCCCGGCCGTCTGCGAAGCGGGCTGCCGCACGGCCAGGCCGCGGGTGGCGGCGGTCGGGCAGGCGGCCGGCGGCGCCATGCGGCCGCCCCAGCCGTTGCGCTCGGCCCACAGCCGGGCCCGCACTTCGTCCGGATAAAAGGGGGGCGGCGGCAGGAAGAGGCGGGTGGTGGCCCCCTCGTAAAGCCGGTTGGTCACGCAGAGCGCCGGCCGCGGCGGGGCGGCGCCGTTCTCGAGCGGCGCCTGCAGGATCTGGGCCGCCGCCTCGGCCGACAGGGGGAGCACGTTGAGCTGCCAGGCGCCGGGGACGGAGCGGCTGTCCGGCGTATAGCCAAGCCGGCCGATGCCGTGGATCGGCGCGCCGTTCAGCATGAGCTCGGTGCGCCGGGCGCCGCAGGTCGATCCACCGCTCCCCTGGGGCAGGCAGACCTCCCGCTCGATCACGCTGGCCGGCCGGGCGAACTCGATCGGAACGGGCCGGCCGTTGACCGCCAGCGTCTCGAGCAGCTGCGCATCGCCGCTGATCGTCCGCATCAGCTGCGACCAGATCGGCGCGGCCCCCTGCAGGCCGGAGGTGGCCCGCATCGGCCGGCTGTCGCTGTTGCCCACCCAGACGCCGACGACTACACCCGGGGTATAGCCGACCGTCAGATTGTCGCGAAAATCGTTGGTCGTCCCGGTTTTGACCGCGGCCGGAAACGGCAGCTCGAGCGCGCTGCCCCGACCGAACGCCGGCACCCGGGCCCTGTCGTCGTCGAGAATGTCGGTGATGAGGTAAGCCATGCCGTCGTTGACGACCCGGTTGGGCGGAAGCCGGCCGCGCGTGTCGTCGGTGACGACCCGGCCGTTGCTGTCGGTGATTTTCAAAATGGGCGAGAGGCGGGTGAATCCGCCCCCGTTGGCCAGGGTGGCGAAGGCCTGGGTCAGCTCGAGCAGGGGGATCTCACCCCCGCCGAGCGTCAGGGAGAGGCCGTAGTAGCCCGGGGTTTCCACCAGGGAGGTAACCCCCATCTTGCGCGCCGTGGCGATGACATGGGGCAGGCCGACATCGCGGGCGAGCTGCAGCGGGGGGATGTTGTAGCTGTTGGCCAGGGCGTCGCGCAGCAGCAGCGGGCCGTGGTAGCGGCCGTCGTAGTTGACCGGGATCATGCGGTCGTCATAGCCGACTTCCAGCTCGATGGGGACATCCCAGAGCACGTCGGCCGTCGACCACCCCTTTTCCATGGCTGCCACGTAGGTGATCGGCTTGAAGGCGCTGCCCGGCTGGCGGGGGGCGATGGCCATGTTAACCTGGCCGTCGATGGCCGGGTCGAAGTAGTTCAGGCTGCCGACCATGGCCAGGATCTCGCTCGTGTGCGGCTTGAGGACGACGACGGCCGCGTTGCTGGCGTCGTGGGCCGCTCCCCACTCGAGCAGCCGCTGGCGGGCGATCTCTTCGGCCAGCTGCTGCATCCGCAGGTCGAGGCTGGTCGTCACCTGCCAGCCCCCCTGGAAGAGGGCGTCCGGGCCGAACCGCTTTTCAATTTCCCGCTGGACGTAGAGGACGAAATGGGGGGCGAGCATCGCCCGGCTGTTCCCGTCGCCGGCAGGCAGCAGCGGCCGCAGGACGAGTGGGGCGCCGCGGGCGGCCTCGGCCTCGGCCGGGGTGATCATGCCGTCGGCGGCCATCAGGTCGAGAATCAGGCGCTGCCGCTCCCGCGCGCCGTCGAAGTTGGTGTAGGGATCCCAGACGGCCGGGGCCTGGGGCAGTCCGGCCAGCAGGGCGGCTTCGGCCAGGGTCAGCTCGGCCGCCGGGCGGCCGAAGTAGGTCTGGGCAGCCGCCTCGATCCCATAGGCCCGGTTGCCGTAGTAGATCTCGTTGAGGTACAGCGTCAGGATCTCCTCTTTGCTCTTCTGCCGGGTCAGCACGACGGCCAGAAAAATTTCGTGCAGCTTGCGCCGGTAGCTCGTGGCAGTCCGCTCTTCATAGGAAAAGGCGACGTGGCGCACGAGCTGCTGGGTGATCGTGCTGGCCCCGACCGGCCGCCCGTCGGGAGTCTGGGAGTTGTAGAGAATGGCCGCGCCGATGGCGGCCGGATCGATGCCCCAGTTGTCCCAGAAGGTGTCGTCCTCGACGGCGATGGTGGCCTGTTTGACCACTGCGGGAATGTCGGCGTAGGCGAGGGCGCGCCGCTTTTCGGGGGTTTTGAGCTCGATGAGCAGCTGGCCGTGCCGGTCGTAGAAGCGGGGGGTGCCGCCGGCGGCCGAGCGGAAGGTGGCCAGCCGGTCGATGGCCCCGGCCAGCTCCTGGCTGAGGTAGAGATACCCGCCGGCGGCTGAAACGGTGCCGGCGATCAAGGCGGCCAGGAGGAGGGTCAGGGCGCCGCTGACCAGGCGGCCGAGACAGCTCCGCCGCCGCCGGGCCGGCCGGCGCCGCCGGCCGCGGGGAGCCGGCGGCTCGTAGTCGAGAAATTCGTAGCGCTGATCACCCATAGCTGCCAGACCGGTCGTCCCGGACGCCGCCCGGGCCATCCGCGCCGGTGTCCGGTACCGGATATGGTAGGCGGGTTCGGGGGATTCGCCAATAGCCTGGCTGACCAATTGCCGGTGAGGTCATGGGCCATTGGAGCTAGTCGGCCGGCCGGCGGCCCTGCACCCAATCCCGCACGAAGGCCAGCGCCCGGCGCGCTCCGATCACCATTCCCGCGGCGACCGTGTTAAAAAAAACGTCCCGCAGATCGTAGACCCGGTTGGGGAGCAGGGCCTGAATCCCTTCGTCGAGCCAGCCCAGGAGGGCGGCCAGGACCAGGGCGACCAGGGGCAGGGCCGGCACCTGCCGGCCGTTGGCCCGCCGCTCGAGCAGCGCTTCGTGGACGAGCGCCGCCACCAGTCCGTATTCAAACAGGTGGGTGCGCTCTTCGAGCGTGCCAATGCGAATCCAGGCGGCCAGGTAGACGATCAGGATGCCGGCCCCCACGGCGATTTCGGCCCGGCCGGGGCGGCGCCGCAGCCAGAGTACGGCGATGACGGTCAGGGAGACAAAAAGCAGGAAAAAGAGCGCGTCCCGCAGCTCGCCGCGCTGGCGCAGGAAGGCGGCCGCGGCCGGGACCTGCCCCAGCGTGGCGTAGATGCCGGCCAGGACCAGGGCGAGCCAGAGCCAGAGCCGGCGCTCCCGCCGGGAGGTGAACCATGGCATGGCGCTACCCTAGCAGGAAGCCGGCTAAAAACCAACGCACTTCCTGGCTTGAAAAGAAAAAAGGACGGTTTCCCGCCCTTTTTTCGCGGCCAGATG